>CAYFVQ010000126.1:0-48693 GCA_964346585.1 uncultured Eubacteriales bacterium | reverse complement strand
GATGTGGACTGAAAGGGATAGCCCCAAAAAAACCTGCCCCCCTTTTTTTACTCATTTTTCAATTTATTATTACTCTCAGTTTTTTCTTTTTTATCCTTTTTTTCCAATCGAGCTTCCCGATCCCTCTTTTCCTTCCCGATTCTGGCCTTGATCGCATTCCACCAGTCTATTCTCTTCTGGATATCCTTTTCCAAACCCAGGTTCCCGGGTTCATAGTACTTCCTTCCCTTTAATTTTTTGGGGAACGTCTCCATATCTGTTGTCAAAAAAGCAAAATCATGCGCATAGGCATAATTTTTTCCGTATCCCACGTCTTTCATCAGGCTTGTCACCGGATTTCGAAGATGGAAAGGCACGGGCTCAAAAGGGCTGGCCTCGACATCCTTCATGGCTTTGCCAAAGGCCACATACGCGCGGTTGCTTTTAGGGGCTGATGCCATGTAAATCACCGCTTCTGCCAGAGCCAGCTCTCCTTCGGGAGAGCCGATGAAATCATAAGCTTCCTTGGCATTGAGGGCGATAGCTAACGCCTGAGGATCAGCCAGCCCAATATCCTCTGAGGCAAACCTCACCAGTCGCCGGGCGATGTAGAGTGGCTCTTCTCCTGCGGCGAGCATCCGGGCCAGCCAGTACAGGGAGGCATCCACATCACTGTTCCTCAAGCTTTTGTGCAGGGCGGAAATCAGATTGAAGTGCTCCTCACCTTTTTTATCGTAGAGAAGGATCCTCTTCTGCAGGGCTTCCTTGACTTCCTTGGTGGATATCTTTTTGCCCTTGACCAAGCTGGAAGCGATTTCAAGAGTATTCAGTGCTCGGCGGGCATCGCCGTTCGCATAATCTATGATCATCTGTGGTGCCTGGCCTTCGAGCTTGAGATGGAGCTGGCCGAGCCCGTTTTCCTCATCATTTAGAGCATCATTGATGATCTGGGTTAAAGTTTCATTGGATAAGGGGTTGAGAACCAGAACCTTCATCCTCGAGAGGAGAGGAGCGATGACTTCAAAAGAGGGATTTTCTGTGGTCGAACCAAAAAGGATGATATCCCCTTTTTCCACATAGGGGAGGAAAGCGCCCTGCTGCGCCTTATTGAAACGGTGGATCTCATCGATAAAAATGATAGTCGGTTGTTTGTAAATCTTCTTGTGGCTCTCTGCCCTGACCATGACCTGCTTGACTTCCTTGATCCCTGAGAGAACCGCACTGAAAAACATGCAGGGCAAGTTAAAATGCTCAGCCAGGATGTATCCCAGAGTGGTCTTCCCAGAGCCTGGCGGTCCCCAAAAGATAAGGGAAACCAGACGGTCAGCCTTGATGAGTTGGGAAAGAATCTTCCCTTCCCCGATGATATGCTCCTGTCCGTAAAACCGGTCCAAAGATTTGGGACGCATCCTCTCGGCCAGAGGCACATGTTTTTCATCATTTTTGGCTGCCATGTTTTCAACCGCTCGTTCGAATTATATCAGAAAAAGCCATCCGGGTCAGGCCATGAAAACTTTCATAATCTTCCCCTGATTTATGAAGCGAATGGATGTATGTCGTCGTTTCGAGAGGAGCGTGGCAGCCTCTCAGACAAAAGAATCAAGTTTTCATTTTTCCTTTTTAAAAGAACAGATAAATCGTCAAGTCAAACAGAAATGGAAAATAAAAACTCTATCAACCATTAAATTCCATCACCAGTCAAGAATTCTCCGTTCGCCTTGAAGAGAACGGATGTGCGAGACTTCCTGGGTGGCTTCGATCACTCCCTTGTAATGTCCGTTTTCATCATAAACTGGGAAATACCGAATATGGATGAATTGCCCGTCCCTCTGAATCCAAAATTCAGCGACAACCTTTTTCTTTTCTCTAAAACTCTGCAGGATTTCATTGACGATATGAACGCTCTTATGCGGATGACAGTTCTGGACTTCTCTCCCGATGACAGCTGGGCTTCGGGGGAATATCCTGTCCTCGTGGGCAGAATAAAAGCAGACCTTATCGATTTCATCCACGAAGGTAATCTCAACAGGCAACTTTTTGAGTAAAAGGGTGAGCTGTTCCTGGGTTAGATATCCCTGGTCGAGTTTTATCTTGCCTGCTTCCTTTCCGGCCTCAGAGATGGTCTCTTTTTGATCCTCTTCCATCGTTCTGGCCAGCTCTGCATCCCACAGATTAGAAGGGGTAATCCAGGCATAGCCAATATCTTTTTCTCCCTGTTTGATGTTTATCCATTCCGGAGTGGAAAGCTTTCTCGCAGCAGTGGGGAAGAGTATTTTTTCCTCAAGAAAGATCATCTTCTTGATAGCCGAAGAAAGGATCTTGAATTGCCGGTAAAAATTTTCCCACTTGCTTTCTTTGAGGAATTTTTCAGCCTTTTTCATATGCTCCCGAATCTCATCGTGCTTTCCCCACATGACCTTTGACGGCCCTGTGAAATCTTTGGCCTCCAGCGCTGGAAAAAGTTGATTTTCCTTCCTGAGATAATGTTTTTCTATCTCTTTCAACAGGTCAAATTCTTTGTTAAGTTCACCCCTATCCGATTCTTTAGGTCCTGACTTTTTCAATCTTTTTAACATGCTGGAAAGCTTTTTGATTATCTTCTTTGTCTCCTTGTTCTCCTGAATGAAAGTGTGAATTGGATGGCCGGCAAGTTTGCTCGGTCTTCCGACTTTTGAAATGCTTTTCTTAAACACTTGAGCATGGACATCACACAATTTCTGGATTTCCTCAGGGGGAAAGCCCTCCTTGATCAGGGCATTTTCCATATCGGCAATCTCTTCAGACGATGTGTTTTTGATAATACTGTGGAACTTCTTCTGCAGCTTTGCCGCTGGCACTCCCGCATGAAGCTCCTTTATGATTCTCTTCAGCAACTCCTGTTTGTCTATTTTATTGCTGTCGACTGATTTGCTCATGTTATCCCTCCTTTCATACACTTAAATTATTGCACTTCACAATGGGAGTCAATAAATATGCGAATAAAAATATTTCATCGATGCCCATGGTCAGAAATATCCAACGATTCTTTTCTTTGTGAACATGATTATAGCGCGTTTTCTCACGGGAGAATTTGACATAAATCAAAACAGAGAATGCTAGAAACATATTTTTCAAAATTCTTAAACACTTTACTTCCAAAGAGCAGAATACTGCAAAACTATATTATTCACTTATTTTTTATGAATAGGGACGACTTTCAGAATGACACTTCTTGACAATGCTTGGATTGACTGGCTAAAACCGCCTTGTCCGGCTCAAAATAGTGGAGGTTTTGAAGTTCCGCCCAGTTTTTCTTCTCAAATTAAACAATCTTGGTCTTAACTTGACGAAAGGGAGATTACGTGTTAATTTACGGTTGAGTCAAGTGTGGTAGAAAACAATTCGTTTGCTGACAGATAGGTGTGCTTGCGGGGATTCTAAAACAGTCCAATTCTCGCCAACATATTGAACACAAAATGAAAAGCCAAAAAATTCCGGACAAAATGGCTTACCGGCTCCAAGAGGTCAGCCGGATTACTAAAATTGATCCGGAAGTTATAGACGCTTGGGAAAACGAGCTTTATTTTCTTCATGCCGGCCAGACAGGCACTGGAGAAAAGATATTCAGAAAAAAGGACTTGACCATCATTTTCCGGCTGAAGGAGCTGCTGGAAAAAGAGGGAATGACTCTAGCGGGAGCCAAGAGAAAGATCGAAGAAGAATTCGGGATAAAAACATCCACTCCCGTGCATCCTGACCGTCTGAAAAAGGTCCTTTATCGAGTCAAGGATCAACTTCAGGAAATTGCTTCATCGCTGGATAAAAAATCGGAAAAAGTATAAAAAATCCCTCCTGATTTGCTATAATAACTCTTTCTGGTCGGGACGTGGCGCAGCCTGGTAGCGCACACGCTTGGGGTGCGTGGGGTCGGCGGTTCAAATCCGCTCGTCCCGACCATTTTTCTTTTATAAAATCAGAAATAAAAGGATCAACTCGACATATCATTGTTCAACAAGAGACCAGGGAAGTGACATCCGATCCAGACATTACGGCATCCAGGCCTTGAGGCGCTTGATGAGAGAGATATTCAAATGACGTATAAGGAAATCATACAAAGACTCAACGCACTTTCAGACCCCAAGGCTATCGAAGGCATGGCCAGATACGGGATCACACCGCAGAAAACATTTGGCGTATCCATCCCTAATCTGAGAAAGATCGCTAAAGATGCTGGAAGAAACCGAAACCTTGCTCAAAAGCTCTGGACATCAGATATCCGGGAGACCAGAATTCTGGCGAGCATGATCGATGAGCCGGCACAAGTGACTGAAGATCAGATGGAAAGATGGGTGAAAGACTTCGACTATTGGGAAATCTGCGACCAGTGCTGCATGAACCTTTTCGAAAAGACCCGGTTTGCCTATCCCAAAGCCACAGAATGGAGTCAGAGGGAAGATGAGTTCGTGAAAAGAGCTGGCTTCGTTCTCATGGCCCGGCTGGCTGTGAGCGACAAAAACACCGAGGATAGCTCATTCGAGAAATTTTTTCCTCTAATCAGTCGGGAATCAACAGATCAAAGAAACTTCGTGAAAAAAGCGGTGAACTGGGCACTCAGGCAGATCGGCAAAAGAAACCTTGCCTTGAATAAGAAAGCGATAAGAGTCGCTGAAGAGATTCAACAAATGGACTCGAAACCCGCCAAATGGATCGCAGCTGACGCGATTCTGGAATTAAGAAGCAAACCTGTTCAAGAAAGGCTTAGAACCAAGGAGAAAAAATGAATCAAAACGAAAAAATGAATAGCATGGAGAAACTAAAAGCTCAGGCCATAAAGGTCATCGATATGATCGATTACCAGGAAGGCTCAGTGGTCAGTCGAGAAATAATCTCCAAAAAAACCGGAACGGTGACGCTGTTCGCGTTCGATAAAGGACAGGGATTAAGTGAGCACACGGCCCCTTTCGATGCCCTGGTCTTCTGTTTGGATGGTGAAGTGGAGGTCACCATCTCCGGCAATCCCCTCCAGCTAAAAGAAGGAGAAATGGTGATCATGCCCGCCGACCAACCTCACGCCCTCAAAGCGCTCCGCCAGTTTAAAATGCTCCTGATCATGATCCGCACGTCAACGTGAAGCGAAAAAAAGAAAAATTCGTTAACCGCCTGATTCACGAGAAAAGCCCTTATCTGCTCCAGCACGCCCATAACCCGGTGGATTGGCATCCCTGGGGAAAAGAAGCTTTCGAACGGGCGAAAAAAGAAAACAAGCCGGTATTTCTTTCGATCGGGTATGCCACCTGCCACTGGTGCCACGTGATGGAAAGAGAATCTTTCGAAGACCCAGAAGTGGCCGGATTGATGAATGAAGCATTCATTTCTGTCAAGGTCGACAGGGAAGAACGTCCTGATATAGACACAGTCTACATGAGAGTTTGCCAGATCCTGACAGGGAGCGGTGGCTGGCCGCTGACGATCTTCTTGACTCCTGATAAAAAGCCCTTCTTTGCTTCCACGTATATTCCAAAAGAAAACCGGTTTGGCCGAATCGGTATGCTGGAACTCATCCCCCGCATCCAGGGACTCTGGAAGAACAACCGTGAAGAGCTTGAAACTTCTGCGGACAGAATCGTCACCTCTCTCCAAGAGTCAGCGGCAAGCAGTCAAGGCAAAGATCTGAAGGAAGATACGCTGGATGCCGCCTTTCATCAGCTTGAGCAGCAGTTCGACTCAGAACACGGCGGATTCGGCATTTCCCCGAAATTCCCCGCTCCTCACACCCTTCTTTTTCTGCTCCGCTACTGGAAGAGAACAGGCAATGACAATGCCCTTCACATGGTAGAAAAGACGCTCCAATTTATGCGCAGAGGAGGCCTCTTCGACCACATCGGCTACGGCTTTCACCGCTATTCCACGGATGCTCGATGGCTTGTGCCTCATTTTGAAAAAATGCTCTATGACCAAGCTTTGCTGGCAATGGCCTACACCGAAGCCTTTCAGGCCACTCGGAACAACGACTACAAAAATACAGCTAAAGAAATTTTTACCTATGTTCTCCGAGACATGACATCCTCCGAAGGAGCCTTCTACTCGGCTGAGGATGCAGATAGCGAGGGCGAAGAAGGGAAATTCTATCTCTGGACGAGCGGTGAGTTGGAGAAAATCCTCAGTCAGGAGGAAGTCGATTTAACTTTGAGAGTGTTCAACGTAGAAAAGGCCGGGAATTTTGCGGAAGAGGCCTCGGGGAGAAAGACCGGAGCGAATATTCTGCATCAGAAGAAATCTCTGGTAGAGATGGCGTCAGACCTAAAGTTGAGTGTTGAAGCTTTGAACCAGAATCTGGAAAGCATCCGAGTGTCTCTTTTCAAGACAAGAGAAAAACGAATTCATCCTCTCAAGGATGATAAAATTCTAGTCGATTGGAACGGCCTGATGATTGCAGCTCTGGCCAAAGCCGCTGTGGCCTTTGATGAGCCTGCTTTTGTGCGCTCTGCTCGAAAAGCGACTGATTTCATCCTGAACAACATGCGCAATCAGCAGGGCAGGCTGTTCCATCGGAACCGGGAAGGGCAGTCATCCATCACTGCATTCCTGGATGATTATGCCTTCCTCATTTTCGGCCTCATTGAGCTTTATGAAGCGACATTTGATCCTCGCTTTTTGAAAGAGGCTCTGGAGTTGAATGAAGTCCTCATCGAACATTTTTGGGATGACAAAAATGGAGGATTCTACTTCACTCCTGATGACGGTGAAAAACTTCCTCTCCGGCAAAAAGAATTATATGATGGAGCGATTCCATCCGGAAATTCAGTGCAAATGTTCAACCTTCTCCGCCTGGCCAGATTGACCTCCAATCCGGAACTTGAGAAAAAAGCAGCTCAGACGGGACGTATCTATTCTAAAGATATCGAGCTCTCTCCTTCCGCATTCACTCAAATGATGGTGGCGGTTAGTTTCGGAATCGGACCTACATACGAAGTTGTTATTGTCGGAGACACAGAAGCAGATGACACGAAAGCCATACTCAAAGCTCTGCGGACCGAATTTGTTCCGAACAAAGTTGTTCTCTTCACCCCCACGGACAAGGACCCGTCAGCAATCTTACAGATGGCTCCCTTCACCTCCCGGATGACGAGTATTGAAAGCAAAGCCACCGCTTATGTCTGTCAGGATTACACCTGTCAACAGCCGACAACAAAAATCGAATCAATGCTCAGGTCGATCGGTGCCAAGACTCCTCAGGGAAAAACAAAATCCTGACCAGAAGAATCTGCAAGTCTAAATCCAGAGGTTTCAATCCGCTTCATCCCATGTTAAAATGCTTCTTCTCAGTTGACTGTCTATTCAGATACTGCTGCTTCAAACAGTTCGAAACGATGGCTGAGGATAAAAGTGAAACCCATGAAACCACTCATACTCCTGACCAACGATGATGGATTTTTCGCAGAAGGGATAGAGTCTCTCTCCAGGCATCTGAAAGACACAGGAGAAATCCACATCATTGCTCCGGATAGGGAAAGAAGTGCCACTTCTCTAGCTCTCACTCTTCACCACCCGTTGCGGGTCAAAAAAATGAAAGCCAGGGTATTCGCGGTGGATGGGACTCCGGCTGATTGTGTTTATCTGGCTACACAGAAGCTGCTGCCCCGAAAGCCCTCCTTGCTCATCTCAGGCGTCAACAGAGGACCCAACCTGGGCCAGCAGGATATTTCCTATTCAGGCACAGTGGCAGGTGCCATCCAAGGAGCCTTCCTTCAGATCCCATCCCTGGCCGTCTCTCTTCTTCCGGATGAAAACCACCAGTATCATTTTGATTTTGCCGCTAAGATCGTCTTCTCCATGGTCAGAAAATTGCTAGAAAGTAAAATCCCTGAAAATCAGACTCTCAACATCAACATCCCTCCCCCACCTTTCCGGGGAATTAAGATTGTCAAGCTGGGGCAGAAAAGATACGATCCGGAAATAATCGAAAAACAGGATCCCAGGAAAAGGACCTACTACTGGATTGGCACGGGAAACCCGAAAGCCATTGGCGACAAGAACAGCGATGTTATGGTGATTAAAGAAGGGTACATCACTGTCACTCCGCTTCACACCGATTCAACAGACCACGACACAATGCAGCACCGCACGTTAAAAAATATTTTCACATCCATTACCGATGAAATTATTCAGAAAACTCTATGACTGGATGCTGCACTGGGCGGACACCCCGTACGGCCCTTTAGCCCTTTTTCTGCTTGCACTGGCCGAAAGTTCTTTTTTCCCCATTCCTGTGGACCCCCTTCTTATTGCTCTCTGTCTGGGCGCCATAAAAAAATCCTGGCGGTTCGCTTTCTACACATCGCTGGCCTCAGTAACAGGCGGGATGATCGGGTACTTGATTGGCTTCGGCATATGGGAAGCAGTGGATTCTTTTTTCTTCAAGTATATCCCAGGTTTCTCAGAAAACCTTTTCAATCGAGTGATGGTCAATTTCAACGAATACGGATTCTGGTACGTTTTTGCCGCTGGATTCACTCCGATTCCGTATAAAGTCTTCACCATCGCCTCCGGAGTTTTCAAGCTCAACTTTTTTCTTTTTGTCATCGCTTCAACAATCAGCCGTTCGCTCCGCTTCTTCGCCATTGCAGCCTTATTCCGAAAATTCGGACCCGAAATCAAGAGTTTCATCGATAAATATTTCAACCTCCTTGCGATTCTGTTTTTTATCCTTCTCTTTGGAGGATTTCTGGTCGTAAAATTCATCATAAAATAAAAAGGTAAAAAGGGGTCACATCTTAACATTTGACATTAATTTTGGAAGAGAACTCTAAAAAGGGGTCGCATCTCAACATTCGACATTAATTTTGGAATTAATAATCAATGGAACTCATCATCAATATTTTTTAGAATAAAAAGAGTACCAATCTGAAAAATGTCGAATGTTGAGATGCGACCCCATTATTTCTAGGGCTGAACCAAAACAGGTTAATCGCATAAAAGACAATAGATCTCGAATGAACATCACAGATAAATTGGAGAGAATTCATCAAGCACTGGATACACTCTCAGTGCACGAGTCTGACTGCCGGCTCTGTCCTCGAGAATGTGGAGTCAACAGAAAAAAAGAAGGGAAGGGCTTCTGCCAGAGTGGAAACCAGGCTTCTGTATCCCACACTCTCCTTCATTACGGCGAGGAGCCTGTCTTGAGCGGCCTTTCTCAGGGGAACATTGAAAAAATCGAAATCCCAGGCCGGCTCGCTGGCTCCGGGACGATCTTTTTCTCCGGATGCAACCTCAAATGCCTGTACTGCCAGAATTACCAGTTGAGCTGGCTCAATCACGGAGAGCAGACAGCGGATGAAGAACTGGCCAAGAGGATCCTCGAACTTCAAGAAAAGGGGGCCTTGAACATCAATCTTGTCTCTCCCACTCACATGCTCCTTCCTATCTTGAGAGCTTTGAGGATAGCCTGGACTAAAGGTCTTCGCCTTCCCCTCGTGTATAATTCCAATGCTTACGAAAAGGCAGAAGTCATAAAATGCTTGGATGGCATCATTGATATCTATCTTCCTGACTTGAAATACTTCTCTCCGGAACTGGCCAGCCGGTTTTCAGGAACTCCGGATTATTTCCACAACGCACACCAGGTTATTCAAGAAATGTACTGTCAACAACCTACGCTGTGTCTTTCGGAAGAAAATGTGGCGACCCAGGGGCTTATCATCAGGCATCTCGTTCTTCCGGGACAGGCTGCGGACTCCGGTGCCGTCCTGGGATGGATCGCTCACAACCTCAGTCCTTATGTCTGTCTGAGTTTGATGAGCCAGTACCATCCCTGTCATAGAGCCCCTCGAGAAATCCAGAGAGGTTTATCCTCTAAAGAATACAGTGCGGTTAGATCTAAAGCGGAGGATCTGGGTTTTGAAACCATGTTTCTCCAACCTGAGCCCTTTGCTCTGGAGGACCATCTCATCCCTGATTTTGACCTGGAATCACCCTTCAAATGGTAGGGGTCGCATCTCAACATTCGACATTTATTTTGTAATTAATAATCAATGGAACTCATCATCAATATTTTTTAGAATAAAAAGAGTATCAATCTGAAAAATGTCGAATGTTGAGATGCGACCCCAAATTATGGAGGAAGTTCGATGAAAAAATCAACCATTGCCATCTTGCTTCTTTTACTCATTCCTCATGCTCTCACTCCTCAGGAAATTAAATCCGTGAACCTGGAAGACCTGACATGGATAGAAGCTGAAAAAACGTTAAAGCAGTTTGAGGTAGTCATGATAGCCCTGGGAGCGCGGACCAAAGAACACGGCCCGCACCTTCTCCTCAAGAATGATTACATCACGGCAGAATACCTCAAGGATCGAGTAACTGATGAGGTCTCTGTGGCTGTTCTGCCCACCCTGCAATACGGGTATTATCCAGCCTTCCTGGAATATCCAGGGTCTGTTTCTTTGCGAGCCGAAACTTTCAAGAATGTGATTATCGATATCTGCAGGTCGATGAACGGTTATGGGATTAAGAAGTTTTATATTCTCAATACAGGAGTCTCCACTCTCCGACCGTTGAAGAGCGCAGCGGATGAGCTCGCTCGAGAAGGTGTAGTGCTCTGGTATCTAAACATACTCGAAGTGGATAAAAAAGTTCCACAGGAACTGCTGAAACAGGAAGGCGGCACACATGCCGACGAGGGAGAAACGTCCATGATGCTTTACATCGCCCCAGAAACAGTAAACATGAGCAAGGCGGTTAAAGATTTCGACTCGAGACCTGGCCGAAGAGGCTTAACCCGCAATCCTGAAGGAGAAGGCCATTACAGTCCCACCGGAATCTGGGGAGACCCGACACTCGCCAACAAGAAAAAAGGAAAAGTCCTCGTAGAGACAGCTGTTAGAGAAATCATCAAACAAATCAAAGAACTCATCGCAATCAAGGATTGAGAAACGGCCAGACCTTGAAAGTTGAACCTTGAGCAAGTACAATCGGGATTCATCATGAAAATCCTCTTCATCTGCAAGGAATTCCCTCATTCAAAGGTCATCGGCGGACCGATCATCATCTACAACCGCTTGAAGTATTTTTCTCGGGACCACACTGTCTCCCTGGCCGCATTCTTTAAGGAAGAAGAGAAAAAATACATTTCTTCTGTGGAGCCCTTTTGTCATGATTTACAACTCGTCCCCCTCCCACCGAAACGCTCCCCTTTAAGGGCCTCATGGGACTTTTTCACATCATCCATCCCCCATTACTTCCTGAGAATCCATGGTTCCCGAAGAATGGCTGAAACCATTGCCGAAATGGTCCGGAAAGACAGGTATGACTTTGTCATAGCCGAATACTCTGTCATGGGCCAGTTTCTCCATAAAAACACACTTCTCCCTCCAGTCCAGCGGGTCATATCCGTCCACGAATGTTACTACCTGGCCCGTCATAAAGCTTACCGTCATGGAAAGCTCGGTTTCGACAAACTCAAAGAAGCCATCAACCTCAAAGGATTGAAGAAATACGAATTCGACATATACAGGAATGCGGATAAAGTCCTCACACTGACACCTCAAGGTAAAGAGGAACTCCTGGAAATAGAACCTGAACTCGATATCGCTGTGGTCCCCCATGGAGTGGACACGGATAAATTCTCCTTTTCAGACTTTGTTAAAAAAGAGAAGAATATTGTCTTTGTGGGAAACTACCTGCACTATCCCAACGTGGATGCTGTCCTTTACTTCGCCAACGAAATCTGGCCTCTGTTGAAATCCCGGCTTCCCGAGGTCAAATTTATAGTAGTGGGCCAGGCGCCTCCTCCGGAAATCCAGAGTCTCTCCCAGGATCAAGCCGTCACTATCACAGGCAGAGTCGATGATGTCCGTCCGTTCCTGAAAAAAGGCCGGGTCTTTATCTGTCCGGTCAGGCTCGGAGGCGGATTCAGGGGAAAAATTCTGGAAGCTATGGCCATTGGCCGTCCTGTGGTCTCAACATCCTTGGGAGCAGAAGGTGTGCCCGCCCAGCAAAGGAAAAACATCATCCTAGCGGATAGACCCGAAGAATTCACTCAAGGGATTCTGGATTTAATGACGGATGACACGCTTTTCGAAAGAATCAGGACACACGCTCGAAAACTTGTCAGGGAAAAATATGCCTGGGAAAAAGGTGTGCAAATAATGGAAGGAGTCTTAGAAAAAATGTTGAAAGAGACACGTTCATTACCAAATCAAGGAGCCCGAAAATGAAAGTCACAATGGTGATACCCAGTTATTGGGGGCGAAAGAGGTCTGAAGATATAAAAGAAACGGACTCCATCTATGACCATCCGACTCCTTTTGATGAAGAAGGAACATTGGGCCGTGCCCTGAAAAGCATATCTATCCTCGAGAACAAAGATTTTAATCTAGTCATCCTGGGCGTTTCTACAGCCCAGGAGATCCAGGAAGAAGTTGAAGCGAGAATATCTACAATCGTGAAAGACTCAGCACCTGAAGCAGAAACATTCTTCTTTTCCTACTCCCACCTGGCGAAGATTCATCAACAACTCAATCAACACCACAAGGAGCAGTTAATCCCACTCTTACAGCTCGACGGCTATTCCAATATCCGAAATCTCTGCCTTTTCTCAGCTCATCTTTTGGGTTCCGAGGTTGCGGTTCTGATCGATGATGACGAAATCTTCGAGGATTCCCTTTTCATGGATAAGGCGCTGGAGTTTATCGGTAAAAAACACGAGGGCAATGATGTGCTGGCCGTCGCGGGTTACTACATCAATCCGGATAACGACTTCTTGATCAATAAGGACATTCCTCCCTGGATGACACACTGGAACAAAATCGATTGCATGAACAGGGCTTTCAATGAGATTATCGGACAAGAGCCCAGACTCAAGGAAACGCCTTTTGTCTTCGGAGGAAACGCCGTCATTCACCGAAACTTGTTCATGCATATCCCTTTTGATCCTTCAATCACACGAGGAGAGGATATTGACTTCCTGATCAACGCCAGAATGTTCGGATTCAAATTTTTCCTGGATAATCAACTCTCCATCAAGCACGACGCACCCCCCAAACCTCATCCCGAATGGAGAAAGGTAAGAGAGGACATCTATCGATTCGTGTTTGAAAAGAAAAAATTAGACACACAGGAGCCTCTGCCAGGGATGGAGAAAATTACCGCAGAGGACCTCGGCATTTATCCAGGAGAATTCTTGAGAGAAGACTTGGACGAGAGAATTTTCCGCTCGAACGTCATGCTATCCTTGGATTACTTGAGTGAGGGAGACAAGAGAGGGGCCATGGAGTGCCTGAAAAACATCCACCTCGCCAGAATAACACCTCCTCCTGAGGAAAATCCCTTCCAGAATCTCCTCCGACTTCAAAAATCCTGGAAAAATCTGATGGAATACTTTTCATCAGAAAAGGTGCGCCAGGAAGTATGCGCTCAGCTCAATTACCCAGTCGAATAAAGCTCAGGTCAGTGGATTCCGAAAACACGCCACTTTTGCCCCAGCGAAATCAGTAATTTTATTTTGCGAAGGCTTTTGGGTGGAAAAAACCGTTTGAAGGCGGAGCGGGCACGGTTCCTCTCCGCAGGAGAGGAGAGCGGAGCTTGAAACAGAGCATCTTTTTCCTGATTTGTCGCCTGTTTAGTGGGCACAAATCAATGGGGATTCCAAGGGGGTAGGCCCCCTTGGTCGCAGGGCAGGAGTTATGGTCCTGCCCGAGAAGGGGAGGCAGAGAGCCGAAAGCGGAGCGAGGCGAGCGTCGGAAGGGGGAAAGCGAAGCTGTTCCCCCTCCGAGGGCTCGCTGGGGAAAAAGATGCGTGTTTTTTTATCCAAATGCCGGAGCATACGGTTTTCTCACCCACTGTCCTTCGCTTATCCACCGAGAAGAACAAGGAAGGGCTGGCGCTCAAAATATGAAGGGAGAGATGCCATTTCCGCGTATTGTAGTCACAAAATAACCAACCAAAATGGAAGAGAACCAGCTTTATTAGGGAATGAATTAAAAAAGGATTTAAATTATCTGTCGACAGGGATATAAACTCGGGGCCGGGGAAGAAGATACTCTGGTATTTTCAGAGTTGTACCAAGCTCGCGCAGCATACCCTGGATCTTTCGAATATTTTCGGGTCCCATACGGAGAAGATACTTTTGCGCTTCGCTCAAATTTTCTAATCCGGGATCAGCGATGGCATAGGATATCACTTTGCGTTCCAAAAGCATATCTCCCTGGACGACTGGGACTTTAAGCAGCTCGACAATGGCTTCCGCCATCTTGTCATCAAAATCCTGATCTGGATAGCCTAATTCCGCATAGGCCTCTTGGATGAGTGGCTTTGCCTGTCTGTAAAGTTCAATGGTTTTAATCACATCCAGAGAGACAAAAACATCCGCCACAAGATTATACCGGTTGTACCCCCTTGGATCCACATAATACCGACCATTCCTTCTTATAGCTCTGAACTCTCCTTTGGGAGCAAAAAAATCAATCTGAGAGCGAGGACTCAAACCATTAGCGATGTTGTCCACCGCAGCCACGAACCTGCGAATCAAATCCTTACTCTTTAACCATGACTCCAGTGATTGATGAGGAGACAATCCTCCCGCTAATCCCCTGAGGACTTCATCGCTCTGATCGAGCTCAACCTCAAGCGGAGTTGCAGTATCTGGATCAACAACCGAATCTTCGGACTGAACAGGCACAAGTTGTTCCTCAACCACTTCTTGGGCAGGCAAGGACTCTTTAGCCTTGTCACGAATGAAGAAGTAATAAACCACAACGACAATTGCCACCAGGAGGATAACCGCACTTCCGGTCAGCATGACCTTTTTATGCTCTTCCATGCTTTTCCTCCCCTCTTTAGTCAGTCGAGTTCATCCTTCCATGGTGTTTGTCCACTTTATCTTCCTGAATGAGTTTGACAGTATTATATCTTCAGAAAAAAGAATCTACAACCTCTAATATCTGCACATTGTCCTCTTGGACTTTCTTGATTAAGATATTCCCTTTTGAAGTGGAAAGGGAGATATAGGCTCCTTCTTCACTGGTATGAAAAGAAATTCTATTCGAGGAAGGTCCCTCCTCAGGATTAAACTCGTTAGTCACCTCTCCTTCAAGAGTGCTGGCCTCTATGTGCGCCCGAACATCTTTTTGAAGATAAACAATGATATCCCCTTCTTCCGCGGATATCCTAATCTCATCCTCTTTCCGAAGATCCATAAGGCTTGTTTCCACTGACCCCACACCAACAGACACATGAAGAGAGCCTGAAAAGTTATCGACCTTAATCTCCCCTTGTTCAAGCTCGACAAACGCCTCTCCGAATAAATCAGAAATGATGATGTCTCCCCTTCTCGCGACGATATCTCTGAGATAAATATGACGGGGGACTTTTAAAAAATAATCAACAACACTCTTATTTTCTTCCCATTCAGTGGGTAGGGTTTTAATTTTTACAAAATCTTCGATTTGGTCAATATCAATCTTTGGAAGAAAGCGTCCGATGGGTTGCCAGATCACTCTTCTGTCTGAAGAGAAAGGAATACTTTTTTCCGCATTGATTTTAACTTTACCTTTGTCCCACCCCAAAATGTCAACATTCCCGTCTATATTCTCCAAGGAGAGAGTCCCTCCCATTTTCAAATCCAAGGACTCATAGTCTCTGATTGAGTACCAAGGAGCTGAATATCCAGGAAAATCTCCAAAAGTCACCAAGCAAGAGTTCATGAAGGGGAAAAAAATAAGGAGACCTAAGATAAAAAGGATGAGCTTTTTCATCTTTCTCTCATTTTTTGAATATTATCATACGGTTTCGTGAAAGAGAAGTCTTTCAAAATATCCGACTTTCTTTAGAAAATGATGAAATTTGTCTCTTCATCGACTTTCTTCTTGAATCGAAAGCAGAAATTTGTCATATTTATTTCTCAAACGAAAAATGTCCATGCCAATCGCAATTCTTTTATCAAAAATTAAACTCATCAAAGGACATTTTTCGCTATCCATTTTCTGTTCGAAAAGGATTATTGAGATTCAAAGTCCTGACAGAATTCGAAAAAGCACCCTTTTACAAAGGAGGATATGATGGGTGGGCTATTCGGAGTTGTATCCAAATCTGACTGCGTGAGCGACTTGTTTTTCGGGACGGATTATCATTCCCACCTCGGGACAAGGCGGGGCGGTATGGCTGTGATCAATCCAGAAGGATTCTCAAGATACATTCACAACATCGAGAACGCTCAGTTCCGGTCCAAGTTTGAGCTGGATATTCAGAAGATGAAGGGAAACAAAGGGATTGGTGTCATCAGTGACTACGAGGACCAACCCCTGCTCATCCGGTCTCATTTGGGAAAATATGCCCTCGTCACCGTTGGAGTCATAAAGAACTCAGACAATCTGATGCAAGAAGTATTCGACAGGAGAATGATCCACTTCTCAGAAATAAGAGGAGGCGAAATCAATCCGACTGAGCTGACAGCCGCTTTGATCAACCAGGAATCGACTTTTGAGGAAGGCATACAAAGAGCTCAAGAAGCGATCGAAGGATCATGTTCGTTGCTTCTACTGACTGATAAAGGATTCTATGCAGCCAGAGACAGGCTCGGCAGGACTCCGGTTATAATCGGAGAGAAGGAAGGAAGCTATGCGGCTACCCTTGAAACTTGCGCTTTCCCAAACCTCGGTTTTGAAATCACAAAGTACCTCGGACCGGGAGAAATCGTCTTCATCACAGAAGAAGGAATCGAACAGAAAAAGATTCCTGAAGAAAAAATGCAGATTTGCGGCTTTCTATGGGTGTATTACGGGTATCCGGCATCCAGTTATGAAGAAATCAATGTTGAATACGTGAGAAACAAATGCGGCGCTTCTCTAGCGAAAAAGGATAACATCCAGATAGATATGGTTGCAGGAATACCAGATTCGGGTATCGGGCATGGCCTGGGGTACGCCAGCGAGGCGAACATTCCTTTCAAAAGACCATTCGTTAAATACACACCCACCTGGCCGCGGAGTTTCATGCCCCAAGACCAAAACATTCGAGACCTGGTGGCGAAGATGAAACTCATCCCAATCAAAGAATTAATCGAAGGAAAAAGAGTGCTCTTCTGTGAGGACTCAATCGTCAGAGGAACCCAACTCAAGGATACCATCCAGAGACTCTATGACTATGGCGCGGTTGAAGTGCACATGCGACCTGCATGTCCCCCTCTCACTTACGGATGCAAATTCTTGAATTTCTCGAGATCCAGGTCAGAACTGGACCTTGCCTCCCGAACAGCCATTAAGGAGATTGAAGGCGATGACAGTAGAGACCTTGAAGAATATTCTCGAACCGGCTCCGAGAAATACGAAGCTATGGTCGATCAAATAAGAAAGAGGCTTAAGCTGACCACACTGAAATATCAAAGACTGGAAGACCTGGTCAAAGCCATCGGACTTCCTAAAGAAAAAATATGCACGTACTGTTGGGACGGATTCGACCTGAAATGAGGAGTCAGAGGCTCTCCACTTTCCTCTAAAAAGTGAACCTCCAGGCAAAAAAAGAAAAGAACGATTAGCTTGGATTATTCACGAGTCGAGGTTGCCTCAGATACGAGGCACAGCGTAAGATGCTGTGGTCGTCCACCGCTCTTGCGCTGTAACGAAGTAGATGGGGTGAAATCGGCTCGCCCAAAGGGTAAAAGATGCCGACTTAAAGAAAATGGGGACTGTCCCTTTTAGTCGTTATTTTAAAGAAGAGAGGGACTGTCCCCTTTTTAGAATAATGTATAAGGTGTCGGCATATTTTATGAATAATTCAGGTTAATTGAGTTTGCGGATCCCTTTTGTCAACTGGTCTTTTTCCTTTTCTTCCTTTGATTTTCCCTTGTATTCAGCCACAAGTTTCACCTCATTGTTCTCTCCAAAAAGTCTGAGTACGATCTCTGTCTCCGGAGTATCCCAAATGGCGCTGTATTCCAGATGCCCCAGGCTAACAGCCAGTCCCCAATTCGAATAGTCCTCTTTATACGTAGGATTCAGCCAGTTGATATTGGTTAAAGGAGATTGCCCATGGATTTCAGTTAAAAAATCTTTAGCCTTTTTATAATCACCAAAATACTGACTCTTATATTCGTGCTTCACAAGAAAAATGTATCTCGCCTTGACCAGTTTATCGTCTTTGAAAATAAAATCAATCCAACAGGTCATGTCTTTGATACTATCCCAGTACCTCATCACATAGAACTCACCCGGATTATCCCGAGCCGAAGGATTCCCCTCCAATCGTACTACCTGTTCTTGCGTCATTCCCCATTGGGCTTTTCTAAAATGCACCTCTGTGGTTTCAGGGTTATCGATTGTCTCAATCTTAGTGACCAGGAACAATCTTTCTACAAGGGAATCTTGAATATATCCTGCTTTGCCGACTTTGGATCCTTCCGGAACATAAAAGACTTGATACCATATTCTTTTGGTCTTTCTCGGATTCCGTAGGGTCAGGACAGTCCCCTCTTTCACTGTAGCGACAACAGGGCTATAGGGATTTGGTTCAAGGTAGATAATGGCTGTCTCAGCTGTAACTCTGAGTTTTTTATCCTGGGAGAAAAGCGGCTCGGAAAGAGGCGACAGCACGAAAATTATCAACACGAGAATGGGTACCACGGCTCTTCTCATTTGTTTAGCGAACATGGTTTCTCCTCACCAATTCTTCTCTTCGTTTCATACAAATTGAAGATCAAAGAAATATGTATCTATTCGACTCCTTACCTGTTTCTTCCTAGTGAGCGCCTTTATGCTAACAAGGAGCTTAGAATCTTTCAATCCCCTTTTGAGATGATTTATGTAATGATTTTTATTCACCTAAAAAGGGGACAAAAAAGGGGACGTTCCCCATTATTTCGTTCTCATTATTGCTTATTTTTTATAATAAAATTTGGTTAGACGCTCAGGAGGGACCTTGAGGTAATATCCGAATAACGTGAGCTTATTCCTCAAAGCTGTCCGCACAGGCCCACGCTTCTGATATCGGCGGGGAGAAGTCACAACCGGATGGGGAATAAAAGCCAGCTTCCCGATTTTACGGAGCCGGCGGATGAACTCCACATCTTCCATAAGAGGAATGTCTGCATAACCGCCGATTTCACGGAATACAGATGTCCTGACAAAGTATGCTTGGTCGCCATAAGGCATCCGAAAGATTTTGGTGCGCCAGGCCACGTTTTTTTCAAGGTACCTTAGAAAGGGAGTGGACGGTTCGACTCTCCAGGCAAAAGCTCCTCCCATAACCTTGGGATCAGTCATGGCCTCTCGAATGAGCTCCGAATAATTTCCAGGAAGCAGAGTGTCTGCATGCAAAAAAAGAAGAATGTCACCCGACGCTTCTCGAGCACCGAGGTTCATCTGCCTCCCCCTGTTGGGTTCAGCTCGAATCACTCGTGCTCCCCATTTATCCGCAATCTCCACAGTGCTATCCTGGCTTCCTCCATCGACAACTATGACCTCTCCATGCTGCATCCGGCCCACCTTCTCAAGAGTCTGACCTAAATGCTCCTCTTCGTTGAGCGTCGGGATGACAATCGAAAGAAATTGATTGGATACTTTTTCCCAGACAGAAAGGTCCTCAGGAACATCCACATCCCGCAAAGGCTTCATGCATTTCACTGAAAGCCCTGCTTTCTTCGCTTTCTCTAACGTATTCTGGAAAACAGTCTCTGTCCCCCAGGCTAATGATACAAAAAGCTCGGGTACCATTTGCTTAAGCCCGATCAGGCTGTATCCTCCATCCACAGTCGGTGTGAGTACAAGATCGTGGTTTTTTAACGCATCGAATGCCGCCTTCACATGAAAGGCGATCAATTGAGGACAATCTGTTCCAACAAGAACAACCTTTTTCATCTTCTTCTGAAAATTTTTTTCAAAAGCTCTCGCCATCCGCTCTCCCAGGTCGCCTTCACCCTGAGGGATATACTCCCCTGCGGCCCCCAGCCATTCAGCCATGAGATCCTGTCCGGCTCCATCAAAGCGAATTTCCAGAAAGCCTGGATCTTTTTCTGACAAGGAATTCGCCCACCCCACTGTGTGTTCGGTCATCTTCTTGTGGAGAGACGCGGAGCCCTCTTCACCCAGAGCAGGAAAAAGACGGGTTTTGACCTGTCCTGGTTCAGGATACCTGGTAAAGATGATAAGCTTACAGCGTCTCCTCACGATGGCTTATCTTCTCCATGCAAACCAGCGCGTGAGCAGTTTTTTGAGATAGGGCGAAAACTTCTGAATGTAATACTGGGCACAGTCTCTTTTGATAGCGTCTGTTTGAGTGGGATAGGGATGAATGAGGTTAGCGAGGGTCTTCAATCCTTTACCGGCAACCATAGCCAGCGTAAACTCACTGATCATCTCTCCCGCATGCCTAGCCACGATCGTGGCTCCTAGAATTTTATCCTTTCCCTTTTTCACATGGACCTTAACGAATCCCACGTCCTCACCATCCAGGATGGCCCTGTCCACATCTTTGTAATAATGAACAAATGTATCCACAGCGATCCCCTTCTCCTGGGCATCCTTCTCGTACATCCCGACATGGGCAATCTCCGGGTCAGTGTACGTGCACCAGGGGATGATCATGGATTTATGTTTCTTGCTTTTAATAAACAGGGCATTCTGGATAACGATCTTGGCTGCCGCTTCAGCAATATGAGTGAATTGATAAGGAAAACAGATATCTCCCGCTGCATAAATCCGCCGGTTTGTAGTCTGGAAATATTCATTGACTTTCACTCCCTTCCTGCCATCATACTCAACACCTGCGGCTTCTAGGTTCAATCCTTCGACATTCGGCACTCGACCAGTCCCGACAAGGATCTCATCCGCTACGATTTTTTCCTCTTTCCCCTTGTAGATGTTATAAATGACTTTCTTTCCGTTTTCGACCGTGACCTTTTGGATGTCTGAGCCCAATAAGCAGATGATGCCTTCCTTTTCTAACAATTTCCCCAGGAGCATTGCAGCTTCCGGGTCTTCCCGGGGCAAGAACTGAGGGCCTCTCTGCATGATCGTCACTTCAGATCCCAGGCGTCTGAATGCTTGAGAAAGCTCGCACCCTATGGGGCCTCCGCCGATCACAGCCAGGTAGTCAGGCCTTTCAGTCAGGGAAAACACGGTATCGCTCGTCACAAATCCAGCTTCAGTCAAGCCTTCTATCGGAGGATGGAAAGGTCGAGCTCCTGTAGCGATAACTGCCTTCTTGAATCTCAAGGTCTTTCCACCCACCTCCAGGCTTTGACCATCTTTAAACCGGCCTTGACCCAAGAAGATATCCACTCCTGCTTCCTTGTATCTTTGAGCAGAGTCATTCTGGCTGATCTGGGCTCTCAAGCGGCGCATGCGCTCCATCACCCTTGGAAAATCAACCTGAACGCAATTTTCTGCTTCTATTCCAAAATTTGCAGCATCCCACATCTCTGCAACAACTCGGGCAGAACGGATAACGGCTTTAGAGGGAACACATCCCGTGTTCAAGCAATCTCCTCCCATGAGGTGTCTCTCCACAAGAGCCACGCGCGCGCCCACTGTCGCTGCTCCCATGGCGGCGACCAAACCCGCGGTCCCGGCACCGACGACAACCAAGTTGTACATGGGCGCAGGCTCCGGATTCTCCCAATCAGGAGGATGGACTCTTGAAACAAGAGTTTTATTGTGATCATCATCGGGTCTCATTCGTATTTTTTCACTCATTTTTCAATCATCCTTTATCAGTTCTTAATTTTTTCCTTGCCTGCCTGACAAGGATGGTGATGATGACTCCGATCACCACAAGGATTATGATCAAAAGCCAGGGAATCCGTTTTTCTGATATTGCCGTGGCAACCGCATCCGCACCAACCACATACAGAATCGTGCCGGGAAGCATGCATATCCATGACCAGAAGACATAGGTCCAAAAAGGAACATGTGTCAGCCCGAATCCATAATTGAGAAGGTTGAACGGGAACAGTGGGACTAAACGTGTGATGGCCACTATAATGACGCCGTGCTCCTTTGTCAGTTGGTCGAGATGGTGGAATTTTTTATTATTGGCAAATTTCTGAGAGATAGCATCTCTTGCAAAATGCCGAGAGACCAGGAAGGCCAGGCTCGCTCCGATTGTAGAGGCCACACTGACTGAAGCTACCCCGACAATCGAACCAAAGAGAACGCCGCCCATTACAGTGATCACAGACCCAGGGATAGCAAAAACCACTGCCACTATGTAAATCAACATGTAAACAAGAGGCCCGAACGCACCCAGAGAGAGAATCCACTCTCTGAGCTCTCCCAACCGGCCCCCTAAGTTGAAAACTCTCGCCAGTACCATGAAGGAAATCAAGATGACTCCGAGGATAATCGGCCGCCAAATGCCTTTCTTCTTTTGTTGTGGCGATGATGATGACTTATCCATTTTCTCAGTGTTTCTCATTTGCTTCTTCCTGTTCGTTTAATGCCCAATCATAATTTAAATATTTTACTTTCAAAGAATCTTCTTTTAAATATTTTCTATCCTCTTTAGAGAGATAGCGGAATATGAAATTGAGTACAGCATTCTTCTTCAGCTCATTTCCCTCAGACTTTTCATCTCTCGTGTGCGGCATAGAAAAATCCTCCCCAAACCACTTGAAAATGGAAGATAGATGCACAACTCCTTTTTTCTTATCGATAAAGAAATTTTTTTTATCCGACAGGAATCTTTGCGTCTGATCATTCAATTGCTCTGACAACACATCACCTTATAAGGCTCCTTCCTAAGGGGAGGACATCCTCGAGCCGTGCAAACGAGCGCCAAATGGATCCTCGGTTCTTGAAATTCTTTCCGAAGCACCTGGTGTTCAATGAAGTCAAGAGTGACTTCCTCTTCCATGACAGTAAAGGTCATGGTATTCCAAACGCCAGGAATCTGCCGGATGCTGTTTTTTGGAAACCTCAGAGATTTAAAAAAAGATGATTTTATCGGATAATTCTTCACGATTGCTTCAAGAGTCAATGCATTATAGGCATTTATCCAAAAAGCGATTTTTTCTTCCTTGTGCCAACTTCTGTAAACATCTGGTTCTAAAGATTCAAGAGAATGAATGAAAGCCATAAGCTTCGTTTCATTTTTTTTCAACTTCTTGTAGTCTACTCTGCCTTCCCCATCCACATAATTAGCTAAAATCACCGAATAGTCCTCGTAGGAAAAGTAGCTCTCCTCACATTCCAGATGGTTTGACAGGGAAAAGAGAAGAAAAACAATAAAAGCGAATGAAGCGACAGGCTTCAAGAGAGCGACACCTCTTTTCCTTCAGAAGAATCGGATAGGAGCGAACCTCCGCAGGAAGAACCAAATCCAGCTGTGCAGCCAAAGCAATGGCTGCCTGTGATGATTTTTCTCTTTGTGAGCTTTTTCGGGCTAAAATCTTTAATATTCCTCGGCACCTCTTGATCAACAGGCATTTTTAAAGCGATGTTGAAGTCACAGTCGTAAAGTGTTCCGTCCCAGGCCACACAAATCTGGTGTCTGCACATGAGTCCTTCCACCGTTTGACAGTTGAAGCCATCCAACAGGACCTGCATATACTCGTTGTCTTTACTTTCTTTCTTCAATTCCTCCCAAAAACGTCCGATGGGCATGTTCGTGATGGTGTAGAGGTGAGTGAAATGAATCCCGAAGCGCTGGAAGAGCTCCCGTTTGTAATCCGCTTCAAGCTGAGACTGATCAGGAGGCAGGAAGGGACCACCGGGATTATAGACCAAAAACAAAGGAAGCTCTGGTTCCTTTCCGTATCCTAACTTATTGAGCCTTCGGATCATCTGAACACTTTTATCATAGACTCCATTCCCTCTTTGCGCATTGACGTTTTCTTCAAGATAACAGGGCATCGAAGCGACCAAATGGACTCCATTCTTTTTAAAAAACTCCGGTAAATCTTCCATCCCAGGCTCTAGGAGTGCTGTGAGATTAGTCCTGACCTGGGCAGTGTGACCGTCTTTGTGAAGTGCCTCCACAAATCTTCTGAAATCAGGATTCAGTTCCGGCGAGCCCCCTGTGATATCCACCATTTCTGGGCGCACTTCACGAGCAACTCTGATCACTTCGGTCATTGTCGTCCAATCCATCATTTCCTCACGAGAAGGACTGCACTTCAGATGGCAGTGTCTACAGCTCTGGTTGCACTTCAGCCCGATATTGACCTGAATGACATTGATCTCCGAGCCATAAAGATGAAGCCCACAGACTTTTTCAAGACGGGTATCGAACTCATTCATGATAATCTCCTTTTAGTTCCCAATATATTTCTAAATGAAATGTTCCAGTACAAGAAGGCAGAAAGTCCAAGATGTCTTTCTGTCTGAAATCTGTAAAATTACGATACACCATATTAAACATTTTTATCAACATACCACAGTAGCCTTTCTCTAGCTCTTACCAAGGCCGCAGGGTAAATCTTCACTGCCTTCTCAGGCTCCTCAAAAATCGTTCTTATGACACTCCTCTTTTCTCCTCCAAGAGCGAGAAAAATCACATCCCGTGAACTATTGATCAGAGGAAGGGTCAGAGTAATCCTTTTCTTCGGAAAAACAGAGGGAGGGGCATCCACAGAAACAACCCACCGTCTTTTCTCGGTAAGAGCCGGGCTTCCTGGGAAAAGCGAAGCCGTGTGCCCATCCGCTCCAAGTCCGAGTAGCATCACGTCGAAAGTGTTATCAGGCATTTCTTTTGAGGCATCGAAAAATTCGATCAGGATCCTCTCATAATATTCCGCGGCTTTCTCAGGAGTCTCCTTTTCTGTCTGTATGCGGTGAACGTTCTGAAGGGGAATCGACACTTTAGAAATCCAAGTTCGATGGGCCATACGAAAATTGCTGTCCGGATGATTCTGAGGGACAAACCGCTCATCCCCCCAAAAAAGGTGGATAGAGTTCCAATCCATCTTATCCACATATTCAGTGGCCAGCAGGCTGTACAGAAGTTCGGGTGTTTTTCCGCCTGAGAGTGCCATGGTAAACCGCCCTTGTTCTTTGACTGCCGTTCTGGTAGTTTCCGCAATCCTCTCCGCTAATGCCCGACTCGCATCCCTGAGAGTATCGAAAGCATGAATCTCTGGATTTACGGATCCTCCCATTTCCTCCCATCCTTTATCAGGAACTTGTCCGCCTCCTCGGGCCCCATCGTACCTGCCGTATAAGAGTGGATAGGGAAATCTTGCTTAAGGAGAGGCGTAAAAAGTCTCCAGGAAGCCTCGACTTCATCCGCCCGGACAAAAAGAGTCTGATCACCCTGGAGGATGTCCTGGATCAATGTCTGGTACGCCTCAGGCAGTGGGCCGAAGGCATCTTTATAATGGAAATGAAGGCTCTCTGTCTTCAACCATAATGGTTCTCCGGGCTTTTTCACGTCAAAGTACAGATGAAATCCCTCATCCGGCTGAAGGGTGATAACGAGCCTGTTGGACGTGATCTTACAAGAGCTGTACGGATGGAATATGCAGACAGGTTCGTGTCTGAAGGTGATGATAATCTGAGTCACTCGGCGTGGTAGACGTTTTCCAGCCCTTATATAAAAAGGAATGCCCTGCCACCTCCAGTTATCGATCTCAACTTTCATGGCCACATAGGTCTCGGTAGATGAATCGTCTGCGACTCCTTTCTCTTCCTTGTAGCCATGGACTTTTTTTCCATTGATGGTCCCTTTATCATACTGTCCGAACACCACATTATCCGGTCGAATCAGAGGAATCGACCGGAGGACTTTGACCTTTTCACCCCGGATATCATCCGCTTCAAAGACTGAGGGCACTTCCATGGCAATCAGTGTGAGAAGTTGCGTGAGGTGATTCTGAACGATATCCCTGAGAGCTCCAGCCTTATCATAGTATCTCGCCCGTTCTGCAATCCCGATGCTCTCCGCCACGGTTATCTGGATATTGTCGATCCGATCTCTATTCCACAGAGATTCGAAAATCGTGTTGGCAAACCGGAAAATCAGAAGATTCTGGACAGTCTCTTTGCCAAGATAGTGATCAATCCTGTACACCTGGGTTTCATAGAAATACCTGTGGAGTAAATGATTCAGCTCTTGGGCTGAACTCAGGTCGTTGCCAAAGGGCTTTTCGATTACTATACGGACCCAGCCCTGGCTTTTATTTAATCCTGACTCACCTATTCCCGTGATTGCTTTCGGAAAAATTCCAGGGGGAAGAGCCATGTAAAAGACCCGATTCCCGGGGATTTTGTATTCCTTTTCCAGGGACCTGATACGTTCGGTAAGACCGGAATAATTGTCTGAGGACTTTCCCAACGAATGGTAATAAAGACAGGTATCACACCAATTATTCATATCCTTTGAAGAAATTCCGGCGTTTTTCAGCGCTTCCTTCGCTCTTTCCTGGAAGTCTTTATCGCTTAATTCTTTTGTCCCCACTCCTAAAACCGGGCAGCGGCCCCTGAGTTCTTCTTGATTGAGAAGATTGTATAAAGCAGGAAGAAGCTTAAGATAGGACAGATTACCTGTCGCACCGAAAATGACAAATATGTGCCGGTCTACAGGAGTTTCCATCATGATCTCCCTTTGGGTTTGATATCATGCCCTCCAAACTTATTCCTGAGGACCGCCAACATCTTATTGGAAAAACCCTCTTCATCCTGTGAAAGAAAACGCTGCATCAGGGATAAGGTGATCACAGGTGCCGCCATCCTCTGTTCCACAGCCTCCAGGACTGTCCACCGGCCCTCTCCGGACTCAGACACGTAGGGTGCGATTCCTTCTAAACCCGGATTCTCCTCCAGAGCTTCTGCAGCGAGGTCAAGAAGCCAGGAGCGAACAACACTCCCATACCGCCAAACCTCGGCTATCTGGTGAAGATCCAGGTTAAACTCCTCTTTCCGTTCCATCAAGGCAAAACCTTCCGCATACGCCTGCATCATACCGTATTCGATTCCGTTGTGGACCATCTTCACAAAATGACCGGCTCCGTTCGGTCCCACATGTCCCCATCCCTTATCCGGTGCCGGAGCCAGGGTTTCAAAGATCGGGCGAAGGGTATCCACAATCTCTTTTTCGCCGCCAACCATCATACTGTAGCCCTCGGTGAGCCCCCATATTCCTCCGCTGGTACCCGCATCAATATAATGGATGTTATTTTCCTTGAGCATCCCCGCCCGGCGGACCGTATCCTTGTAGAAGGAGTTTCCTCCATCGATAATCACGTCATCCTTATCGAGAAGAGGCATGAGCGCATGAATAGTTTTATCTACAGGGTCACCGGCCGGAATCATCAACCAGATAAAACGACGAGGTTTCAATTTGGAAACCAGCTCTTCCAGAGAATAGGCTCCTTCAGCTCCTTTTTCCACAACACGGTTCACGCTTTCCTCGCGCCGCGCATGACCCACTACTCGGTGTCCTTGCTTTAATAACCGTTCGATCATGTTGGCTCCCATTCGTCCCAATCCAATCATGCCTAATTCCATTTATGGTCCCTCCTTTTTAATCTTCTGAATGTCTCATTTCATCTATTAGTCTTGAAAACCTATCAAATCATGAAGCTTTTTCAGTCCGCCTCTGACATCAGACTTCAGATTCACTCGAATGACTCGGCGGCCTCTCTGCTGGAGAGCCCTGTAATCTCCCACAGCTTGCGCCTTTATCAGAGTATTAAAATCATAATCGGTTTCCGGGACAGGCAGATCACTATCCGGCTCATCCACAATCTGGAGGAAAAGACCGCTATTGGGACCGCCTTTGTGGAGCTGGCCTGTGGAATGAAGAAAACGAGGGCCATAGCCGAGTGTGGTGGCTAACCGAGTCCGTTTGAGAAACTCAAACCTGATACTCTGAAGAGCTTCTGTTGTCTCCTTTGAAGGAGGAAGATAAGCCTGGAGTGCGATGTAATCACCTTCCTTGGCCTGACCCAGCCAGCTTTTCAAGGCTTGTGTAAGAGGTTCTGGTTCATCTATTGGCCACGTCTCTTCATCGCTCTCCTCTTTTTCTTTACCGATTTTTTCCATGGCCTTTTTGGTGAAATCTTTGGCTAATTGAACGTCTGGTTGATTGAAAGGATGTATTCCGAGCACAGAGCCCGCAGAAGCCACGGCCACCTCCCAGGAGAAAATTTCACGTCCAAGGTCGTATTTATCCTTTAATTCAATCCGAATAATAGGGTGGCCAGCCTGTTTCAGTGCTTTTATCCAATCTTCAAAATCCCTGTTATCATCTCCAGCAAGTGTCAAGAACACAAAAATCCTGTCCAGACCATACTCTTCTACAGAGGTCAAAGGCTCGCCCGCAACAGGCAGTATACCTTTGTCATCCTTACCTGTGCTTTCAGCGATCAATTGTTCCACCCAGTCGGGAAAACTCCTGATTGAATCAGAAGCGATAAACGTCAGTTTGTTGCGGTCTCGACTGATTTCTCCAAGAGATGCCCCGAGGATAATGCCCGCTGCTTTTTCTTCTGAGACACAGACCGCGCAATTTTCAGAGGCAGCCCACGCCCTATCGAGCAGCTTGTGGATATCCATCCCGATCAATGCTGCTGGAACCATTCCGAAATAAGTCAAGGCTGAGTAACGGCCTCCGACATCAGGATGGGCTTCGAAAACCCGTTGGAAGTTCCTCTCTTGAGCCATTTTCATCAGATGCGTCCCAGGATCAGTGATGGCGACAAAATGCTTCCCAGGATCATCTGTAATGCCTCTGATTTTGTGCCAGAAATAGCGGAAAAGCGAAAGAGTTTCCAGCGTGGTTCCTGACTTGCTCGAGACAATGAAAAGTGTCCGGTTCAAATCTAATTTATCCTCGACGGATAGAACGGCTGAAGAGTGTGTGCTATCCAGCACAAACAATCTGGGATATCCGGGCGCATTTCCAAAAGCCTCCTGGAAAACATCCGGGGCTAGGCTCGATCCTCCCATACCGAGAAGAACCAGATGGGATATTCCCTCATCTTTTATCTGTTTGGCAAATGAAGAAAGTTCATCCAGGTTCTTGTGCATCATTTCTGGAAGAACCAGCCAGCCCAATCTATCCGTGATTTCAGGTTGGGGCTCGGAGAACCACAGCGTCGGATCTTTTGCCCAAAGCCTTCTGGAAAAGTCCTGCTTCTTCCAGTGTTTTAATCTTTCTTCAACCTCCGTTTTCCATTCTCCGATTTCGAATGTCTGATAATCTTTTTGGGAGCTCATACCTCTCTTCCTTTATAACGTATTCCTGAATATTTCATTTAATTGTCTCAAAACGCAAGAATCTTTCTTGCTGGAATTCCTAGACAAGGTCTTTGCTTTCATTAATCCGGATTTTACTTTATCATCTCCTGAGCTAAAGCGGCAGCGCCCACGATACCAGACTCCTTCCCGAGAGCCGCTTTGACGACGTTCAATTTTTCTACAGCCGTCTTCATCGCTGTCATTCGGATTTCTCCATCCACAATTTTTAAGAGCTCCGGCAATCCCTCAATGACTCCCCCTCCGAGGATAAGGAGACAGGGATTAAAGGCATTCACAATGCTCACTAGACCAAGGGAAAGATAGTGGGCGGTCTCCATGAATAATTGAAGAGCCAATGGGTCTTCATCGTGATAGGCCTGACTGATCACGGTCGCCGTTATGTCATCAACGCTTCCGGCCAGAGAAACCATTCTTCTCCCTGCTTTAGGTTGAGCGTGGACCGCTTCCTGGGCACGTTCAGCGATCGCCCAGCCACTCGCGTATGCTTCCAAGCACCCTCGGTTTGGACAATGGCATTTACGCCCATCGACTAAAAGAGTTGTATGCCCCAGTTCTCCAGCAGTATTGCTGCATCCTTCGAGAAGACGCCCATTGCTAATCACTCCGCCTCCAATACCTGTCCCGACAAAAACAACGACTAGATCATCAACGCCCTTCCCTGCGCCAAAATGCCATTCTCCGATGGCCGCGGCACGGACATCATTGGTCACGATCACGGGAAGCTTCAATCTTTTTTCCAGCATCTCCTTTAGAGGAAAATCCTTCCATCCGAGATTGGGTGAAGAACGGACAAGACCTGTCTGATCCACCTGGGCAGCGACTCCGATTCCCAGAGCCTGGGCTTCTTCCTTTCCTTTGTTCAGGCATTGTTCCACACAGATGGCGATATCTTCAACGATATTTTCTGCTCCCTTCTTTGGATGTGTTGGATGGCGGTGGGAGGAAATTATCCTGCCTTCCGTACTGACGAGAGCTGTTTCCACCTTTGTGCCGCCAAGATCCACTCCCAAGGTCAAAGGCCTTTTTTTCTGTGAATTCATCGTGTTTCTTGCCTTAAAAACTTCCGGGTGTTTTCTGCTTCATATCCGATCCATCTCCTATTCAATTCTCTTGCACTAAGTTTTTCAATATATTTATTCTTTTGACTCTTTCTTCATTATTCTCTGCGGTAATAAGGTAGGAACCACACACAAATAAATTCGCCCCAGCTTTTTTAGCCTTATCGATTGTATGAGGCTGAATTCCTCCGTCCACTTCAATATCCAGTTCTGGTTTTATATCTCTCAGCCTCTTGACTTTATCCAAAGTGGGAGGCAAGAATTCTCCTCCGTAATAGCCTGGATTCACGGTCATAACCAGCACCTGATCAAGACTCTCCAGGTAATCATGAATCTGAACGACATCCGTTTCAGGCTTGAGTGCGAACCCGACTCTTTTTTGCTTACTCTTCACGTATTTGATGAAACTCTCTGGATTCTTCACAGATTCGATCTGTGCGATTATAGTATCAACCTTTTCTCCATTCTTCTCTATCCACTTCTCCGGATTCTCGACCATCAATTGGGCTTCGTACTTGTATTTATCCCTGGGCAGTCTAAAATCAAAATCCAAGGAATGATTCGGCACAAACCGGCCGTCCATGACATCGAGCTGGAACAGTGTTGCGATGTCCTGGACTTTAGAAAAAACGCGATCCAGTTCTTCCTGCGTTTTGGCTATCACAGAAGGAATGATCAACCTGTTCATTTTTTCCTTTCATAATCCGCTATTTTTTTTATCCGCTGTCTATGTCTCGACTTACCGCTGAAGGGTGTGTTCAACCAAACATTTATGATTTTTTTTATCCTCTCAAAAGGGAAAAATCTTCCCCTGAGTCCCAGGACATTGGAATCATTATCGACCCTGGACATTTTAGCTGAATAACTATCATACGCCGCAACAGCTCTGATTCCTTTCACTTTGTTTGCCGCAATCGTCATTCCTGTTCCTGTGCCGCAGACAAGGATTCCCCTTGAATTTTTATCCTCGACAACCTCTTCGGCGACCTTTATGGCAAAATCCGGATAATCCACTGAATCCAGAGAGTTTGTTCCAAGATCTCTGTACTCTATCTTCTTTCTTTCCAGATAGTGTTTAATTTTTTCTTTGAGTTTATAGCCGGCGTGGTCGGAAGCGATAATGACTTTCATCTCTTCATCCTTTTTAACCTGAATTATTCATAAAATCTGCCAACACCATATCTTATTCTCAATGATATAATCTCATTAGATTGGTTTTTCTCGAAGTCAAGATTCCAACTTTCTTTTATTGACATTTTTTCACTATAAATCAACCTTGGAAGGGGAACCGCTTTGCGTTCCCCCTTCCAACGGGAGCTCAATCTTTGATAGAGCTCCCTGCCTCCCCTTCTCGGGCGGAACAAGGCAAACGCCCTGCGACCAAGGGGACACACACCCTTGGATCTCCCCCGACGATTTGTTCACTGGAGCTTGCTTCGGTGAAAAAATCGTCGGCATCTTTTTCCCTTTGGGCGAGCAAATCTGACGACATTTTTCTTTTAAAAAAATTGTCATCGCGAGCAAAGCGTGGCGATCTCATAGTGTATAGCTATTTTCACGAGATTGCCGCTGTCGCTTCTCTCCTCGCAACGACGTCTACTTTGTTACAGCGCAAGGGCGGTGGACGACCACGTCATCACGAGCAATCTGTTTGTGCGCGGCAACTTCAAGTAAAGCGTTGCCATTGCGAGCGACCGCAGGGAGTGTGGCAATCTCAACCTTTTGCTTAAAATAAAATTGCCACATTCGCTACGCTCTTCGCAACAGAGTCTGCGGCAACCTCGACTCGTGAATAATCCAGGTTCGTAAACAAAAAATACTTAAAAACATACATTAGTTTTTTAAGGATGCAATTTATATACCAAATAGAACAGAATCAAAAAAATTCATGTAATATCTTTATTTACAGCCAGATAAGTATATTTTAATAATTAGGACAGGCGACTAGTCAAGAATAAAATACCGATATTTCGGTGTTTTAAATAAATATTATTCCATTCAAGAGATTTCCTGTATCAGTCTTTCCCTTTCCGCTATCACATAATGAAAAAGGCCGAATATACACAATTATCGAATCGCAGGAGTTTAATCAAATCTATAAATGAAACCAGTAAACTGGGGCACTCTGAATGACTTTATGACCTTGGTGATTATTTCAGTGAAAACGTTTTTACTATTCTTCAAGTTTTCACTCAAGATTTCAACTGGAGTGGGCTCTTCTTTAATTCCATTGGCATAATCCACTCCGAACCCGATCAGGGCGAAGGGAATCTCGAGCTCTCCAGAGAGCACGATCTCTGGTCCTGCGGTCTGGCTGACAAAGGAGGCGTATTCTCTCATCATGCGGATCTCTGACTGAGTATTGAAACGCGGTCCAACAGCATGGGCATAAACAGCGTCTGTGATGGGATTTTCAGAAGCGCCGATGATCTGCTGTCTCAAATCCTCGGAAAAAGGCTTTTCAAATATTAAATGCCCTTTAGCTTTGGCTTTCTCATCATGGTAGATCGTGCATGCTTCTCCGTTCGGCAGACGATTCTCAGGAAAATAAAGGTCACTAAATACAACCACTTTAGCCAGGGGAATGTCAGGGGCCAATACCCCACACACGGTTGTAGCAATAATCGCTTTGGCGTCCAAATCCTTCAAGGCCATCAGGTTGGCGCGGTAATTGATCATATTCGGTAATAGGCTGTGATTCTTTCCATGCCTCGCCAAGAAGGCTAGGTTCTTTCCTTCGATCTTTCCAGTTCGGACTGACGCATCCCCAAATTGAGTTTTAACAATCTGGTCCTCTCCCTGATCAAGTCCGGGAAACTCATAAAATCCTGAACCGGATATGACAGCAAGATCAATCACTCTTTTCCTCCATAGTAAGTATGAGAATAAGTTCTCGTCCGCGTGTTATTCGTTTTTTCTAGTGTTTTCTGTTTTTCGTTCGTGAAACTGTTGCAACTTCGCTCTACCTATAGCAAAGCTAATCTTTAAAGACAATTGGGGACGTTCCCCAAGGTACCACCCTAGCTCCTCAAATTAAGACTTCAGATGTAATTAAAAAAGCTAGGGTGGTACCTTGGGGAACGTCCCCATATTACTATATTATTAGAATCCTGGTGTTATCGTGAATTGCAAGTACCAGTCCTTGTGTGGCCTGTCAAGAGGTCGAACATAGTCCAAGCCTAGAATAAGGAAACCGAATAGATTCGTGCGGAGACCCACTCCCACACTCTTGACGAGCTTCCGGCTTCCCCCGGGAAGGAACCAGGGTTTATCATCGGCGACATCACCATCTCCGTCGGCATCTCCATCGAACCAGGCCACACCCGCATCAAAGAAAGCAATGAAATCAACAGGCCAAATTCCGTAGTATCCTTTTCCGATTCCGAGAACCTGAAAAAGTGGAAAACGGAGTTCCGCATTGGCAACGAGCACTTTGCTTCCGAATAACTGGTCGTAATCGAAAGGATCCGTCGACGAAAAGATTTCGCCTGAACTGAATGAACCAGAGTTATAACCACGCACGAGGGTTTCGTATCCAATAAACAGAGGATAGAAGCGGGAGTCTTCCGCTCCCTTCCCATACCGGCCGTAATGCATTAAACGAAATGCCAAAGTGAACGGCCTGGCTGGCATGAAATAACGACGATAATCGGCAAGCACTGTATAATAATCGATCGTTCCAGTCAAAGGAGAGATCTCAAAGCGGTAACTCTGCCCTAGGATGGGGCTTGTTGCTCCAAAAAAGGAACTGTCATAGACTAATGCAGCCGAAGCAAACCCAAAATGAAGGCTATCCGGAGCAGGCAGCTCTGTTCGACTCCTAAAAATCTCAAATCCATCGACAAGAGAGAAGGCTCGTGTGAAAGACTCCTGGCTAAAATCAATGAGTCGATAGCCGGCGGAGATCTCAAAACGATTGACCTGACTAAATGGATAAGCGGCAAATCCTGATACTTGATAAATGGACTGACGAAAAATTATTTCCTCTTCAACTAAAGCTGATTCCCCGTATGTTGTATCATCAATGTACGTCACATATCCTCCAGTCACATAAGGAATGCGTTGAGCCACAGCTCCCCAATTCAACCGGTGAGAGCTGTTTTGGTACCCCACCAGAAGTGCTGAATCCTCAATCTGACTGCTCGCCTGAATCATCCCTACTAAGCTATGATACCCGAGCATATCACTGAAGAACAGGGCAACGCCGCCTCCGGCAAAGGTGCCGAATCTATCCACTCCTATGGCCAATTGAGGTTGACTGATATAATCTAGCTTTAATTTCGGCTTATACTCACTGATCGTGTAGGACGTTTCTTGAGGAAGACCGAATCGAGGATTTTTCAGGAGTTCAAGAACTTCACCTTCCGGTTTCTCCCGAGGCGGAAGCACTGAGGGCTGAATATCTTCAAACTGAGGATAGAGGTCACCCCCAACCAACTTTTCTTTCAAATCTATAGAGTAGATGTTGTAATTTTCGTTTTCAAAAACGCAGTACACTAGGCGGCCACTTTCCTGCGCAACAGAAAGAGCAGGGCTTATGGCCATGATCCCGCTCACACCCAAATAGAGGTTCGTTACCTGAGAGATATCTTGGTTATCCAGGTCAATCCTGTAGATATTCGTGATTCCATTCGGATCGGAGAGGAAATACAGACTTTTTGAATCGGGAGACCACTGCGGATTAACATGCTTGGCTCCATTAAAAGCGGAAATCTTCTGTATCTCCCCGTTTACCGGGTCGAGCAATCCCAGCTGGTAGTCGCCTATATCCAGGATGGAAAGGTCGGTGGAAAATCGATCCGTGACAAAGGCAATCGCGCGTCCATCAGGAGACCAAGTCGGATAAAGGTCTGCATAGGAATCGTCCGTCAATTTTTCCAACGTGCCAGCTTCAAGGTCATAAACAAAAATATCGGTTAATCCCCCAGCAAGAGCTGAGAAAGCCACAAACCGCCCATCAGGAGACCAGGTGGGATTCAATATTTCTCCAAGCTCAGGAAAAACCTCCTCTTTTATGGTTTTTCCTTTTTTCACATCGATTAGAGTGAGAACGGGCCGCCCCTTTCTAATAGCGCTGAATATAAACCGATTCCCCTCTGCATCCCAGCATCCGGAGGATTTAATGAACTGCAAGCTCTCAAAATGGGGATCGACGGCTGTCTCGATAAGCTTCCGTTTGATTTTTCCTGTTTCAGCATCAGCGAGATACATATCAATTGAAAACAGGTCACGGCTGGAAAGAAAAACAATCTGTTTCCCGTCTGGACTGAGTGCCGGAGAAACATTCAACCTTGTATCTTTTGTCCCCTGAATCAGTACGCGGCCGGATTGATCGGATAGATGGGTCATCTCGGCCAAAGGTGAGTACGCCTTAGCCATCGATTCATGCCACTCTTTAGAAAGATCCTCCAAAGAGACACCCAATATTTTTTTAATCGCTCCCTCATATTCCCCGGTCTTGCTGATAGCTTTCATCAATCTGGGGACTGCCCCATCTCCCCATTTTCCAGTGATGTACGCCCAGAGAGACTGACCGTACCGGTAAGGGAAAAACTGTGTACTATTCAGTTGTTTGACCGTTGGGAGTTTTTCTCTCTTCGTGGCATCACGCATCCACATTGCGGTATGAGCGTCGACTGGTCCGATAGAAAGATATTCCGCCAATCCTTCAATAAACCACAACGGGACCCGCATTACCGCAGAAGACGCACCCGCATATTTTGGAGCATTCTCGGCAGTGATATCAAACTGGAAAGCATGAACAAGCTCGTGACCGATCACATGGTCAGACTCCGCCAGCGAAACACCCAACGGAAGGACAATTCTTCTCTTGAGCATCTCAGTCACTCCACCTGTCCCTTCACCAATTATTCCCGGGATGGTTGCCGTTTGCTGGAAATCAGGGGAGCTGGCGTAGAGGATCAATGGCTGGCGACCTTTGAGTTGATGGTTAAAAATTCGAGATAAACGGGCATACCATCGTTCGGCTATTCGAGCAGCCTGCATAGCTGCTTCTTTCTTCTCCGGGTAAAAATAAATATCGAAATGTTCTGTGTGTATAACCTTGAAATCAAAAGATTCGTACTGAACCTTATTTCGCCCAAAGTACTGGGCATTTATGGATGAAACTGTTATTCCTACTCCAAGAGTCAAGAGCAGGATAACAGCAATGGGTCTGAATCTAATTGGGAACTTCATGATTCTCCTCCATTTTCTTCATATCCCTACTATTCCTATAGTATTTATAATATAAGAAAAATTGCAATGAATTTCAAGTCGCAATTCATTTGACAATAATAAAATTTAATCCCCTATTATTATTATAAATTGATTAAGTCTGATTTTCTACAGTCTTGTCAAGGGATTTGGGCGGATCTGGGAAAGAAAGATATTCAGAGGAGAAACACTTTTCAGAAAAAAACATAAAAAAGGGGCCTGTTGCTCATGCTCATTAATTAGGTAACTTTTTTAGTAATGACAATAAGATAATATGTCATTGCGGGCGAAGCGTGGCAATCTCTTAGGTAAAAATGTTTGCATCACATCATCATAGAAGATTGCTTCACTCCGTTCGCAATGACATCCAAAAAGTGTTACCTAATTACTGAGCACGTACACCTGTCTCCTTTTCCACCTTTTCCATTTATGGCTAAATCTTAATGAATATTTTCTTTTTGTATAGTGGAAACATGATTCCCAGCCAGATAAGGATCAGAACCAGTGGGTAGATCAGGGAACCAAGATAATTACCCGCCCAAGGGGCTAGAAGCCGAGTGAAGACAAGAGCCTTAAAAGATAAAACACTCCCGTTTAAGGATATTCTGATTAAACCCATCAGTTTGACCATTAAGGCGGAACCCACGTAAACCGCAATGGCATTCGTCCCAAAAACAAGAAACGGAAACGCCCACTTTCTGAATTTTAATCCGTCTATCAGCCAGTAACAGACTCCCAGAAGAAGCAAAGCCGCTCCGGCCGTGAAGAGCACAAAAGTGCTTGTCCAGAGCTGTTTGTTAATGGGAAAAAGAGGATGGAGCAGGAGGCCGCTCAGAGTCAAAACAATCCCTCCAATAAATAGACCTCCAGTCTTCTGTAGAACAGACCGAAAGGACCGCAGCCAATCCCCGGTCAAAGTCCCCAACAGAGCTGTTGAAATCGCAGGCAGAGTGCTCAGAATTCCCTCCGGATCAAAGTCTGGTTTATACAGATGTCCGGCAAGGAGCTGGCTGTCTATATAGGCACAGAGATTCCCTTCGTACTCCAAGATTCCAGGACCAAAGCCCGGAACAGGAACCAGTTTCATCACTAACCAGTAAATCACCAGGAAAGCCAAAGCAATGATAGACCTTCCCTTCGTTCCGGTCTTGAGAAAAAGCAGCGAAGCCAAAAGATAACAGATGGCGATACGCTGCAGGACGCCCGGAATCCTGAGGGTTGCGAAATTAAACCGAGGAATGAGGGCCAGGAATAATCCCAGCGCAAAGAGGATCAAACTCCTTTTGAATATTTTAGAATACAGGCCACGTTTTCCACTATTCTGTTCAAGCCGGCGGGAAAACGAGAGCGAAATCGAGACTCCTACGATAAAAATAAAAAAAGGGAAAACCAAGTCAGTAGGCGTCCAGCCGTGCCATTTGGCATGCTGAAGAGGAGCATAAACATAGCTCCAACTCCCTGGATTATTGACCAGGATCATCCCTGCGATGGTCAGGCCTCGGAAAACATCCAGAGACGAGAGTCGTTCCTCTGCGAGAATTGGTTTCTCCTCCTTCGTTAAAAAACAAGAAGAGGTGGCGGAATACCACCCCTTCCTCCAGGAATGTATACCTTTTTTTTCAGATTATATCAATAGGGAACATTTCTCGCGGAAACACAAGTATATCTTTGAGATTCAAGGAATCAATAGGGCTATATAGAGTGTCAAGAGAGGACGTTCCCTGCGGAGACACGCTATTTTTTGATGAGATTCAAGGTACAAATAAGATGAAATTGGGTGCCTCCACAAGGAACGTCTCTATATTGTAAAGGGAGCAAAATCATTCCCAAAACCTCAAACGATTGTCTATTAAGCTTTTTTCTCCTCTCTCTTTTCTGAAGAGACCTTTTCTTTTAAAAGCTCGCCGATACCGGCGATACTCCCAAGAATGCCCGAGGCTTCATAAGGCAGAAAGATTTTTGATGCTTTCCCATCGGCAATATTCTGGAGAGCTTCAAGATATTTGATGGCGATCAAGTCATTGGTGGGTTTTCCCTTGTGAATCGCACCGAACACGGTCTCTATGGCTTCAGCCTCTCCCTTGGCCACGGTTAATTTTTGATACCTATCCGCATCGGCCACTTTTTTGATGGCTTCCGCTTCTCCTTCAGCTTTGAGAATCGCAGATCTTTTCTGCCCTTCCGCCTCAAGGATCATCGCCCGCCTATCCCGCTCTGCTTTCATCTGACGGTGCATGGCTTCAGTCACGTCTGTGGGCGGTTCAATCCTTTGAAGCTCAACTCTGGTCACTTTGACGCCCCATTTGTCAGTGGCATCATCGAGAATCTGGCGGAGCTGAGTGTTGATGACTTCCCTTGAAGTCAGCGATTCATCCAAAGCCATATCACCCACCAGGTTCCTCAAGTTCGTTTGAGCTAACTTGGTCGCTGCCGTATAGAAATTGGCAACATTATATGTGACCTTGACCGGATCGGTCACCTCATAGTAGACGACTGCGTCCACATCGACAACAACATTGTCTTTAGTGATAACAGCCTGCGGGGGGACATCATGCACCTGCTCCCGCATATCCACTTTTTTTATCTTCTCCAAGAAAGGGATGATAACCGTTAATCCACTGTCCGCTGTTCGCTGGTATTTTCCCAGCCTCTCGATCAGTCCTTTTTCCCAGGGCCGGACAATCTTTAAGCCCGTCGCCGCAATGATGAATATGACAACAGCTAAAATAATTAATAATGCTTCCATTTTATTTTTCCTCCTCAATGGTTTTAACAACCAAATGCGTGCCGTCTATTCGTGTGACTTTCACTTTTTTTCCCACCGATATCATTTCACCCGTTTCACTATCTGCCCGCCATTCTTCCTTTTTCAGCCGGACGCTTCCAGTGTTCTTGTCATTATCTATCTCCTCCAGCACGATTCCTTCCAAACCGATAAACCGGTCAGCGCCAATCCCGGCAGGCTGTTTCTTACTGAAGCGCTCGGCAAGCCCTCTTGAAACAACAAAAAGGATGCCGGAGACGACGACAAAGGCTCCTAACTGCCATCCAAAACCAAGGCCGAAAATCGCCAGAATGCCAGCCACCGCCGCTCCGATACCGAACCACAAAAGAAAAAAACCAGCAGTGAATATCTCACCGACGACAAAGACGGCAGCAATGAACATCCATATCCACCAAATTTTAATTTCCATTATCCAACCTCCTCATAAAATTCTTGGATGCACTCTATTCATAATGCCTCTATCCTTCAACAAAAAAGACAAAACCAGGATGGGAATTCTAGCCTCACTCATGCTTTGGCATACTCATATCTTGGGAATTTTCTTCTCCGTATATAAATACGGACATCATCAAGAAATTATTCAAATTCACCAACTTACATTCAATCAGGAAATGAAGCCTTCATCCCTGCACGACACCTGGACTCAGAGACTCAACAGGATAAGTGGTACAACTTTAACTTCTTTGTCCCCTATTTCCCATGATTCCTGTCTGCCTGCGTAAGAAGGGAATTTTACCTCTCCAGAATGGAACAGCTTATACCACAGTTATAAATCTCTGTCAAAAATTCGAAAAGGACTCTTTTATGGCATTGTGAATTGACGGAATCGGGATGAAGTTATACTATTGGTAAAAATGTTCATTTTGTTCAAGAAAGATTCAATTCCTCACTATCCGCTCTCACTCTTCCTGAGAATATTCATCCTTTCTTCTCTGATATTTCTCATTTTCAGACCGGGTCTCCCTCAAGATCAATCGGCCAGAACAGTCAACCTCAAAATTGTTGTCGATGAAGAATTCAGAATCATTCCGACATGGCGTTCGGATATCAATTGGTTGATCAAAAGTGCGTCTGAAGAGTTTGAAAAACGATTCAATATCAGCCTCAGAATAGGTCTGCTCGAAGGCTGGATTTCCGACAACGCTTACAATACGGTGTTTGGGTTGTTGAATGACTTAAGAAAAAAAGTTTCTAAAGAGAATTATGACATCGTTCTTGGCCTGACAGGCCAACGCTGCACCGCCCATGGTCCCTCTGGGGCAGCGACTTATCTCCATGGATATATTCTTTTAAAGGAATCGAAACTCTGGGAATCGAAATCCAAAACGTTCCTGAAGTCACTGCTCCTCCATGAACTCTGCCACCTTTTCGGAGCCGTGGACCTCAATGAGAAAAGCTCAATCATGAACAGTGAAGATCCTGGGTCCAAGTTTGACGAGTTCACGAAGCAAATCATTCTTCTGAACAGGCAGAGAAACTTTAATCCCCACGTCTTTCCTTTGCCCGTGGCTCAATTGGATGAGGCCATCGCGATCTATAATCAAAGAAAAAAATTAAACCGAAAAGAAGCTGATATCCATGTATTACTCGCTATTTTTTATCTGGAAAAAAAAGATTATGAATCCACACTCAAGGAATGCGTTCAGGCTATTCAAATCAATCCCAATTCGACAGAGGCTTATAATCTTTTAGGTATTGCCTACCGAAGACAAGGGAAGGTCGATGAGGCCATACAACTCTACAAGAAAGTCCTCCGAGCTCAACCCAATTTTTCAGAAGTCCACTATAATCTTGGCATCGCCTATACAAAAAAGGGCCTGACAGACGAGGCCATCCATGCCTACCTCAAGGCTATTGAGCTCAACCCAAATTTTGCTGAAGCGTATGCCAATCTAGGTCTTATCTACGTGAGAGAGAGAATGGCGGACCCGGCCATTGAAATGTGCCAGAAGGCATTGGAACTTTATCCTCAGTTCGACAGGGCAACCTCCACTTTAGGAGGGGCGTACATCCTCAAAAACGACTACAAGAAAGCGGAGCCTCTTGTCCGGAAAGCTCTCCAATTGAATCCCGGACTCAGAGGTGCCCACAACAACCTGGGCAATATCTACATGCATCAAAATAGGATCAATGAGGCCATACAGGAATATTCTGAGGCCTTGAAAATAGACCCCGAGTTCGAGGAAGCCCATCACAACCTGGGCCGGGCATACTTACTAATGAAACTGTATGATAAAGCCATCATCGAATTCAAAGAGGCCATCAGGCTGAAACCCAATTATTTTAAAGCCTACTCCAACATGGCCAGTGCTTACCTGAAAAAAGGAATGGCTGAAGAAGCCATACAAAGCTGTCAAAAAGCCATCGAAATCAAACCGGATTATGCGAGTGCTTACTCCAACCTGGGCTATGCGTATTTTAAAAAAGAGAGGCTTGAAGAAGCCAAGGAAGCCTGTCAGAAAGCCATCGCTCTCGATCCAGAGCTTCCCGCGCCGCGCAATCTTCTGGGCGTCTTGCTCGAAAAGGAAAACCGGGTTGAAGAGGCCCGACAGGAATACCTGAAAGCGGTCGAATTGGAACCCGAGCTTCTTGAAGCCCACATGAATCTTGGCAACTTATATTTCAAATTTAACCTACTTTCAGATTCAGCTGTGCATTACAAAAGAGTCATCGAAATCAATCCCAGTTATGCTCAGGCTTATAACAATCTTGCAGTCATCTCGTTTTACCAGAAAAAATATTCCCAGGCATATGAACACCTGAAGAAAGCAGAAGCGTTAGGGTTTAAAGTCCATCCAGACTTCAAAAAAGAAGTCCTCCGGATGCTTAAAGAAAAAAAGAAGAAATAATACAGTCTATTTCTGTTTTCTTTTCCAATCTCTCACGTTTGTTAATATTGACGCCACCAGTGCCAATGCCAATAGAGTGACGGAAAGAGTGTTTGCCAGTGTTTCTTTGACATTTAGGCCTGTTAGGGAATCAATCAAAAACTTCGTGTAGGAAGAGGGAAAATCCAAATATCCCAATTTCTCTCGCACCTGCCAGTGCCAGTCGGTGCAGGGACAGTAGCCAAAACCATACCATATTCCCAGAATCGTCCAGGAAAACACTGTTAAGAGGATAACAGTCAGGTTGGCTAATCTCGTTTTTTTCCAAATCCAGCCAAAAAGGTTAAAAATAATCAAGCTTGAATGAAACACAAAAAAGAATATATTCAAAAAAGCGTACATGCATTACTCCCGAATACCAGGCTCAATGTCATTATCAACCTTGACTATCCGATAAAGTTAAATTCCGCTCCACTTTTCATGAGAAACTGTCTTTTCTTGCCTCAGAACTATCGAATTCGAGTGAGATCGAGCCAGTCATTGACTTGAAGAAAAAATCTCTTTTACCGGCTGTATTTTCCCATCAACTGACCTTCGGCCAGGATATGTCCCTCCATCGCTTCCAGCAACTGCTGTTTTTTTGCGCCTGGCTCAAGGTCAAGCACCGCATCCAAAGCGTATAGCTTGAAATAATATCTGTGCGTACCTCCTGGAGGACAGGGACCTCCATAACCGATTCTTCCAAAATCATTCGTTCCCTGTTTAGCACCGCTTTCGAGTTCCTTTTCTGGAGGAATGTTCTCAGGCAACTCATTGATATCTGCAGGCAAATTGAAAAGAACCCAATGAACCCATGTTCCCATCGGAGCATCCGGGTCATCGCAAATGAGAGCGAGCGTCTTCGTGCCTTCAGGAATTGATTCCCATGCCAGCGGAGGAGAAATATCTTCTTCATCGCATGTGTGTTTCGCCGGTATCATTCTCCCTTCTTCGAAAGCTGCGCTCAAAACTTTGATATCCATGTTTTCCCTCCTTTAGACTCTCTATAAGATACCATAAAAATGGATAGGGGTCAGGCCTCTAACGCTTTAATATTTTTTGTTAAAAATATAGAATGGAATCTCAATGCTCATTAAAAAAAATTTAGAGGCTTGATCCAGGTTTAGTCGGCTAAATAGAAAGGCCTCAAAAAGGTCATAACGACCTGCCCCCGATAGGCATTATGGTTGAAGCCAGACTTTATGAGACACTCAAAGGAAAAACAGTTTGCTGCCGTGTCTGCCAGAGAAGATGTACCATCCGGGAAGGCGAAAGAGGCCACTGCCAGACAAGAGAAAACGACAGGGGAAAGCTCATTCCGAAAACCTATGGACTTGTTTCTTCCCTGATGATTTCCCCTATTGAAAAAAAACCCGTCTACCATTTCTATCCGGGATCAGAATGGCTATCTCTCGGGAGTTTTGGCTGCAATTTCCGCTGTCCGGGCTGTCAAAACTGGGATATCGCCCATTCGACTGTTCAAGAGGAGATTAAAACAGTCAAGTTCATCTCTCCCAAAGAACTGATTCAGATAGCTTTGAATAACCGCTGTTTTGGAATCTCATGGACATACAACGAGCCCACCCTCTGGCTCGAGTATACTCTGGAAGGAGCCAAGCTAGCCAAAGAGAATAATCTGTTCACTAATTATGTGACGAATGGTTTTATCACTGTGGAAGCCCTGGATATGATTGGCCCTTACTTAGACGTATTCCGAACTGACCTCAAAGGATTCTCCCGGGATTCTTACCAAAAAATTGCCCATATCGATGATTTCTCAGGAATTCTGGAGGTCATCCTGAGAGCCAGGAACAAATGGAAAATGCATGTTGAAATCGTCACCAACATCATTCCTGGTTATAACGACGATGAAAGCGATTTGAGAAGAATGGCAGCCTGGATCTCCAAGGATCTCGGAGAGGATACTCCCTGGCATGTCACTCGATTTTTTCCCCATCTCCAACTCTCTCATATTCCACCGACTCCTGTAAAAAAGCTGAAGAAAATTCGAGAGATAGGTCAAGCACAAGGCCTGAAATATGTTTATCTCGGGAATGTTTTCGGGGGAGATGGAGAAAACACTACCTGTCCCGACTGCGGGAGAACGGTCATCGTGAGAAACGGGCTGCAAATCCGAGAGCTCCACCTAGTCGAAGGAAAATGTCCGTTCTGCAACACTTCGATCACGGGGAGGTTCTAAACATTGACTGTGCCGTGCCAGCTAGTCGAACAGGGATATAAAACAGGAAGCTGCCTGACTCGAATAAATAATAAGGACAAGAAAGCTTGCGATGTCACCTTAAAAAAAGAAGGCGCTCTGTGGCATCGTTTAATCAAATCTGCTCACCTTTCCCGTCCTGAGCATTATTTTTCCATCTACCAATCAGGATGCAATCATCATTGCCTCAAGTGCCACTCCTCGGAATTTTCTCAAATAGCTGCAGGAAGCTGGGTTTCCTCGACTGAAATCGGCTCTACAGCCAAAGAGTATGAAAAACAGGTCACGATCCAGGAAAACAGAGAAAAAGCGACCATGTGGCACGGTACAGACCTGTGCCGAAGCTGTGGCACCTGTGTCATCTCAGGAACACGAAGCCCTCTCTGCCCTGAAGTTTTAGACCCTAAAGATGTTGTCTTCAGCCCTCAGGGATTCGGCCCGGCCAGAAACATCGTCGCGTTCACTGGAGGAGACATCTCCTGCAGTGTGGGTTTTTACTGTCAGACAGCAGAAGAAATAAAAGGCAATTGTCAAAACATGTGGGTTTTGATCGAAACAAACGGATATGGATTGACGCCGGAAAACCTAGACAGATTTAAAGAATCTGGTGTGGATTCTTTCTGGCTGGACATCAAAGCGTTTGATGAAGAAATCTACAAAAAGCTGTGCGGCACAACCAATGAATGGATTCTCAAAGCTCCCCAGGAGCTGGCGAAAAGAGATTTTATTTTCGAACTTCTCACACTGTTCATCCCTGGATTGGTCGAGGACGACCAGATCGAAAAAATCGCGAGGCTCGCCCAAGAAGTCAATCCTGCGATTCCGATCACCATCCTCGCTTTTTTCCCGGCGTACAAAATGAAAAATAATGCTCCTCCTTCCTTGTCTGACATGGTCAGAATTTATCGCAAAGTCAGGGAAACAGGTTTGAACAACGTCAAACTGGGAAACTGCGGGGTGTTCGCCAGAACCGCTCAAGACTGGGAGCAACTTTTAAAGAAAGTCGGAAAGGAAGGAATCGGTTAGTCAATCGAGGCTATCTCTTTCTTTCCTCAGGCTCTACTGAATAATCCTTTCAGGGAATTGTGCAAAAATTCCAACTAAAATTTCTTTTGAAAACATTCGAATATCATGGTAGACTATCTGCAATATGGGGAAAGAGAAGAGAAAATTTTTACGCTTTGAATGCTTACTTCCCGTAGATCTTGTCAAAGTGGATGGAAAAGATCACATCAGCAGGAAAATCGAAGCTCACGATTTTTCTCGTGAAGGGATAAAATTAAGCATAAATTTTAACATCGAAATAGGCACGAATATGGAGGTCAAGCTCCATATTCCAGAGAAAGAATTATCCGTCCCGGTCACAGGCGAGATCACATGGGTTAAAAGTGTGGACAACAGGCTGGAGGCAGGACTTCGAATAAAAGATATGGATAACGAGCTGAAGAGTGAGATTCTCAACTGGATCTTCCCAAAATGGCTGGAAAAGAAGAAGGAAGAGAAAGAAGGAAAAAAGGCCCTGGCAATCAAAGACTCCAGATTAGAAAAAAGCTAATCCAACAGAAAACTAGCCCGCCTGAAACTAAACACAGAGACTTTAATCAAGATGAACGACTCTCTAACGAAAAAAAGCCGTCACCCAAAATCAAAAGTGGAAACCAGGCTCTGTATCATGAATGATACAATCTCTCACGGACTATCTCTAGGGCAAGATTAAATTCTCCGGCAAGGAGCTGGGCGGCCATCAATGCCGCAAACTCTCTGGCAGTACGTATCCCCATTATTTTGAGTGCTTCGCGTCCAACAGGAGGAATCAATCCCTCATGCGTGGACAGAATTCCGACTTCAACATTGGGAAGTTCCACGCCGTAAATCACATCTTTCTTGTCAATCCGTGCATAAATATTTTGAAAAGAAGAAACCAGACAGCTGCGAGGATTCACTTTGGTCGCTCTATACAGCGCAGGGATAATCTCTCCGCCCATTCCTGAGTAGAATTGGCATCCCAACTTTTGAGAGCCTATGCAATCTATCTCTACAAAAGATAGGAATTCCTCGGCACTTATTTTGAGGAGCTCTTCGAATTCTTGTATGGGAACTCTTATCTGAGCAGAGGCATATCTTCCCCTTTTGTTTCGAGGGCTCGGTTTCAAATCTCCATCATAACCCTGCGCAATCACACTCAACTCGGACTGAATATTGTCTTTTTGGAGTCTTTGCTCAATCTTTTTTTTCGCAAACCCGACAGCATGACTTATCCCGCCATGGCCCCGAAAATTTTCAAAATCTGCAGCGAAATCAACATAAAGGATAAAACCTCTGTCGCTTCTTACTTGGACATATTCTACAGAACCGATTCGTCCGCCAGTATCTGACATTTTTTCGTCCATCTCTGGTTTTAATTCAGGGAGAAAATCCTCGATTGCATTGACGGCTTTTTTCCGTAATTCCTCTGTTTTGAATATGTACCCAAGACACCGAGCCGCAGAGGCCAACTCAGATACACGGACCTCTGCACCTCCAAACTTATGGATTATGTAACATCCCTTGGTGATTCCCATGGGACCCAGGCCCGTCCCGTAGACAAGAAGATTCGTGAATTCCTTTTCCAAATCCCCCTTCACCTTAATCCTTCCCGCGTAAGAATAATAATCTTCATTCCCACCAACATAATTAGCAACCAATGAAGCATGATGCTCCATAGGCTTCAACTGATTCCCACAGAGCGAACACTTCTGGTCTTTGTCTTGAGCATCAAGTTCCAGAATAAGATTATGCTTCTCGCATGTATAGCGAATCTTGTAGGGTTTCTCAGAGACGCCAATATATCTGAATTTCTCTCCTGTCTCCTCTTCAATGAATTTCTGCCTGCACAGCGCGGCGGTTCTATAATTATCAGGCGGAACAATCCCAAGATTTGTATCCAGCTCCTCTTCCACCTTCCAAGGGGGCAGCTTTCCTGTCTTCAACTTTTCAACACATTCTTTGATTATGGTTTTTTCCTTCTCAGCTGGAATGTTTTTGTTTTCCATGTCAGCCTCTCTTTTGCTTATCTGGAATCCTTAGAAAAACCTTTACACTCTGGCCAGGGAATATCCAAGACCGCCCCTTGCAGCTGGTAGAGCACACATATGTCCAATTTCCCCCCGGCTTTGTGTCTCAATTTCTCATACAGAGTTTCAGGATTGGATCGTTTCAGCTGTTCAGGAGTTTCAATCCCGACTGAATAAAGCTTTTCCGCCGTAGCCGGACCAATATTCCGCAAAGTCTGCAATCTCTGGATGGCTTCCGATTTCTCGCAGTGGTGATTCATCCTCTCGCTCCGGGTCTCTTTATGATTATCTCCTATATAGTCCCCGAATCAATCCTCCACTATCAAGAATAATAAATTTATGCACACCGGACAGTTGCTCAGAGAAAGGATTCATCAAGAGGAAGTTCGTTCAACCATTGATTTTAAGACCTGGTTCATCTCCTCAAAGCCTTGACGCGTGGTCTTATCCATTCCTCGAAAGAAGAGGGAAAGGAGTATGCCCGAGAGGAGCTCTCTCTGGATAAAGCGGACACGCTTTTCTTCAAGCGGCTCAATCGTGAAAATGTGTTCACCATCAAACAATCCAGGGATGATCAGCTTTCCCTTCCAACGAAACTCCCGGTTCGGTTCGACTTTGAGAACCTTCGGCTTAAAAGTCATGTCTCTTCCTCCGGGAGGTTGAAGAACAACTTCGAGCTGAGCCCCAACCTTCAATTCTCCGCTTATCCTGCGAATGAATGGATTCCACTGGGGAAAGTTCTCGAATCCAGTGAGTGTCTGCCATACCTTCTCTGGTGGGGCCTTGATCTCAATCTCAGTGTGCAGCTCTCTTTGGGCCATTCAAACATCTCCTATTCTAGTCAATCAAGGAGGTACCGCACGCGTATATTACCTTATCTTTCGGAATTTCAAAAGAACTCAATTCCCGGGTTTCACACCAAAGACACTTATGCTCTGGATTGAGTTCACCACATCTTCCACTTTTTTAACCGGAATATTGAACTTTTCAATTAATTCCTTGGCGGTAGGATCATTGAGGACATTATCAGCAGGAAATGATATCTCTTTCATTATTTTCACATCCTGAAATCCTGCCTCTTCTATAGCTCTCAGATATTCCTCTTTCAGTACAGCCCCAGAGACACAACCCACATAAGCCTCGACAGAGTTCCTAATCTCCTCCGGCAGCTCATTCAACAGGACAATGTCTGAAATCATCAATCTCCCTCCGGGTTTGAGCACTCGAAAAGCCTCGATGAAAACTCTCCTTTTATCCGGAGAGAGGTTAATCACACAATTGGAGATTATTGCGTCAACAGAATTATCAGCCACAGGCAGGTTTTCAATCTCTCCAAGCCGGAATTCCAC
>CAYFVQ010000125.1:0-12782 GCA_964346585.1 uncultured Eubacteriales bacterium | reverse complement strand
ACTCTACCAGCTTCCGTACGATTTCAACATCTCCATGACCTTTAACGCTCGAGAGGGACATATCGTTGACGAAAGAGTCAGTATTTCAGACCAAAACACTAACAATCCGTTAGACCAGGGTGGTTCGATCATGCTTCGCCCCTATGGCGCGAACAGGCTACCCACCTTCTGGAATCTGAACTTCAGGTTAGAGAAGGTCTTGAGAGTCGGAGATGTCGGTAAAGTCTACTTGATGATCGATGCGTTCAACGTGTTCAACAACAGTATCCTGAACAGAAAGCGCGACATCACCACAGGAACGATCTACACTGACACTGCCCTTCCGTACACATTCAGAGCCTCTTCTCGCTCTGGAGAGCCGAATGAGGTGTTGAATCCTAGAGTTTTCAGGTTTGGAGTTAGGTTCCAGTTCTAAGGCTGTTACTCGAGCACGAGTTCAAAAGCCCCTTCCGCTCACGAAGCGGAAGGGGCTTTTTTTTTATCCTTCAAAGTGATAGAATAAGGCTGGAGGTCTGGGATGAAAAAAAAGACATTTGCTCTTTTACTCTTTTTTCTGTTAACAACACTCATTTTCTCTCAAGACTGGACAGGCCAGGGAAGACAAATCGGTTTTGTTTACGACGAAGAAGGAAATCCTCTTGAAGGAGTCAAAGTCAAGCTCTTGTATACAACGACTCAGACAGGCTTTGAGATAACCACTGACAAAAAGGGGAAATGGGTCGCAATGGGCATTAAAGGTGGGACGTGGTTTGTCGACTTTGAGCTGTCTGGATACATGCCCAAAAATATCAGTATCAATGTCTTGGACTTTCGCCAGAAGAATCCTCAGCTCGAAGTCACATTAGAGAAGGCCGAGGGTATGGTCGTCACTGAAGACGTGAAAGAAGAATACCTTCAAGGAACCAAGCTTTTTGATGGAGGTCAATACGAGGAAGCCATCGTTATATTTACGGGTATTCTGGAGAAATATCCGGATGTCCACATCATTAATTATGATATCGGGAATGCTTATTTTCAGATGGATAAATATGAAGAAGCAGAAGAACACTATCTAAAAGTTTTAGAAAAAGAACCCGATAATATTCATACTCTCATGGGAATCGGAAATTGCTACATCAACCGGGGCAATAACGAGAAAGCCCTGGAATGGTACAACAAAATCGAGTTTGAAAAAATTGAGGACGCGACTGTTCTGTATAACATCGGGACAATATTCTATAACACTTCCAAGTTTAATGAAGCGATGAAGTATTACAAAAGAGCCGTTGAGATTCAGGAGGATTCGCTGGATGCGCGTTATCAATTGGGTCTTGCGTATCTGGCGATGGGCAATAACTCGGATGCCTTGAGAGAATTTGAGAATTATTTAAAATATGACTCAGACTCAGAGAGAGCGACACAGGTAAAAGGATTTATCGAGTATTTAAAGAGGAGATAAAAGAGAAAAAAATCGGATAGAGAAAGATTCCCTCCGCGAGTGAAAAATACCTCTCTTGAGCGGAGAGGGCCACAGCGTGAATTCACAATGAATAAGAAAGAAAATAATCTATTACTCACCTCTTTCTTCCTCTTTTCTGCTTTATGGCCAATCTATCATCAATATTTGAACCATATGCAGTGAACAGACAACACAAACAAGTTTTGAGAGAGGACAGATGACCTTTTTTTGACACAGAGGAAGAAAGGTTTCCTCAGGAACTTTATTTGGCATAATTTTTGCAGAGAGCTTATTGAGAGGTAAGAGACTATGATAAAAAGAAAGAGAAATTTATTATACTCATTTTTTCTCTGCGTCCTTGCTTTTGGAATGGTGAATTGTGGAGGCGCTAAAAGAATCGCACTTGATCCTGAGAGTTCGGATTTTTACGACACAGCCTACCTCATCATGACTAGAGTAGAGAAAAATATTTTTAATCATCTTCCGGATGCAGAATCCAGAAAAGAATTCATACAGGATTTCTGGTCGAAAAGAGACCCTGATCCAGATACGGATCAGAATGAATTCAAGGAGGAATTTTTCGCTAGGATTGAATACGCCAACCAGCATTTTAAGGGCGAAGGGCCTCCAGGGTGGAAAACAGACAGAGGGAGGATTTACATTTATCTGGGGCCTCCGGACAGGTTTGATGAGACATTCACTGATCCGCAAACAGGCCGGCCGTTGCAAGGGTCCTGGTTAATCTGGATATATTACAGATACAATTTAGGCGTCATATTTATAGACAATGGGACCGGAACTTACAATATAAATCCCATGCCTTATGAAATGGGAGGAGGTTTGATCGGCAATCTAACTGAAGCGATTGAAATGGCTAAATTAGGAATTTCCTTTGTTGAGAGTAAAACTTCCATTAAGTATATGGATTTCAGCTTCCAGTTTGACAAAGCGAACAAGGAGATTGTGATCGAGATTTCTGTGAAGTCATTGGAATTTCTTGCGGAAGAAGGATTGCTCAAAGCTGACTTTGATTTTGAATTCCATGTCTACGAGAAAGAGGGTACCAAGAGTGATCGATTCAATAAAGAAGTATCTTTTGCTGAACCAGAGGATGACGTTCTTGAGATGAAGAATATAGTCTTTCGTTTCCCGTACGACCTGGGCCCAGGAAAATATTATATTGATGTTATAATTATCGAAAAAGGGAGTATGAACAAAGCCAGAAAAATTTTTGAGATTAAAGTATAGACAATCGCCAGAATCAGTCATGTTTATCATTGCTCGAAATTCAAGAGAATAGCCGCTCCAATGGGAAACGATGCTACATCTCAAACAAAAGGACAACAGGTCTTTTTTGAGATTTTCGGTCCTCCTTGGGTCGTCCGCTGTGAACTTGACTCTATAATTTGAGGGAGAATTGATTTATTTTCTCTTCCTAAGGGAATAGGAAAAAGGATTAATAAAATGAGAGTAAAAACAACGAGAATCATACTTTTTTTCTTTGTTATGGCATCTTTGCTTTATGCAGTCCAAAAAGTCAGAGAAAAAGACCTGCCCCCTCAATACCAAGAATGGTTGAAACTGACAAGATACATAATCCACGAGAAGGAAAGAGAAGTCTTCATGGAGCTTACGGCGGATTATGAAAGAGATGCGTTTATAGAGATGTTCTGGAAGCAGAGAGACCCGACACCCGGCACCCCACAAAACGAGTACAAAGAGGAAATACTCGAGCGATTTCTTTACGTCAATAAACACTTCAGCCGCGGGACAACGCGGGAAGGATGGATGACAGATATGGGCACTATACACATGATTCTCGGTGAACCGGTCAGCAAAGAGAGGTTCCCTGCGCCTCATCAAATTTACCCTTGTGAAGTCTGGACTTATTATGGAGATCCGGCCAAAGGATTACCCCCTCACTTTTGCCTTGTGTTTTTTCAGAGAGGAGGCTTTGGAGAGTTTAAGTTGTACAGTCCGATTTCAGATGGTCCCGCCAGCTTATTGATCGAAGGCAAGAGTCTGGATCCTTTTAATTACGAGGCTCTGTATGAGAAAATCCTGGAAGTTGAACCCACCCTTGCGCCAGTCGCATTGTCCCTCGTTCCAGGAGATATTCCCTTTAATTTTCAGCCTTCCACAACGAATGTGACTATCCTAGCCAATATTATGGAGTCCCCCAAAAAGATAATCAATCCTTCTTATTCGACGCATTTTTTAAATCTCAGGGGAGTTGTTGACTATGAATACTTGACAAATTATGTACAGAGCTCTGCTGATATCGCTTTGATCCAGGATCCTATCACGGGGATCAATTTTTTGCATTTCTCAATAGCGCCGGAAAGCATTTCTATAGACTTGTATGAGCCCAGAGATCAATACTTCTGCAACTACACGCTGAACGTGAGTTTAAGAAAGGATAAAGACACCATTTTTCAGTATACCAAAGCTTATCCCCTTTATTTTACAGACGAGGAACTCGAAAGAGTGAGATTGAGTGGGCTGACTATCGAGGATTCTTTTCCGGTAGTTGAAGGCGATTATAAGCTGGACATCCTTCTTCAGAATTCAGTCGGCAAGGAGTACTCTCATGTTGAGAGATCAGTCCTTGTACCTGAGGAGTCGGAGTTGCCTCGTATTTACGGTCCATTTTTGGGCTATGAATTCCATGATTACGATAGCAATCAACACATTCCGTACAAAGTCGTCGACAAGAAACTGCTCGTTGATCCGAAGAAGACATTTTCGACCTCTGACACTCTTGCCTTCTTATTCACTATCTCCAATGTCACAGAGGATTTATGGAGAAATGGAGAGGTTAAAGTCTCGATAAGAGGCAAAAGAGGAAAAAACCCGGTCAATAAATCATTCGGTCTGAAGCTGTCCAATTATCCGTTCAGAGAGATAATGAGCATTCAGCAGTCTCTCCCAGTCAAAGAATTGACTCCTGATTACTATGAGATTGATTTGGATTTTGTTGATGAGAATGGAGAAACAATCGATGAGGATGGGGCGGAATTCGTTGTCGGGTTTGAAGAGGCCATTCCTCACCCTATCGCAAGAGCCAAGGCTGTATCCCTTACTAACAACTTTTTGTTTTCTTATGCGCTGGCTTTTCAATCCGATAAAACTAAAGACTATGAGAAGGCTGAAGAATATTATGAGAAGGCGTACAATGCGAACCGGGAATATAAGAGAGGGATACTCGAGTATGCCAATTTCCTGTTGAAAGTGAATAAGTTCGAGAGGAGCTTAGAGTTGATTGAAGATGTAAGAGAAGATGAAAGGCTAAGATTTGATTATTATCTGGTTAAGGGAAGAGCCTACATGGGAATGGCTCAATATGATGAAGCCATAAATAATCTACTCGAGGGGAATAAAATTTACAACAGCGATACAAGTCTGTTGAATTCTCTAGGCTTTTGTTTTTACAAAACTAACCAGAAAGAGAGGGCTCTTAATGTTTTGAGGGCATCTCTTCGTTTGAATCCAAATCAGGAAAACGTAAAGAAGCTGATAGAGGAAATCGAAAAAACCCTTAAAGAATAATCTATTTCACTACCTCGAACTCAACCTTTTTCTCGACAGCATTTCCTGTAACTTTATCCGTAATCTTCATGGATAGGACGTGCTTTCCAGCCTCTAGCTCTCGAGTTTCTTCCTTCTCCCCGGACTCGGATTTGATAACCACCCTTTGTACCAAGGGAAGGCTCTGCTGAACGAGAGGATTAGTGTAAGTTCCAGGTGCATAGCGGATCGCAATCTCTTCTCCCTTAAGGACCTCGAAGTTTATTTCAATGGAATACTGTCCGCCTTCTCCGGGCTGAGCTCCGAGTATATAAAAGAAAAGCTCAAGAGTATCTCCTGGGGAAAAGACTTTCTCCAAGTTGAGTCCCATCTCATAGATGATAAATGTGAATGATCCTTTGTGGATAGAGGCCTTCGTTTCACGAGAGGGCATCTGCTTCATCTCACTAACGAGCAGGATAGGAGTTGTTTCGAGGCGGTCAGTGAAGGTAGTCTCGTCGGGAATAGAACATTCCACATACTGCGTCCCGATTCTTTTCAGGTCAGCAGAGGCAATGGCCATGGACAGGAGATAATTTCCAGGGGGCATAAGGTTTCTGGCCGTATACAGTTCTTCTTTGTCTGGCTCATATGTGCTGCCATCGACCTGCATCATGACAGGTATATAGACTTCTCGGGCCACTTCTCCAACCACATTATTTTCTGTCTGATTAAATTGAAGGAAGACATGGGCGCGGGCCTGAAGCCTGGATGCGGTGGACTGGAAGATCGATTGGGTTTCTTCTTCTTTTTTCTTTTTTTCGGGTTCTGTGCCACCAGTAAGGGGCGCGAAACCGAGGTCTGCGTTTTTCACTCTGAAATAAACGATGTTGTGCAGGGTTGTCCGGACAGGAAAATCAGGGAGACAGAGATGTTGGATGATCGTGAAAGGAATATCCTGCCGCACTTCTCTTGTGGGGATTCCTTCTTCAAAGATCTTTTTGACAGCATCAGGGATAATGATTGGCTTCGACTTGTCGGCCTGTGCTTCTTGATTGGCTCCTCGAGCGACAAGGCTTGATGAGAGAATCAAGCTGAAGATAAGTCCAGATAAAAGAACCAGAGATGTGTGTTTTCTAAATTTCATGTTTCCTCCTAATTCGCAACTTTCACATCTGAATGAGTCAACTTTTAGTGTTTATATAACCTGGGTGTGGGAAGGATGTTTTCCTCCCCGGCTAAATATAAATATAACAGAACAGGAGTTTTTTTTCAATAAAAGGGGTCGCGTCTTAACATTTAACATTTATTACTTAATGGACGAAGATGGAGGTCGCATCTAAACATTTAATAGAATTATTTTTCAATAAAAGGGGTCGCATCTTAACATTTAACATTTCTTACTCAAGGGGCGAAAATGGGGATCGCATCTTAACATTTAACACATTGAAAAAAAGGAGCAGGTGTACTAGCTCAGTAATTCGGTAACGTTTTCATAATGTCATTGCGAACGGAGTGAACAATCTCATAGTGGTGTCATTACGAGGAACGAAGTGACGTGGTAATCTCATAAGAAGAAATCCATTTTTACCTAAGATATTGCCACGCTACGCTCGTAATGACAGTTAAGATAAGATTGCCACACTTCGCTCGCAACGTCACTTTTGCCTTCGATATCATCACAAAAAGAGTTACCTAATTACTGAGCATAAATAACATCCAAGCGGTATGAGAGGATTCACGCCAAAATTTCTGGCACTTTACTCTCGTTATGAATAAGCCTGACCTTGAATACTATCCCCAAGAGAGACATGAATCCTATTTCCGCTGTCTCTGGTACTTTATCACCGCCCTTTGATGTTCTTTAAAGGTGCGGCTAAAGACGTGGCTTCCGTCGTTCCTGGAAACGAAATAGATGTATTTTTCTTTAGAAGGATAGAGAGCGGCCTCGAGTGCGGCTTGTCCTGGGTTGCAGATGGGTCCAGGGGGGAGGCCTCGCCTGAGATAGGTGTTGTAGGGAGTGTCTAATTTCAGGTGTTTTCTCAACAGGCGTCCTTCATAGATTCCCTGCTCTTTCATGGCGTAGATGATGGTCGGGTCACAATCGAGTTTCATCCTTATTCTCAGACGAGTGTGGAACACGGCTGAGACTAGTTTCCTTTCCTCAGGGATAGAGGTTTCTTTTTCGATCAAAGAGGCCAAAATCACGACTTTTCTTGGAGTCATGTTTATCTCAACCGCTCTTTTTCTCCACTCCTCAGTAAACACACTTTTGAACTGGGAGACGAGGGTGGAGATGACCTTCTCTGCGGAGGTTCCTCTTGTGAAATGATAGGTCTCGGGGAAGAGGTATCCTTCAAGGTTTTCCGCTTCGATATCGTAAGACCCAAGAAGTTCAGTCCGGGAACACGCTTCGAGGAAATCTTCTTCCTCTACGATTCCGAGGGAGTCAAGATGTTGAGCGATTTCTCTTCGTGTCAAGCCCTCGGTAATGGTGACAGGATGGAAATAGACTTTTCCTTCAGATAGAATGCGAAGGATTTTCTTTGTCGACACCGGAATGTTGAGCTCGTACTCGCCTGCCTTCAGGCTCATTGAAGAAAAATAAATTTTATAACCCAGAAGAAAAGGCCAAGTTTTCTTGATGATTCCTTGCTCTTTGAGATTTTGAGCGATGCTTTGTACTCCTTTTCCCTCTTTCACCACGAAAAATATTTTTTTGGGAGTGACATTAGGAATGCTGTAGAATTCAAAAGAAAACCACGCGGAAAGGATGAGAGGTATGACCGCTGAAATGATGAGAGCGGTTTTAATGACCTTGAGTATCATGGTGTTTTGCTTTTTTACTCTCTAAGTAGCTCGAGAGGATGAGCGAAGCGGATATCTGGTCTTTTAAGCTCTTTTTTTTTCGGAAATGAGTTTTTTGCTGGCTGAGGATTTTCAGAGCTTGCTGTGTTGTCAGTCTTTCGTCCCAAAAGATGGTGGGAAGATTGAGCGTCCTCTCGAGCCAGCGAGCAAATTTTTTTGTTTTTTCCACACGTGTTCCCGGGCTTCCATCCATTCTCAAAGGGAGTCCGATGACAATTTCACTTATCTCGTATTTTGAAACAAGTTCAAGAAAAAATTTTTTGTCTTCCTCCTTGTTCTGGAGACGGTATTGGCCGATAGTCTGCGCTGTCACCAGGAGTGCGTCGCTAACAGCCAGGCCAATATTCCGGTCGCCAAAGTCTATTCCCAGGATTCTCATGGGTTGTAGTTTTCTCTTTTTCTGTTTTTTCTTTGATGCCTGTCAAAGCCCAGTTCGATTAGTTTTTCAAGGAGGTGAGGAAAAGAAAGACCACTCACTTCCCAGAGCTTTGGATACATACTGATTTCTGTAAAGCCTGGAATGGTGTTGATTTCACTCACATAGATTTTTTCGGTTTTTCCATCCATCAGGAAATCCACTCGGGCCATCCCTGAACAGCCGAGGGCCTTGAAGGTTTCTACGGAGAGACGCCGGATTTCTTCGGTTTGGGAGGAAGTGAGTTCGGCCGGAATTCCGAAACGCGTTTTGCCTTCAATGTATTTATCTTTATAATCGTAGAATTCTCTGAAGGGTATGATCTCTCCGGGCAAAGACGCCTCAGGGTCTTCATTCCCCAAAACACTGCACTCCAGTTCGCGTCCCAGGATTCCTTCTTCCACAACGATTTTCTGGTCATAGCGGAAGGCTTCATCCAAGGCAGCGGGTGTGTCATTTTCATCACTCACTTTGGAGATACCGACACTCGAACCGAGGCAGGCCGGTTTCACAAAGCGCGGGAGCGGTAGTTTCTCTTTGATCTCAGAAAGGACAGATTCCTTGCTCTCTCTCCATTCTTTTTCCAGAAAAGTGAGGTGTTCAACGACGGGCAGGTTTTTGGCTTTAAGGATTATTTTCGAGACTGCCTTATCCATCCCCACTGCAGAATCCAAGACAGAGGCGCCGGCAAAGGGGACATCAGCCATCTCCAGAAGACCCTGGAGCGTTCCATCTTCACCGTATGGGCCATGGAGTACTGGGAAATAGATGTCTGCCTCGACAGTTGATGAGGAAGCGTTCTTATCCCAGGGGAGGAAAGAGGAGAACGAACCGGCACTTAGAGCCTCAGGAGAGAGAAGGGGAGATTCAACGACTTTCCAGTCTCCTTTTTTGTTTATGTATATAGAGATGATCTCGAATTTTTTTGTATTCAGATTTTTATATATCGAAGTTGCGGAAAGAAGTGAAATTTCGTGTTCAGCGGAGCGCCCACCAAAGAGGAGAGCAACCTTTCTCTTTTGAGTCGTCATTTTCTCCTCATGAGAGATTATTGTAAAGGAATGAATCTTCCTTGTCCATTCCAGTCGAAGGGTTCAGGTTTGGTTCTTCGATAACACGCAACTTTTGCCCCTACGAGAACCTTGGAGGGGGAACAGCTTTGCTTTCCCCCTTCCAACGCTCGCCTCACTCCGCTTACGGCTCCCTGCCTCCCCTTCTCGGGCAGGACCTTAACTCCTGCCCTGCGACCAAGGGGGCCTACCCCCTTGGATTCCCCACTGATTTGTGTCTACTGAACAGGCCACAAATCAGGCCAAAGCTGCTCGGTTTCAGGCTTCGCTCTCCTCTCCATTCTGGAGAGGAACCGTGCCCGCTCAGCCTTCAAACGGTTTCTTAGAACCAATCCTTCACCAAGATTAAAATGCTCAACTATTTAATTAAATGAAATTGATATTTCTTTTGAAAAAGATGACACGATGTATAAGTCTATTCCTGTTGAGAAAATGGGTTTTGTTGGATGTTAAAGAGAATCTATGAAGCTTTTGCTCGGAGTGAATCTCACTCTTTTCTTTTTTGGGATGGTGATGGGTTCTCCGGTTTTTGGATTTCTTCCTTTCCTTGCTTTTCTATTTTTAACTTCAAAACTGCCAAACCCGGAAAATGTAACTCTATGTCCCTTTTTCAGCGATGACTTCACACCGCTGATCAGGGAAGTGAATGCTTTTTCTGCTTGAAGGCCGGTGATTCCGGAGTCCTTGGCCATTTTGGCCGTAATTGCTTTTTTATTCACAGTGAACCTCCTTAGCTTCTTATCCCGCATAGGCGGGTTTTCTTATGTTATGAAGAAGAGATGTCGAATGTCAAGAAAAAGGTGCGAAATCTATCAAAAAAGCGCTTTTATTGGGAAGCATATGCATGGCAATGATGGAAAAAGTCAGTGAAGAGTTTCAAGAAATTCGATTCACTCAATCTAATCTGTAGTTTTTTCCTTTATCACGGATAAAGAAAGAGCTTTCTACCTTCTATTGACAGTTTTAGTCCATCTTCATATAATGAGGGCAAAGTTCAGGATGTAAAAATCTGAAAAGAGGAGCAATAATGAAAAACTATACCCTTAAAACAGCTGCGAAATTTCTGTTTTTTTTCATGATAATTTTTCTTCTTTTCTTTCAAGGAGAGAGTGTTGAATTGAATCCTGGAGATGGAGAGAGAATCCAGGAACAAGAGGTTAAGAAGGCGAGGTTATACAAAGATGTCTTCCCTCTAATCTCTGAATCTGATCTCTACTGTTCGTTTTTTGTTATGGATAAAGTGAATCTGGATATGCAGATCGTTGGCTCTGAGAAAGAAGATGAAAGGATGCTTCTCAGGGAGAATGAAGTTTTCTTTATTAATAAAGGCAATGTAGACGGAGTGGAGACAGGACAGATTTACATGATTTTAGAGGTCGGAGAGAAAGTCAGGAATCCCATCACTGGAAAGAGTTTCGGTCGTCTGGTATTGAAGAGAGGCAGAGCTCTGATTTTTTCAGTGGAAGAGGAGCGGGCGTTTGCTAGATTAGAAAAGGCATGCGGAGAGGTTATGGTTGGTCATTTCCTTGTGCCTTTTGAAGAGAAGAGCGACTTTCTGGGTAAGGATTTAGGCTATGATGTTCCTATCAATGAGGAGGAAGGTCCTCAGGGAATGCTCATCTATTTTCAAGATGAATACCGACAAATCTCAAAAGGACAATGGGCCACTATAGACCTTGGAGAAGAGGATGGAATTCATTTTGGGCAACAGTTGGTTATCTACAGAAAAACAAAAGGAAAGAAGGGAACTATCGAAAACCTAGGAAATCTAATCGTCATTGATACTCAAATGAAGACATCCACTGTGAAGATTCTCTCGAGCAAGGCTCCCCTACAGGTTGGTGATCTGGTTCAACCGCACTTTAAGTAATCCTTCACATCTATATACAGCTTTTTCTGCATTTTAGCCAGAGTATGTTTGGCTTTCTGTACAGGTACACATTCCATGTAGAGAAGTCGAGCTAAAATAACCTTTGGTTCTCATATGAAGCCGCATCTGGCTGACGGGGAGGTTTCCAAAAAATTTTTAAAAACAGTTCTTGAAGTTTGTCGAAAAATGAATTAATTTCATATCTCTTTATAAGCCTTAGAGAGTGGAAAGGTCTCTCTGAGGATTTCATAATACTTACAAAAGGAGTCATCCATGGGATTGAAAAGGTTCATCATCAATCTGGCTCCCTCTCCCTTGGTCAAGCTTTTTGCCAGTCCTTACGTGGCCGGAGACAGCATCCAGGCCGCAACAGACACAGCCCGCCAATTTTGGGAAGAGAGACAAGTCTGCTCGACAATCGATCTTTTGGGAGAGGAATTGGAGAGTGATGACGATGTCCAATACACTGTTGATGTTTACGAAAGACTGATTGCTGCTCTGGGTCGCCAGGAATACGCAACCCTTTCCCTAAAACCCACGCAGCTTGGAAGCCACCTCGGTACAGAGCACTGTCTGAAGGTTATTAGAGGAATCGTCGCTCAGGCAGAAAAACAAGAAATAAAAGTTACCCTTGATATGGAGGACTATCCTTACACAGATATGACTCTGGATATCTTCCATGCCATAATAAAGGATCACCCGACTTTTGGAACAGTCCTGCAATCACGACTTTTCCGCACCGTTAAGGATATAAAGTCTCTGAAAGGTCTGAACGCCCGCATCCGGATCTGCATCGGTATTTACAACGAACCCAAGGATATCGCCCTCCAGAACAAGCCTGAAATGAAGAAAAAAATGCTCGAGCAGTTGGAAGTCCTCTTCAAGGAAGGCCATTATCCGGAGATCGCTACCCACGATAATGCAGTCATCAATGAATCCATCAATATAGCTGAAAAGCTGAATATGAAAAAGGACCAGTATGAGGTTCAGATGCTCATGGGTGTGCCGATGCAGGCTTTTCAGGATGAGCTGGTGCGGAATGGCATTTTGGTCCGACTCTATGTCCCGTTTGCCGAGAAGTGGAAGTTCGCCACATCTTACTGCAAGAGGCGGCTCACTGCCAATCCTGCCATGGCCGCTTACATATTAAAAAATATTTTTCACAAGACTACGGGCAAACACTAATCACAAAAGGGGACAGGCCCCTTTTTTAGGGACTGTCCCTTTCAGTCCTTTTGTTAAGAGAGAGAGGGACTGTCCCTTTTCTTGAAAAAAAGGGGCCTGTCCCCTTTTTCCTTTTTATCGGGTTTATTGACAGAATTTTCTCTTTTTGGTAGTTTAAATCCAGAGCTTCGTTTCTGATGAAGAAGTTAGAAGCGGGCGTAGTTCAGTGGTAGAACGTCTGCTTGCCAAGCAGAAGGTCGTGGGTTCAAATCCCATCGTCCGCTCCAGCCTTACCCCTTATTTTTCAATAGTTTTCCTCAGAGTACAGTTTTAGCCATAGTATGTTATTTTAAGTTTTTTTCGCCAGTAAATGGCAAATCTGCGTCAAATCTTTTATTTGGATGTTGAAATCTGGAATAGGGGATTCATTTTTCAATTGATATTTGGTAT
>CAYFVQ010000124.1:0-6677 GCA_964346585.1 uncultured Eubacteriales bacterium | reverse complement strand
GGTATAGACCTCAAACCTGGAGATGAGGTTTTGACGACGACGCATGACTATCCTTCGATGAAAAATGCTCTGTTTCAGAGGGAAAAAAGGGAGGGAGTCAAAGTCAAATTGTTTCCGTTCGATTACCCTCCAAAGAACATCAAAGATCTGGCGAAAGCCTTTGAGAAAAATGTGACTCCTCAGACCAAACTCATCGAGGTCTGCCACATCACCAATCTCTCAGGGCAAATATTCCCGATTAAAGAGATCTGCCGGATGGCTCGTCCACGCGGTATCGAAGTGGTGATCGACGGGGCTCATGCCTTTGGACATTTCGAGTTTAAACAGAAAGACCTCGACTGCGATATTTATGGTGCCAATTTACACAAATGGATGATGGCTCCCATAGGGACTGGTTTTCTGTACGTCAAGAAGGAGAAGATCAAAAAAATATGGCCGCTTTTTCCTGCAGCCGACCCTCAAGAAGACAACATTCGAAAATTCGAGCACATCGGGACACATCCTGACTGGCTGGAACTGGCAGTGGGAGATGCCCTGGCCTTTCATCATGGGATTGGCGGGAAGCGAAAGGAGGAGAGGTTGCGCTACTTGAGAAACTACTGGGCGAAGAAGCTGGAGAAACTTCAGGGAGTGAAAATCCTGACCTCCTATGACCCGGAACAGTCTTGCGGAATCGGGACTTACACTGTTAAAAACTTAGATATGGGAAAACTGGCACAGGTTCTCTTCGATAAACACAAGATATATGTCATATCGGTTGGAGTCCCATCTCCTGAGCTTGGAGGGGAAAGAATCGTTGGCATGCGTGTCACGCCCAGCATCTACACCACTCTCCGAGAGCTGGATGTCTTCATAGAGGCTGTGTCTCACTATGTCAAAAACGGGCTGCCGGATTAAAGAACATAATGAGGTGTATTCCATAGAAACGAATGGCGCTTGAAGTCTGAAGAGAGCCAAGCCGATTTCGTGTATCCTTATCGGTAGATTACCTAAATAAAAAAGAAGAAACTCAAGAATACAGCCATTTACCGAAGTCAAACGAAAGGAGTATTGAGTCCAGGATGAGCTGGGATTTACAGCGGGACTTGGAGGCTATCCGGAAAGAATTCCCTATCCTCGAGCAGTGCGTCTACCTCATCAGTAATTCGCTCGGGGCGGCTCCGAAAAAGGCTGCGGACTATCTGAAACACTTTTATTCATTATGGGCAGAGGATGGTGTGAGTGCCTGGGAGAAGGAGTGGTGGGAGCTTTCTCGGAAAGTCGGTGATCAAGTCGCCTCTCTGCTCGGAGCCAAAGAGGATGAAGTCACCATGCAAGCCAATGCCACGCTCTGCCATTGGGTTGTTCTATCCACTCAGTTTCATCCCAGAAGTAAAAAGGAAAACAAAAAAAATAAAGTTGTCATGACAGACCATGATTTTCCCTCGGTCATTTATGCCGTCTCAAAAATATCTGAGGTTATGGGATGGGAGGTCGAATTGCTGAACAGTCACGGGGAGCCAGGATTAGATGTGGAGAAAATTATTAATGCCATTGATGATGAGACTCTTTTTGTCGCCACCTCTCATGTCTACTTCAAATCGGCATACATTCAGAATATTCAACGGATTGCTGCCAGAGCCCGTGAAGTTGGAGCCCTGTCTTTAATAGATGGGTATCATGCGCCTGGAACGATTCCAATGGATGTGAAAAAACTTGATGTTGATTTTTATATCGGAGGTTGTTTGAAATGGCTCTGTGGCGGTCCGGGAAACGCCTTTCTCTATGTCCGGCCTGAGCTGGCCGGAAGGCTCCAACCTTATCTCACCGGATGGTTTGCCCACAAAGAGCCTTTCCTCTTTTCTCAAGATATGGAGTTCACGGAAGATAGTTACAGGTTTATGTCCGGAACCCCTCCTGTTCCCTCGTTGTATACGGCTCTAGCGGGCCTGGAAATAATCAAGGAAATCGGGATACCCAGGATAAGAGAAAAGTCATTGATCTTGACTGGCATGATCCTCAAAAAGGCAAAGGAAAAAAGATACCAGCTGTATTCGCCCGAGGAAGAACATCTGAGGGGGGGAGCGGTTTCCTTTGGCCTGCCGCATGCTTTGGCTGTCAAGCTGGCTCTGGAGCAGAGAGGAATTAAAGTGGATTTCCGAAAGGGGGAGGGGAAGGAACCGGATATCATAAGAGTTGGACCCCATTTCTACTCTAAAATGAAGGAAGTCGAGATTCTCTTCCAGGAAATCGAAGCCATCTATTCTTCAGGAGAATATAAGAAATTTAAAGGTGACATCCGGCATGTGACTTAGTAGAGAGGGGAGCCAGTTTCTTCAGCTTTGGTCATTAGGATCAGATTTTGAGAGTTGTTCGGGCTAGGCTTTGACAATTTTGACACCTGTCAGACTGGAAACAGACATAGATCTTACCGGTCAAATAAAACCTGACCCCAGTCTCGAAACTTTTAAAACTTGAGACCGAACTACTTTTAATACCTACCTTCAATATGGACTGAAGTTACCACTTGTTTACAGTGAAGCCATTCTAATATATATTAATACTATCGAAGGGGTAGAGAAATGAAAAAGATATCTAGACGAAATTTCATGAGTGAATCATTAGTATTAATGGGGTCAGCTTTATTTCTCCCGTCAAAATCAATTCCCGGGATACCCCAGAATTACTCTAGCAGCGGGCAAGGGTCAGGGATCTACCCCTCCTATCTTGCCCTGGAGAAAAAGGGAGAGCTATCCAAGCGTGTGAAAGAATTGCAGTCGATTTATGAAAACTGTCATCTTTGTCCCCGAGATTGCCGAGTCAACCGTTTGGAGGGTCAAACAGGGAAATGTCAAGCGACTTCCAAGGTGAAGGTATCCAGTGCGCAGGCGCATTTCGGCGAAGAACGTCCTTTAGTGGGTCGAAGGGGATCGGGAACCATATTTTTCTCTAACTGCGGAATGAGGTGCGTATTTTGCCAGAATTATCAGATCAGTATTGAAGGTGAGGGAATAGAGATCTCTGATCAACGTTTGGCAGAGACGATGGTCAAAGTTCAGAATATCGGATGCCACAACATCAATCTTGTGACTCCCACTCATTATTTGCCCAATATAATAAATGCTGTCCAGATAGCGGCCCGGAAGGGTTTGCGGATTCCTCTAGTTTATAACACAAGCGGTTATGAAAAATTGGATGTCCTGCAGCTTCTGGATGGTATAGTGGACATCTATCTTCCGGACTGCAAGTACATGGATCCTGAACATGCAGCCAAGTACTCATCCGAAGCCTACAATTATCCCTATTATGTCAAGATCGCGCTCAAGGAAATATTCCGTCAGGTAGGAGATTTAGTTGTCGACAGTAGAGGGATTGCAGTGAGAGGTCTCATCTTGAGACATCTGATAATGCCCAATAGGATAGCTGGCACTGAGATGTTTCTGAGATTTGTTGCTGAGAACCTCTCTAAGACTACTTACCTCAACCTCATGAGGCAGTATCGGCCCGAACATAAAGCATTCGATTATCCTGAGATTGCCCGGCGGATCAAGCGAAGTGAGTATGAGGAAGTACTAGACTGGGCCAAGAAATATGATCTAAACCGCCTGGATAAGTCACCTTAAACTGAAATTTCCTGCAATTTTTATTTTTTGTGGTATAATGCATGGAAGGGAAGCGGAGCTTCTCTTTCGTCTGACAAGACAGAGAAACGTGTTGATTATATCTGTGATATTCCTTAAATTACTCATAAAGACGGATTTTAACTGAGAAGACTATATCTGTGAGAACGAAGAGATATTTCCTCCTTTTTCTTTCACTGTTTTTTTTAACGAGTGGACTTTATCCTGAAATCGAATATCCTTGGAAAAATACCTATATAGGAGCATTGGAAGCACGGGCGTGGAACGGACTGGTTCTTACTTCTCAAGAAAACAGTGTATTTGCTTTTCGGTTTAGAGCAGAAAAAGAAGGAGAAATCGTGGATGGAAATGATGTTTCCTACCTCATCTCCGAAGTTGGCCCTCATTCTCCTGATGGTCAGTATGCCCGATTGAAACTCGATCTAAGCCTACCGTTTAACATGAGAGAGGAAACGCCTATCCTGATCAAACCCCCTTCCAGCTCTGATACGTTTATTTTCGAATGGTCTCGCCAGGATGAGAGAACCGTTGTTGGTCGAATCAGGGCTCCAGAGGGCCTGATCATTCAACTTGTGAACTATTTCCCCTGGGATATTGGAGGAAGGTATCGTGTCCTTTCTGATGGATATATCAAAGGAGAAAACTCAGGATCCAGTGACTTTCAGTATTTGCTCTGGACGGATCCCAGAGGAAATGTCACGACTGAATCCGAAGGGGAAGAAGTGGTTCTTTCTTTCCGAACGGAAGACGATCAATATATCTATTTTGTTGCCGGAGTGGGAGAAGAAGAAGGCGCCATCAGCGATCAGATTAACCGCTTCAAAAGTAGAAGAACCATTGATTCTATTCTGGAAGAGGAAGAGAGGAGGTATATGAACAGGAGAGTGAGGGTGGAAGGGCTCTACGGAGGAGCAGCCAGAGCCATTTCAAATAATCTGTTCTGGACCACTCTCTACCAACCAGGACATAACAGGATTTATGTCCCATTGGGGCGCAACCGGATTTTACCAACTCCTGAAGGAAATCCAGGCCATTGGACAATATTCGAATGGGGATCTTTTTTCAATGCGTTGGAGGCATCTATCGAGAGTTCCAAACATGCCAAGGATATTATAAAGGCCGTGCTTGAAACTCAGTATCCCAACGGAAACATCCCGAACTGGCGCGGCCGATTTGGTGCCGGGACTCCTGACCGCTCCCAACCTCCGATAGGGTCATATATCGTGTATAAACTGTTCCAGCGGTTGGGGGATGTCGACTTTTTGAGCTATGCCTATCCTTACCTTGTCCGATGGCACACATTCTGGAAAGATGAAAATGCCAACGGTCAATCCCGCAGGGACGGTAATGGCGATGGCCTTCTGGAATGGGGGACAGACCCAGAGTATCTCCCTCAAATCGTTCCCTCCTGGCAGGAGAATGCCGAAGGGAAAAAAAGAGCGATGTGGGAATCAGGAGAAGATGATTTGCCGAATTGGGATGAGGCCTCTTTTAACCAGGAGACCGGAACATTGACTGTGAACAGTGTTAGCCTGAATAGTCTTTACACCCTGGATGCGTGGTGCCTGGCTCAAATTGCCGATATACTGGATAGACGGGAGGACTACGAACATTATCTTTCTGAATACGAGGATATGAAAGATTTGATCAACACAGTGCTTTGGGATGACAAGGAAGGATTCTATTTTGATCGTCATTGGGATGGAAGATTTTCATCGAAAAAAGCAGCCTCCAATTTTTATCCTCTTCTTGCCAGGATTCCGGATAGAGCGATGGCTCTCCAGATGAACAGGCATCTTCTCAATCCAAAAGAGTTCTGGGGAGACTTTGTCATCCCCACCATATCCCGAGACAATCCGGCCTTTAATAGAGACCATTTCTCCTGGAGAGGAGCCATCTGGTCTCCCACGAATTACCTTGTCTATCAGGGATTGAAAGCCTATCGGTTGGATGCGGTGGCTTCGGAATTTGCCAAAAGAAGTTATGAATTATTTCTCCGCACCTGGGAGAATTACCAGCTTTGTCCGGAGAGCTTCGATGCACGGACCGGAGCAGCCAGAGGTCATGAATTTCAGAGCTGGGGACCTCTCTTCACTTTAATGGCTTTGGAAGAATATCTGGATTTTACTCCCTGGGAAGGATTCCGGTTTGGGATGATCAATCCTGAAGAAAAGGGGAAGCTTTCCAGAATGTCTATCCAGGGTCGCCATTATGAGGTGGATGTTTCCCGCACCATGATAAGGCTTAAAGAAGAGGATAGAGAGATCTTAAGGACAAACGGAAGTGCTGTTTTCCGCCGGTTTCTGTATTCAGAGAATGAAATATCCTTTGATATCCACACGATCGAGAGAAGGGATATCAGAGTCCAGTTTTTAGTCGAGGGGAAATACCAGGTCTTGGTGGATGATGAAATGGTGAGTCTGCCGAAAGGGAGGTCATGCCGGATTAGGGTTCCCGAGGGTGACCACTTCGTTCTCATCCAGCTCCTGGAACGAGTGGATTAGCTCAGAGCAAATCTTTTTTTTATTTCCATCCCTTTTTTTCTAGGTAGGCTCTCTTCAGCGTGTCTCCTCGCACTCCCTGTCTGAGAGCTTCAAGCGCAAGAACTTCATCTGGAGGGATGTTGCCCAGGTTCACGTTGAGCCCCAGACGAAGGATCAGCGCCTGCTGCTGATTCTTTAAAGGTGCTTCCCAGATCAGGCAGTCCGTATCTTTAACTCCAGCAATGATGTTGTCGATTTCTTCATCTTTGACCTTCCCTTCTGTATCAAAGATCCCCACTCCTTTTCCAGCTTCTCTTGCTTCGATGATAACTTTGAAGGCGCCATTCTGCATATCTTCTTCGATCAGCTGATGGATGAGGGATATGGGGAGAACTTCTTTGGGGTCTTTTTTCCCGACCTCGGTTATAATTTTAAAGCCTTTATCCAGAGATTTCTTTATGGTATCTCTTCTGACTTGTCTATCCATCTCAATCGTTCCATCCGATATCTCGATGGCTGAAAACTTCAAATCTTTGGCTCGGTTGAGATATTCATCTATAGATTTTTGCCAGAT
>CAYFVQ010000123.1:0-2893 GCA_964346585.1 uncultured Eubacteriales bacterium | reverse complement strand
AAGATAAAAATCGAGGATATTGAAGTCTACACCATCAACGACCATCATGACGGCGTACCGGAAGTCGCTTATCTTGTCAAAGCGGACGGCGTGGTCATCTATCATTCCGGAGACTATGTGGGCCGTCTGGATTCATTCCGAGATGATATCGACTATTTTGCCGGTCAATGCGGCAGAGTCGATCTTCTGTTCACATTCCTGGTCGGAAACACTTCCAAATATGCCATCCAAAAACTCAAGCCGGTCTCCGCTTTTCCCATGCACGCCTTTGGCATGGAATATTTATACCCGGGAGCCGCATTGAATCTGGGAAAAGCAAATCCCCGGACGAAAATGACTTACGGAGAGTTCCAGGGAGACAGATTCATCTACCGCAAAGGCAAAATATCAAGTTAACCAAGAATCCAAAAAACGAAGCAACGGAATCCAGACCATTCTCTGCACCAAAGTTGATATGGAGAATATTTATTCAAGTGATTCAACATGTCCAGATAAACCTTTGAACATTAGAGATGGGACAAAAGTATTATTTTTTTAAATAGTACATTTGTCCTATATCAAAATTTTTTTTCCTGGTATATATAAGCGATATATGAACTTAAAGACGATAATATCGTATAGTTATATAAGTTCAGAGATCGTTTCTTCTCTACTCAATAAAGAAGGAAGGAAAAATCATGATAAAAAATTATCTGAAGGTGGCGTTTCGCAACATTTTGCGGCACAAGGTGTATTCCTTGATCAATATTTTCGGGCTGGCTATCGGAATGGCCCTGTGCCTCCTCATTCTGGTCTATGTCCAGGATGAGTTGAGCTATGATGGTTTTCATGAAAATGCTGATCGGATCTACCGGATTGCACAGACCGAAGATCATAATGGTGACCTGACAAATGTCATGCGGATTGCCCCAGGAGTGACCACAAGGCTAGAGATCGATTTTCCCGAAGCGCTTGAAAAGACTGTTCGCATCTTTCCTGCCGGAGAGGTATGGACCAAGTACGAGGACCGCCTCTATCAGGAAGATAAGGTATATGTCGTGGATGATCCCTTCTTTGATATTTTTACTTTCGGTTTTATATCCGGGAACCCGGAAACAGCCCTTAAAGAACCAAATTCAATCGTTCTGAACAGGACCACAGCAGAGAAGTATTTCGGCGGGACCGATGCCCTCGGAAAAATGATTGAAGTGGATATGCCTGGCGCACCGCTTCTGAAAGTCACTGCTGTTGTGGAAGACATGCCTGGAAACTCCCATTTCCATCCGGATTTTCTGGTTTCACTTTCCACGATAAGGAATGAACAGAATGCTCCTCTTTTTGATGGGATGGCAGGGAATGTGGTTTGGTCCTATCTACTGCTCAAGGAAGAATATTCGGCAATCGAGCTGGAAAGCAACTTCACTGGTTTTTTGGATAAGCATTTAAATGAAACACAAAAAAAACTCGTAAAAAAATACTATCTTCAGCCCTTAACAGATATTCATCTCCGCTCGTCCACAGACCCGTATACGGAGATCGAGCCGGAAAATACTGGCAACATCACTTATCTCTACATTTTTTCCGTCATTGCTGTCTTGGTTTTGCTAGTCGCCTGTATAAACTTCATGAACCTGGCCACAGCCCGCTCAGCCCGGAGAGCTCGAGAAGTTGGATTGCGGAAAGTCGTGGGTGCTTTTAAGCAGCAATTGGTAAGACAGTTCATCGGGGAATCGGTGTTTATGGGCGTGCTGGCGCTTCCGGCAGCCATCGGATTAGCTCATCTTTTTCTGCCTGTGTTCAATTCTCTGGCCGGGAAAGAAATGGTGATTGCATATTTCACCAGCCCGGTTCTGATTCCCGCCATGGCGATGATCGTTCTTTTTGTGGGATTTTTTGCAGGAAGTTATCCAGCCTTCTTTCTTTCCTCTTTTCAGCCCGCCACCGTGTTAAAGGGGGAATTGAAAACCAGCGGTTCTGGCAGCCTGTTCCGAAAAATCCTGGTGACAGGTCAATTTGCCGTTTCCGTTGGATTCGTCATTGGAATCTTGATTATTTCCCAGCAGATGAATTTCATGCGCAGCACAAACCTCGGATTCAATAAGGACAATGTCCTGGTTTTATCATTCGTTTTGCCCGAATCTCCGCAGGAACGTCTGAGCAAAATAGAAGTTCTGAAAAACGAGTACCTGAGCTATCCTGGCATCACAGATGTCGCGTTGACTTCCGGCGCGCCCAGCGAGATTCGACAAATTGTCCGCGGCCGAGTGGACGGCACTCCGGCAAATGAAGCCAAGCTGATGGTCAGGGTGCCAGTGGATTACGAATTTTGCAAGACTATGCAAATCGAGCTAATAGAGGGACGCGATTTCTCCCGGGAGCACGGTACAGATCTCATGCAGGCATTCATCATCAATGAAGCGGTTGCCCAGGAGCTTGAGCTGGAATCACCTTTGGGGAAGCAGCTCGTGCTAAATAATCAGAAAGGAACGGTCATCGGTGTCATGAAGTCGATGCACTGGGAACCAAAGCGCCGGGTCATCTTTCCCATGGTGTTTCAGGTGAACCCACAGGCTTTCTTCAAAATGGCGGTTCGTATCAACTCTGACGATATTCCTGGAACTCTGGCATTCATGGAAGAAAAATGGAAAGAGAATATCACTACCCGTCCGTTTCAGTATCAATTCCTGGATGACATGATTGATAATCTGTATAAATCCGAACGGCGTCTGAGCAATGTTGTGTTCAATTTTACGCTGCTGTCCATTTTCGTTGCCTGCCTTGGACTGTTCGGTCTAGCCTCTTACACTGCGGAACAGAAGACCAAAGAAATCGGGATTCGCAAAGTGCTGGGGGCTTCGGTCTCCGGAGTGGTCCTTTTGCTTTCCAAGCAGTTCGGCAAGCTAGTTTTGATTGC
>CAYFVQ010000122.1:0-1622 GCA_964346585.1 uncultured Eubacteriales bacterium | reverse complement strand
AACCAGTATATCCAGTCTGTTCGCAAGTCCGCCTTTGTGATAATGAATGTGGCCACGCCGTTCTCATCTGATTCGGCTATCATATCCACAATCGGTTCCGCCCGTTCCGGCCTCGGATGCACACATCTGATTGTTACTCCAGGCTGCGGTTTATCATCCGGCGTCAACGTGTATATCGTGAACGTAAACGGCAGGTCGATGTCGGTTACTTTTTTCCCGACAGACGATGACTGCTCTATTTTGTTCTCGACCTGCACAGCAGAATTATTGGCCGGATTTATTGGCGTCTTGTCTGTAATTTTTCTTGTAAGGTCGGTTCTTGAAAATTCTTCAAAGCCTTCTCTTTTTAGAATATCGTCCTTGGCCCCCATGTTCCCATTTTCAAGGAGGCTGGCTACCCAGATGCCCTGCTTTAACTTAAAGCCGATCCGAATTTCCTGGTCGGGGTACTTTACTTCTTTGTGACGTATCGGTGAAACAATAACAAAACAACGGTCTGCCTTCTGATAATGCACCATTCTATTCAAGCCGGAAAAATCATACTCCCCTCTATACCCTCCCAGTGCGGATAAAAGCCCTGAGTCGATATTCAAGGCTTCGAAGCTGTTATTATCGTTCGCTATTATAGCAGCAAAAACATCGCCGGCTAATTCCTGCGACCATACTTTAGGCTCCTCAATTTTTCTCTCCATATCCGGATTTGAAAAAGGCATATCGTCCGGTTCTGAAAAGAAATCGATATAGACACGAATCAAATTATTATCTTCCCGGGAACAACAAATTTTTAAGAGACTGTAAAACCAGACTCTCGGGTCTCCCATAGCCCGCTTTCTTTTTTGCCATCCTGCACAGATTGGACTTTCTAACTCGCCCGGTTTCCACCAATCAATTTTAAGAACTTTGTGTGTTTCTACCATAGCCGCGTGTATCTTTGGATTTTTGTGAAGATCAGGAAAATTGGGAAGTTTGTCAGAATTTTTCATCAGGTTCTTTAAATCTTCAGGTGCAATATCAAATCTTATCAGCACCTGATACGTCCCGAAAATGCTATTGGAGAAGAATTTTACATCCTGCACGGATGCCGACAAATCACATGCAATAAAACTCGACACTTTCTCTATTGCCTCTGCTTGCCCCGTACCCGTATCCGTTTTACCCCCTTTTGCAGTTTCATACTCAACCTGCACATCGGTCTTATCCTCTATCATTACAACTTCATGAATAGTAAACTTCAATTGCAGGATGTCTTCATTAGTTTCAGAAAAAAAGATATTTATCGATCCAACAACTTTATCTGTCGAATACACTAAATGTTGTAAATCACTCGTCCCGCCGCCACCCGCAACAACTCCCAGGGTGCTCTTAATGTCTTTTTTAATAGTATCCCACAATTGTTTCCTGAATTCTTTCAGCTTACTAAAACCCTTAATTCCCTTATAGGTAAATGGAATTCCGAATCCAATATGTTTTTGAACAAACTTTGGCCCTGAACCTCCACCTCCTGATTTTCTGCCAACAGACTCTCTAATATCCTGCCCGTAGGATTTGGACACTATTTCCAAAAGGTACACCTGGTCAAATTTCTTGAAATATGCTGTTCCTTCCGGAGGTAGTTTCCTTCT
>CAYFVQ010000121.1:0-80367 GCA_964346585.1 uncultured Eubacteriales bacterium | reverse complement strand
CCATTCAGGAAGAATGAAACCGCGCGGGGACTCCAGAGCAAAGGGAAGCCTATCTTCCATCGGAGGAAGAGGGGGGAAAGGCTTATGGGGCTCACTCTGGTACCAGTAGGCTACAGAGGAGAAATAGTCAGAGCGGTCATTGGCATGGCCGTGCTCGATTGTGACACGGATGGATTTTTTAAACGGAATGGGGTCGGGGATATGAAAACGGTAGACAGTGGCTTTAGAACCGGTTTTGAAATCAGGTTCCTGGAGGGGACACCCGTAGAATGGATTTTCATCCTCTCTCATTCCCCAAGCATCGGAGAAATAGTCTTCCGAACCTGTTCCGTAGAGGGAAGGAGTTTTCTCCCCGTCCACATAGATCATGTCATCGCCTTCTCCCCACCATCCCATGGCTCGCTGAAGGATACTCAGGTTGCAGCCGACATAATGGCCGTGGCCAGCAGCATCGAGGAAGAGGTAATTTTTTAAAGGCTGACAGGGGATTTCCTGCCGGTACTGGGCATGGAAACAGGGTGTATCCGAGGGAAGCTCAGGGAGTTCTCTGTAGTCGATATAGTAGTAGAAGGCCCCCACGGTTCGAGCCCCTTCGTTTGTCGCCGTGATTCGGGCAGATTTCTGGAAGGGCATATACCAGTAGCAGTTTCGGGCTCGTCCGTTAGAGGAACAGTTTATAGGAAGCGAGCTGAAGTTCCGATTCAGGCCGTGTCCCACACCAAAAAAATCTCCGATCGGGGCTTCGACAGAAGGTGATTCTTCTCCGTCCCAGTACATTCTCAGGATGATCTTCCGGCCGTAAAAGGGCTCAGCGGAGATGGTGACCCATATGTGGTGGATGGCTGCCGGCCCTTTTATCTCTGCCAGAACAGCGGTTTTTCCTGGCTCGATGGATAACCTGTCATTGTTTCCTCCTGTCCGGTCGTAGGAAGAGATGCGTTTGGATGTGTAGTTTTGATGCTGACCCAGTTGGCTCAGCCAGTCCTGGTTTTCTGCGGGAATGAAACCTGTACTCATCTGGAGAGAAAGACATAAAAAGAATAGAAAAATCCCCGGTTTTAAGACGATTTTCATCGAACCTCTCCTTCTTAAGAGTTGCTTATATTATTATTCTCTATTTTTCGGGAACGCCTGCTTTCTGGAAGAAAGATGTTGCCTGAGCGATTCTCACATTCTCTGGTTTCACATCCAGAGGAAAGACCTGGTAGATCTTGTCTTCCTCGAGGATTTCCTCTGGCATATTGGGATTGGCATAGGAGATGGGCGATGGAGTGTTGTTCACTAAAGCGTTCTTCAAGGATTCGGCATCTTGAGTGATGAGAGCAATGTAGATATTCTCAAAGTTCAAGTATTTCTTGATGGCGCGATTGACGTCTTCGTGTGTGATTTTTGGGAGTCTTTTCTGGACTTCAGCCAGGAAGTCTTTATAACCGTAGTACCTGGAGTCCATCTTCCAGCCGAGTATTTCGCCAAGAGTCTGAGCATAGAGCCTTGTGTAATTTAAAAGGTATGTCCGGGTCAACTCAAATCTTTCCTCAGGAATGCCTTCATCCACAAGTTTCTTGAGCTCTAAAAGCGCCTGACGCAGGGCAAAGTGGCGGTTAGAATTTCTCAGCGGGCGGATCCAGATGGAGAAGTATTGCTGCTGACGGCAGTAATTCTGAGCCGGGAACTTGCGCCGTCCTTGAATGAAATGGTCTGCATAGGCGTAATCGCCGTAGTTCTGTCCTCTTTCCTCGCGGATTTTCTGGAAGAGGAGCGAAAGGTGCTGCCTGTGTTCTCCGAAATGAGAGATGGCAATCCAGAGCGCGAAGTAGTCATCGTCAGCCTTTGAAAGGGAGACAGGGAATCCCATGGACATAGCCGTGGCCGGGGTATTTTTCTCGGCGATAACAACTTCAAATCCCCGTGGCATCCGTTGTTCGGGCAAACTGATTGGGGGCGTATGCCCTTCAGGAAGAATTGAAAAATCTTCCATGACCTTATCCGGAAAGTCAGAGGGGTATCCTCCGATTATTCCGATTGTGATGTTGCCCTGGAGGAAATGTCCTGTGTAGAACGCTTTGATGTCGTCAAGAGTCAGTTTTTCTAGAGTCTCCAATGTTCCTGCCTCGTGATGCCCGTAGGGATGTCCCTCATACATCATCAGGTTCAGGATTTCCTTGCCAAACTGTTCATCCATGTTGCTGACGAGTGTCCTTTCCAGAAAATTCAGCTGGTTAGTTTTTATTCGAGAGAAATCGTCTTCGCGGAAACCGGGATCAAGAAGCATATCCTTAAATATTGTGTAGTATTTTTCTAGGTTATCGGTATGAACGGTTCCAGTGAAAACCGACATTTCCTTTTCGACGCTCAAGCCGACATAAGTGGCCATCGGGTAGAATTTCTTCTGGATCTCTTTGTATGTTAGGGTTTGGCTGCCGCCGCTCGCCAGCATACTCAGAGTCAGTGCACAGAGCCCTTCTTTACCCGCCGGGTCGTTGACCGAACCGATATTGAGAAGAATCCGGAAACTGATGAGGGGGTTCCCTTCGCGAGGGATGAGTTCAGATTTGAGTTTATCCGGACTGGCCTGGGTGCAGGAGAAGTTCGCGAAAGCTATACTCAGAACAAGGAAGCCTGTTAAAAAGAGTTTGGTTTGGTTTCTCATTGTGTATTCCCTCCTGATAAGGTGACGACAGTGCTGTTTGTTTTTTTAAAGTATTTTTGGCACATGTTTTGAATGTCTTCTGGAGTCACTTTTTCGAAAAGGTCAAACAGCTTGTTGACAGTCCCAGGTTCGGTTGTCAGGTTGATGTATTGAGCGAGGACACTGGCAATTCCGTCAGTGGTGCCTAACACACTGGCAAAAGAGTATTTCATGTTGGATTTAATCTCGGCGAGAAGCTCTTCGGAAACAGGCTCTTTTTTCAGTCTTTCCAGTTCTTTGAAGATTTCCTGCTCGACATAGGCAAGGTCTTTTTCATCTTTGAGGGTCGCGTTAAAGGTTAAAAGATAGGGGTCTCGTCTGTCGGCGAAGCTTGCATTGAAGGAAAGGCATTTTTGCTGTTCAATCACGAGTTTCTGGTAAAGGGGAGAAGATCTGGAGAAAGAGGTTTCAGCCAAGAGGTCGAGTGCGGCCTTGTCGATTTTTTCATCGGAGTAAGCCGGGCCATGGAAGCCGATGACCAGCCTGGGCAGAGTCTTTGAAGGCCAATCAAAGTGAGCTCTTTTGGCCTTTGTTTGGGGGGATTCTTCAGGGGTTACCAGAGTGTAGTTGGATTTTTCCCAGCCACTGTAATATTTATGCACATACTCCATCAACTGGTCATGGTCATAGTCTCCGGCGACGAGAAGCACAGTGTTATCCGGAGCATAGAAGCGCTTTTTAAAGAGCCGGCTGTATTCATACTGGTTGGGCATATCCAAGATATCCTTGAGATAGCCGAGAGTCGTGTGCTTGTATGAATGCTTCTCAAAGGCTTTGTCTCTCAAGGTTTCGAAGAGCCGTCTGCCCGGGTTGGATACACTTGCGTAGTATTCGCCCTCGATGACCGGAGCTTCGGTTTTAAGCATCTCTTCATCATAGCGAAGGTTAATGAACCTGTCTGCTTCAGTCTTCACGACCTCTTCCAGGTTTTCCCTCCCTGCGAAGACCACAAAATAGCAGGTGTAGTCATCTGTGGTGTAGCCGTTCGTACCTGCGCCTAATTTAGTCAAGAAATCGTCGTAGGCTTCTTTGGGCATGTCTTCTGTGCCTTTGAACATCATGTGCTCGAAAAAGTGAGCAAATCCCGATTTTCCAGGTTCAATCTCATTTCTCGAGCCAGAACGGATAATGATGTAGTGGGAGATGATGTTCGGATTGTCAAGGGGAATGGAGACAACTTTTAACCCATTGTCCAGCACCTCGATCTTGTAGTCGTAGGGAAAAATTTTGGAGCTCTGGAGCATGGGGGGAATACTCAGAAGAAGAAAAATGGCGAGGAGAGCAGAGATAAATTTAGTCATTTTTTATCCTCCTTTAAAGATTTTTGGTTTGATTTAGATTACCAATCCCATTCTTTGATAAAGGAATATATACCAGAAATGAATGAGAAAAGCGAGGCATGCGGGAATTCTTTGTATTCATTTTATCTCCTCGATTTTCGTTTTATTTTTTTTCTGCTCCAGCCAGCCAAGCTTGATGGAGGATTTTTTGTCTCTCGATGTGTAAGGCTTAATATCAAGGATGGGTGTGCCTTCGATCATGTCGATTCCGGAGACCTTGAGCGAGTTTCCTTTCCTTTCGATGACCTTGACTACAGTCATGCCCAGAGGGTTGGGCCGGTTGGGACTCCGTGTTGAAAAGACTCCTCTCAAGGTGTCATCGAGCAGAGGCTTGGTGTGGAGTCTGTACCCTTCGGATTTATGGAAGGCAAAAAGAACGACGAGATGGGAAAATCCCTCAATATCTTTGAGCCCTCCCACAAATTCATTGAATATTTCAAGCTCTCCTTGGACTGAGTCGAATCCTCCTGAATCGGCATATTTTTTTGAGTCAATATCCTCTTTCTTCTTAAAGGGAGAATGAACGATTCCAATGGATTTAAGCTTGAATTCCATGGATATTGACCTTCTCGAAGGAGAGTTTTTCCCGCAAAGAATTTAAATTGACTTCATTGTCAGGGAGATAGATGAGGTGGCTGGGACAGCGGCAGTCTGAGGACCCGAATTTTTTTAAAGGAAAAAACGAATTCTTGAGTGAGTTTTTGGCTTCACTCAATATCTGGCATTCATCAAAATAGTTATTTCTGACCCAAATTTCTTTTATTTTGGCTTTCTGGAGAAAATAATCGATGTGCCAGAAATTTTTTTTCTTTTTTCTCAAATGGCGGGCGATCCTTCCCAAAAGGCCGTTCCTTGCGCTCCCGATGTAAAGATAGGTTCCTGGCTCGAATTCTGTCAGGTTGAGTTTTCCCGCTGGTATTCTCTGGTTTGTATTCAAGGTCAATATCAACAGATAGACACCCTTGTCCTGCTTGTTCAATGGCTTTTTTCCGACAGCTTTTCCACGCTTGTATTTTTTAGAGATTTTTCCCGTCTGGATAGTGAACGATTGAATTTATTCGTTGGATGAATACCGAGGTTTTTCAGTCGTACACATAGGTCAGCCACTTTTCATATTCTTTCATCTTTCCGCTGACCACATCTCTGTAGGCTTTGACTATGCGGAGTGTGATTTCTCCGACTTGACCATCCCCAAGGATGTATTCTTTTTTATCTTCTTGAGGATTCGAGCCGTCAGCTATACGAACGATGGGAGCGATTTCAACGGCTGTTCCGCTGAAAAAGGCCTCGTCAGCTGTAAAAAAGTCCTCCTTTGTTATTATTCCGATGCGGGCTTCAATGCCGAGGCTTTTTGCCATCTCTAGTATACTTTCCCGGGTGATGCCCTCCAGGATGGATTCTGATTTGTCGTTAGTGATGAGAACGCCATCCTTTACGATGAATATATTTTCCCCAGGTCCCTCGGCTATATTCCCTTCAAGGTTAAGGAAAACAGCTTCGTCATGACCAAGAGAGCGGGCCTCCATCCCACAGATTGCTGACTGGACATAAACTCCTCCGAGTTTTGCGGTCATTTCCAGTTGGGAACGATGGACACGCTTCCAGGGAACAATATACACTTGAACTCCTGTTTCCGTTTTGTCACCCAGGTAGGCTCCCCATTCCCATGCGCCGATGACCAATTCGACTGGCGCAACTTTCGGCAGCAAGCCCAAGTTTCCATAGGCGTAATAAAGAAGAGGCCGGATATAAGCCGATTCGAGCTTGTTTTCCCTTAGCAGAAGTTTTATTGCGTCGTTAATTTCCTCCTTACTGAAGGGAACGTCCATGGATAGAGTTTTGGCCGAATGCAGGAATCTGTCGGTGTGTTCATGAAGGCGGAAGACCGCAGGGCCTTTCTCAGTTTTGTAGGCACGGATTCCCTCAAACACCGAAGTGCCATAGTGAAGAGCATGAGACATGGAATGAACATTAGGATGAGACCATTCGTAGAGTTTTCCCTGGTGCCAGTATTTTTCTGCCCGGGGAAAATAGGTATTATCGTACATATTGACTCCTTAAATACTGATGTGCTGAGGAAATAATCCCAATATTCTTTTTACAAATATTTATTGTTTGACGGCTTTGAAGACAACAAGGCCGCCTTATCCCAATCCTTTTTTGGGTTCTTCGATTTTTTTTATATCCGGAGGAGCATGAGCGCGAGTATGGAAGGCCTCTTGAAACTCGAAGCGGATTTTTTTGAAATAGCGGAGTATCTCCTCGATGGAATACCAGTGCCAAAAGCCTTTGGCGGCTTCCTGCTCGTAGAATTTTCCCCAGGCGCTCTTCCTGTTTGCAATCCCTAAAATTAATACACCTCTCTTCTTTAGAGCCTTGGCGGCTTCTTTGAGAAAACGGAGGGCATCATCAGCAAGCTCTATAGTATACACAATTAGGATAAAATTAAAAGACTCTTTTTTTAAAGGAAGGTCTTCTCCGAAGCCTTGGACCACCAAGATGTTTTTTTGCTGCGCGAGTTTGAGCATATTCCCTGAAGGGTCCAGCCCGAACCGAATGGAAAGAGCTGAGGCAATCCTCCCTGTGCCCACTCCTATCTCCAGGCCCACACCGGAAGGGACGACTTTTTAAAAAGCAATAACCTCAGATTCATGGATGTGCGGATGGGATTTAATCCATTCCTCGCACTCGCGCCAGTGGCGGTCGTAGTGCTCTGCTATCTCTTTGCTCATCGAAACTAAGACTCAATCTTGAATTCCCAGGCACACCAGACTTCAGGCGGGTGAGGGTCAGGAGGGCAAGTCAAGCAGGTGGTTTTGATCCGTGGGTCTATGGTTTTGGCAAACCCGCTGTATTCAACGATTCCTATTGATTTGCACGGAAAATCGGGAAGGCCCTGCCTTTGTCTCGCTTCCTGAACCCGGCAGGAGTTCATCCGGAAGACACAATGTGTCTCACTCATTTCTCTGACTTCCTGAACATTGATATGGGCATAGAGTCTGAATTTCAAGGCAAGGACGAGGGCAGGAATCCCGCCTCCGGGTTCCAATCCCAGCCGTTTCATTATTCTCTTGGCCTCGATGACTGTGAATTCTTCCCAGGCCTTGCGGTCAAGCTCCATGGCCGCTTCGAGGCCAAATTTATCTTCCACGACTCGAAACCAGAGACCGTCATGGGCCAGCCAGTTTTTTGAGGCATCTGCCAGGAGGCCCAAAAGCTCTTTTTTAGATAAGTCTTTAACTTCCTTCATTCTTACACCTTATTTGCGGCTTTGTTTTATGTATTCAAATACAGTTTCTTTTTTCTGCTTGTTGTGGAAGTCCAGAGAAGAATATCTCATTTGAATAAATATGTTTTCTCATCATAGTCGACCTGATTACGCCAATGGGCGTCTCCTTAAATATTATACTCACTCAGACAGGTTCGAAATACTTTAAATCTTTATGAGTGACAGGCCGAATTTTTCCTTCTGAGAGGAGTGCATCAAGGTATTTACTAATTTCGCTCTTCTGTCTTCCCAGAGCTGTTGAGATATCTGAAAGAGTCACGGGTCTTCTTTGGATCATGGCCAGGATGGCTCCTTCCAAATCCTTTGGAGATGATTTGAGAGTTTTTTTGTCGAATTCGGCGATGATTTCGCAGTTTTTCCCGAATGCTTTTCTTATCTTTTCCATTTCTTCGAGGCTCAACGGATGGGCAAATTTCTCTGCTGGAGGACGGACAACGGTGTTGAGCTGGATTTTATCGGGCTTTATCCTGGAGGCTGCTTCTTGGAGTTTTTGGATATGAACTGGAGAATCATTCACGCCTTTCACCAGCATGACCTCGAGCCATATTGACCCCTTGAATTCTCGGCGGAATACCTTCAATCCTTCTATGATATCTTCGATATCGAGAGGAGAACAAGGCCTGTTTGTCTGGAGGAAAACTTCCTGGGTGGCGGCATCGAGAGAAGGAATGACCAGGTCAGCAGCCATCAATGTGTTTCTGACGGTTTTGTCAGTGAATAGCGTGCTGTTGGTCAGAACAGCCACTGGAATGCGTGTTATTTTTTTGATTTCCTTGATGAGTTTTCCCAGGATTTTATTCAGGGTCGGCTCACCTGATCCGGAAAAGGTGATGGTGTCGATTCTCTGCCCGGATGCAAGCTTCTCTTTTATCTGGGCCAGGATTTCGGATGGAGAAAAATACTCTGTTCTCTGCAAAGCTTTATGGGCAGTGGGGCCTAACTGGCAGTAGATGCAGTCGAGTGTGCATGTCTTTAAAGGGATGATATCGATGCCGAGTGAAAAACCCAAGCGCCGGGAAGGAACGGGCCCATAAATGTGCATTCTGTGACTTTTATCTGGCTGTGTTTTCAAAACGCTTAAGGCTACGCCCTGTCTTTATAAATCTCTATGAATCTTCTGATTGAGCGGTCATATGTTCTTTCCACATCATCGGGGAACAAACAGGCGGGAAGCTGATTCATGCCCCAGTGATACTGAAGACACTCACAGCACACGCCTTTTCGGCTGCATGGTTCGTAGGAGCAATTACAGATTTTAAGGTTTCTTTCTTGCTGGCATTCTTTCATGATTGACTCCGTCTTGAATCTACCTCAATTTTAAGGATGACGTTTATCCACAATGAATTATTGGAGAGTTGAAGGCTCATATCTTCTTCTGTGGAAGAGCTATTATATCAAAAAGAATTTCTAAGCCAAAATATTTGATTTTGTTCTTGCTGAAATTGAATGTTCTATTCAGAATTGACATCTGTCCGAATGGTTGATTTCTAATGGTACGCCGTGAATATCATGGCTTGAGGAGATTGTCATCTCTATGAAGTTGATATATACTTTTAAAAATGAAAAAAGGCACAGGAACACAAAAAACTATGCCTCGTATGACAGAGAAAGAGGCCAAGGCAGGCTTGACAGAAAAGCTGCCGGCCATCGAGACATTTCCCAACCAGTTTCCTGATTACGAGATAAAGATTGAGTTTCCCGAATTCACTTCCATCTGTCCCAAGACTGGGCTTCCTGATTTCGGGACCATTGTCATCCGCTATGTGCCTAAAAATCATTGCCTGGAGCTCAAATCTTTAAAGATGTACATGCTCGCCTACAGAGACCTGGGCATTTTTTATGAGAATGCAGTCAACCGCATTCTGGAGGACATCGTTAAAGCCTGTCGTCCAGTGAAGGCTGTTGTAAGTGGAGAGTTCAACCCACGAGGCGGCCTAGCATCTGTAGTCGAAGCCCATTATCCCCGATCCTCAAAGAGTTCGAAATAGAGCTTCATTATTCCTCCCTAAATTTTCCGCGCAAGATTTTTTATTTCACACTCTCTTTTCTTCACAGAGTTTATCCCTTATAATTCACTGTTCGAATGGAAGAATACAAGAAACTCGGTGCCACAGACTTTTTTATGCTTCTGGCCGTGCTGTTCTGGGCTGTCAATTTCACAGTGATCAAAATAGCGCTTCGTCAATTCTCGCCCCAGGGTTTCAACGGGCTCCGGTTGCTTTTTTCGGCCCTGGTATTAATCCTTGTTCTTGTCATCAGGAAGGAAGGTCATTCGCTGAGAAGGGCTGATTTCTGGGCGGCCCTGGGCCTCGGAATAATCGGGCACACCGGATACCAGCTGCTCTTCATACACGGGCTGAACTGGACTAAAGTTTCCAACACCTCCATCATCATGGGCATGACACCTGTTTTCATTGCACTCTTGAGCACATTTTTAAAGCACGAGAAGATCCAGTGGGCAGCCTGGGTGGGAATTTTAATCTCGTTCGTCGGATTCTATCTGGTCATCACCCAGCAGGGCGAGGGCTTTCAGTTGACATGGGAGAACGTGAGGGGAGATGTAATGATTTTTTCAGGCAACCTTCTCTGGGCGGCCTACACTGTTTTTTCCAGACCGTTCCTGAACAGAGTATCACCCCTGAAATGGACATCCCTGACCCTTGCACTCGGGACAGTGTTTTATCTGCCTTTTGCTGCACCGGCTATCTTCCGCATCCCTTGGAAGGAGATCTCATTCCAAGGCTGGATATCCCTTCTCTACTCCGGTTTGTTCGCCATTGCCGTGTGTTATGTCATCTGGTATACATCTGTGAAGCGGATTGGCAACTCCAAGACTGCGATATACGGGAATATCAATGTCATGTTTTCTGTGCTCATTGCTTATGTCTTCTTGGCTGAAAGGATTACTCCTCTCCAGGTATGCGGTGCTGTTATTATCTTGGCAGGCGTCTATCTCACGCGTTTCGGGTATCGGTTTTTTAAGAAGAAGTGACACTGACTGGTCATTTTTTGAGAGTATGAGGATTTTTGTGAGGAGAAGGGGCGAGTCAAGAATTGTTATTAGCCGTTTTGTTGAAGTTTTCTTTAGTTATTTCGTCCTTATAATGGTCCATTAATATTTTGAATAACCTTTCATAGACATCCGGAAACTTTTCAGATACATCCTGAGTGCATTCTGGGTCATTCAAAAGATCGTATAAAGATACATCCAATCTGCGTTCATTTCTTCTTATGAGAGGAGTCACGATTAATTTCCATTGGCTTGTCTGGATCGCCCTTTGTTTTCTTTTTATCAATTCTTGATGAGATTCTTCTTTGACAGTGATAATTCCTCTTCTATCCCATTCGTAAAAATGGATTCCCTCATCAACCATTTCCTGTAAGGAGGTCCCTATTCCTCCAGGAACATCAATAGAAAATCCTGTTTCTAAAAAAATGTGATTGTCGCTGTCCCCCTCATTTTCACTCCCCGTCAATAGTGGCGTTAAGCTTGATCCCTCGTATTGATAGTTGTCATGATTCAAACCTAACAAATCCAGAATTGTGGGAAAAATGTCGGTTGTTCCGATCAGTCTGTTTCTCTGGAAATGAGAATTTTTTCCCGGAAGTTTGAATGAGATCAGGATGCGATTCTGGTCGGATACTCTTAGATCAGTTCCATGCCCTTCGAAGGTTTCTCCATGGTCAGAGAGTATGATTAGGATTGAGTTTTCATATAATCCCTTCTTTTTTATTGTCCTGATTAATCTTCCCAGTTGGTCGTCAACCATCCGGATAGCCCCATCATACTGGTCATAGAGAGGATTAGACTCTTTTTCATACAGATAAGGATAAGGAGCCGATGAGATGTAAGGCCAGTGAGGGGCACAAAAATGGACGGCCAAGAAAAATTTCTCTTTTGTTTTTAATGAGTTGACGAAAGACACCACATCATCTGTAAAGTATCTGTTCCTGTAAAGATGATAAACGGCTCTGTTTATATCCGTAAAATTGAATATTTTGTATCCAAGAGGATTATTGAAAAACACATTCGTCAAGGTGAAATCATGAAAGTTGCCAAAAACGAAATCTTTAACTCCCTTTATGGGATGCCTCAGATACTGAAATCCGTCCTCTTTAAGGATGTTGCTGAATCGTGTCTCATCAGTGAAATAAGCCGTGAAATATTCTCTTTCCTTAAGAATGTTCGGAAGAGTCTTGGATTCTTGGTTGATGAATTTTCTTTTGATGAGGTTGTATCTGGCTCCGTTGGATACTGGATATTGACCTGTTAATATCGAAAACCAGGAGGGAAAAGTTCTAGCGAGTGGTGTGTAGGAGTTTTTAAAAACGACAAATTCTTTGAGCACTCTGTCTAAATTGGGCGTAGTGTTCAATTCATAGCCAAAATGTCCCGCATGTTTTGGGTTTAAGGAATCCAGACCAATAATAATGATATTGGGTCCTGTGTTGTTTTTTCGAGGAAAAGAATAATAAAGATTTTTGAGATGATAATAGGGATTTAAAAATGATAATGCAATCAGTCCCAAAAAACTCCAGGTGAGAATTTTAACTTTTTTCTGTGCATATTTAAATGAGAAATAAAAGAATCCAATAAAATAAATACATATAAAGAAGATGGCCAGAATTCTTAAGAAATGATAATTATTGGGCCCGACTAACATGGAGCCAAATCTTGTGATGTTCGAGAAGGGATAAAAGACAGAATTGAAGAAATACAAGGAGAGGATAAAGTAAAGATTGATAGAAATAAATAAATACACTTTAGTGGATGAAGGAAGATTGGATCTCCTTTGGGACAGATCCAGATAAACCAGCGTGACAAAGAGGTAATTGATCAAAGAAAAAATTAAATAGACACAAATGAGGGTCAGGAGATAAAGAATAACATCAAATTTAAGAAGACTTATGATTTCACTCGTTTTGGAAAAAAAAGTCGAGCCGACTTTTCCCGTAGAGTAGGTGCCGATAAAATAGAGAGTGTTAAAAGTGAACTCCGAGATCAAGAGTAAGAGATAGAATGAAATCGTGTAGATGAGTATTTTTTTATTTGAAAGTTCTTGCTTCATTCATTTCCTGAAAATGGTTGAAGATCTTTTTCTCCTCGGTCAATCATACCATAGATTGTGCTGTGGTTTTTCATTATTAAATGAGTATTCTGGCAGGGCCATTGAATTAAATCAATCGCCTCTTGTGGTGAATCTTGGGATGATTTTTTCATTATTTACTCATCGACAGGGGTGAAATTCGATTTTTAATTTTCTTCCTCTCTCTGTTATCGTAGACCGGATATCTTGTGCAGTTGGATGGAAAGCCTTATGTTATTTAGCCCAACCTTTATGGCTTGTCTGAGGAGTTTCATTCCCAGGTCCATACTCCATTTCCTGTTGGATTGAGGCTGGAGCAAGAGCGGAATGTTTTCTGGAAACTGCTCTCTCAAACGGCGTATCGTTTCCAGATCCAGATTTTTTGTGATGATTATTTTCACTTCTTTGGCCTCTTTCCGGTATTCCGGCTGGCAGTCATACTTTTCCGGTTTGGGAGAGACGGAGTACCAGTCAACAGGTAGGGAGCGATAGAGAGTGGCATTTGTCTCTACTTGAATTTTCAGCCCCTCTTTTTTCAAATCTCTGGTCAACTCATCAATGTCCTGCAATAGCGGTTCTCCTCCTGTGAGGCAGACCCATTGCGCTGGGAAGCTCTGTCTCATTTTTCTCACCTCGTCCAGAACTTGAGCCACAGAATACGGCTGGCCTTCTTCCCAGGCGTACTGGGTATCGCAGAAGGAACATTTCAAGTTGCATCCAGAAAGACGGATGAAGAGGGTGGCTTCTCCTTGCCTGAGACCCTCGCCCTGAATAGAGGGGAATATTTCAGTTATCTTCAGAATATGTGGCTGAGGCATCTTCAGATTCCCAGACGGTCACTTGAGTCACGGGAAAGTGTGTTTTCAACACAAGGAAAAAGTGACGGGCTAAATTTTCAGCCGAAGGATTGAAATCATAGATCTCATTGAGAAGAGTATGATCGGGCAGTACTTCGGAAAGCTGTTGCTTGATAAGAGTAAAGTCTATCCCGATTCCCGTTTTATCCAGCGTGGTGACTTCCACCTCGACTTCGACTTGAAAAGTGTGCCCATGGGTTTTTTCACATTTGCCCTTGTAATCTTTTAAAAAATGAGCGGCTTGGAACTTGTCCCTGACTTTTAATGTCCAACTCATGTTGTTCCTTCTCTCTCTAGTCTAAGGATGAGATGGTCTGTCTCCCCGACTTCATCCCAAGCCTTTTGGCGGAGAATGCAGGCAGAGCATTTCCGGCAGGGAGATTCTGCGCCCGCATAACAGGACACAGAGTACGAGTAATCGGCCCCTAAAGAAAGACCTTTTCTAATGATTTCAGATTTTTTCATGTTCACGAATGGGGCGATGATTTGAAGTCTCTCCTGTTCGGGTGAAAAACTTGTTCCCAAATTTATGGCTTCTTCCATGGATTTTACGAACGACTCTCGGGTGTCGGGATAGTTCGGAGAATCCATGACATGAAATCCGCAGACGATCTCTTTGATGCCTTCCACATCAGCCCAAGCGGAAGCCATAGCCAGGAATATGCCGTTTCTGAAAGGAACGTATGTCAAGGGCAGTCCTTCCTCGATCTTGTCCACACTCTCGTACTGAGGCAAGGGAATATGCGCGTCAGTGAGGGACGAGCCGCCGATCTGTTTGAGGTTGACGGCAAGCATTTTGTGGGCAATTCTGAGCTTCTGGACGAGTTTCTCAGCCATCTGGATTTCAATGATGTGGCGCTGCCCATAGTCAAAGGTCAGAGCCGTGACTTTTTCGTACTGGTTTAAAGCCCAGTAGAGTGCAGTTGTTGAATCAATGCCTCCGGAGAAAAGAACGATGCTTTCTTTCATTTTCGTTGAGCTCCACTCGATGATAAAAGATAAGGCTGCTTTTTTCAAGGCGCTTTAACTTGACATCCCGTTTGCAGTGCTATATCTTTCGAAATTCGTGGTGTACCTGAAAAGAAATCTTGAGTTCATGATAGTCCTGAGAACCGACTTTCGGAGATGAGTCAGTCGGAAATGAGTTCAGGTGTAAATAAAAAGGTTAGTGATGGAAAACGAGAATAAAAATAATGTGAACGCTGAAGCCGAAGAACGGATCCTTGAGCTTTTTTCCTCAGCAAGGCATGGTGAAGGCCTCACAATTAGAGATGACCTGCATGATTTTACTTTTCTTCTGGATGCAGTCAAGGTTGCCCGGCGAAGAGGAGTCAGATTTCGTTTGATTGATACTGGGAAGCTCGACCGTTTCCAGCTGGAATGGCTGGCAGAGGCTGGTGCCGACTTCTACACTTCTGATGAATCAAGGAGAGATTCCCTTGAGTTAGAGCTTGTGAATAAAGCATGCAAAAAAGGAAAGGCTATCTGCGCCTATTTCCATCATGGTCCTTTAGATGTAGAAGAAGAATCCGAGTCGATTTCGTATTCGAGCCTTCAAGATCTGGGAAGAGATGGAATTTATATTCACCTGACAAACCGACAAAACGAAAGAGATAATCTTCAACTCAATGAACTGGCTTTTGCCTGCCAGAGAGGGGGAAGCTGGCTAGTCTACTATCATTTTGGCGAGTTGGAGTTTTCCCTTGGGGAGTTGGCCAGGAACGGCACCTGGCTCCACACATCCGAGCAGATTTTTAAGGATGCTGAAGATAAAAGTCTGGTTTTGGATAATCTGAAATCTGCCATCTCAGCAGGATTAAAGTTTGTTCTTCATATCGAGAAAGGATTGGATATCTCTCTTCTTGCTGATGTAATGAGCGCCAGGGCGTTCATCCTTTTCAAGTCTTCTCTGTTCGATCATAAATCTCCATTTCGGGCGTTGGAAAAAAAGGCCAGGCAGAGGAAGCTGGACTTTCGCTCCTACTATCCCTATCCGAATATACTCCCTTGATGTCTGGATTCAGGCTTTATTATTGTCTGAAGTCAGGGTCAGACAGCGGAAATTTACCTAACTTTTCGATGCCTTTGGTATCTACCTGGATTATTCATGTATCTATTTTCTGAATGAATGTCTACTGTCGGGCTCTGATCCCATTCGTGGCAATTTTTTCCTAGAAAAATGATAGTGTATTGGATATAATAACTCTTTAAAATTCAGGTTCATAATCGAGAATAACCTCGTAGAAAGAAACCTTAGCGTATTTAACAGCAAGCCGATGAAGTACACACCAACAACAGGCTGATATTAATGAATGAAAAAATAAAAACAAAGGATGCTTCTGACGCACTCCAACGCATCAAAGAAGCTGAAGAGAAGGCCCGAAAAATTGTCGAAAAGGCCAGAGAGGAAACAGCCTTGAAAATCATCCAGGAAGCTCATGAAGAAGCAGAAAAAATCAAGGAACGTCATTTAAACAGGGCCCGTAAGAAAGCTGATGAGAAAAGGAGCGCGTTGATCCAGGAGGCCACCAAGGAGGCGGCCGAAATTAGAGAAAGAGCGGAGCAAGAGATCGTTTCATTGAAAAAGAAAACAGAGAAAGCGATGTCCAAAGCCGTGAGTCAAATTTCGGATAGAATCAAACATTTTATTGAAAAGGGAGAGTCATAGGCCGTGTCTATTGCAGAGGTTCAAAGGATTCATATCATCGCTCATTCAGGCGTGAAGTTGGAGGTCCTCTCCACCCTTCAAGAACAGGGTGTGGTCCAGGTTGAGAAAGCTAATTTTGAAGAGTTGAGCCTCAAATCAGCTCCCACTGAAGTGGCTGAAGTCGAACACAGCCTGTACCGCTTATCGCATGCTTTGACTTATCTGTCGCAGTGGGAAGAGAAGGGATTTACGAAAAGACTCTTTGCTCAGAAGCCTCAGCTGGATCCTGAGAAAAAGAAAGACCTTCTCAATTTTGATTATTTGCCCGTTCTGGACGATGTTGAAAAGCTGGAGGCCGAAAAAAATGAGCTGCTTTCAGAAGTCAGATTTTTAGAGAGAGAGAAGGAATCTCTATCCTCTCTTTCGGATTTAGTCCTGCCTCTCCAGACGTTAAAGAGAACGGATTCGATTGAAATCATTATTGGCTCAATCCTTCAGTCTCAGCATGAAGATTTTCTGAAGATGTCTGAGGAGGAAGCCCTCTGGCATGAAGTCATACAGAGGGACAAGAGGAGGCTCCATCTTTTACTCATTTATCTTAAGAAAGACAAAGAGCCCTTAGAGCGGATTCTTAAAGAGATGAACTTCATGCCGCACCACTTGACCGAGCCTGTTTTGATGAAGGCAGATGAGGAAGATACAGTCAAGGATGTCATGAGGAAGCTTGATCAAGAGATTGAGGAAAAGAGAATAAAGCTCGAAGACTTGGATGGGGAAGGCCGGAGACTTTCAGAGCAGAGCGAAATGCTCATGTTCATCCATGACATCCTTTTGAATGAAAAAGGAAAAGTATTGACATCGGGTTTGCTGGGAGAGACAGAACGGATCTTTTACCTGGACGGATGGATTCGCTCTGCAGATATTGAGAAACTCAAATCCAAACTCGAGCCATACTCAGAAGCGATAGAGCTCTATTTCCGGGAACCTCTTCCTGAGGAAGACCCTCCTGTCGTCCTGGAAAATCCGAAACCTGGAAAGCCCTTTGAACTAATCACAAAACTCTACGGACTGCCTCAGAGGGGCTCTTTTGACCCCACTCTTCCTCTGGCCCCGTTTTTCTTCCTGTTTGTCGGACTATGTGTCAGTGAAGCCGGCTATGGATTGTTGGTGGCCCTTTTGAGCTTCCTCTACTTAAAATTCGCAAAACCAAAGGGTGGATTGCGCCAGTTCTTGAAACTGCTGGGGCTTCTTGGAGTATCAACTGTTATCCTCGGGACTCTGATCGGGGGGTGGTTTGGCTTTCCTGTTCGGAAGCTCATGGTAATGGATCCTCTCCAGGATCCTCTTTCCTTTCTCTATCTTGCACTTGTCCTGGGCTTCATCCAAGTCTGGTTTGGAACTCTCTTGAACCTGATCAACGGCATAAAAAACAAACTCTACCTGCAATCCATATGTGTCCAGGGCGGATGGTTGCTGTTGCTCCCATCCTTTCCTCTATTCCTGGGGAAGATGGGGTCCATCTGGGGAATATTTACCCTTGTTGGCGCGGCCGGGATTGTTTTTTTCGCTTCACCGAGCCGCAATCCCTTCGCCCGGTTTTTCGGGGGGTTGTACAGCCTGTATGACATCTCCCGCTATTTAGCCGATGTTCTTTCCTATTCGCGGCTGCTGGCTCTGGGGCTGGCCACCACTGTTATTGCTATGGTGGTGAATAATCTGAGCCAGACAGCACTCGGAATCCCTTGGGTGGGCTGGTTGGTTGCTGCTTTGATTTTTGCTGGAGGCCATTTGTTTAATCTGGCGATCAGCTTTCTAGGGGGTTTCGTTCATTCCATGCGTCTTCAGTTTGTCGAGTTTTTCAGCAAATTCTTTAAATCCGGAGGGAGCCCGTTCAAGCCTTTCGAGTTAAAAAGTAAATTTGTTGAATTTATTTGAATAAATTTGTCTGATGAGAATAAAAGGAGGTGGATGAAATGGAGTTAGGTTTCACTCTTGCTGTTTTCGGAGGAGCTCTTGCCGTTGTGTTTGGTGGGATTGGCTCAGCCATTGGTGTCGGACTTGCCGGCCAGGCTTCAAGTGGAGTCATGAGCGAAGACCCGGAAAAATTCGGAAGCCTTCTCTTACTGGTGGCTCTTCCTGGGACTCAGGGAATCTACGGTTTTTTAAGTGCCTTTTTGGTTATGCTCAAGCTGGGTTTAGTCGGAGCAGAATTGAAGTCAGCCACAGTCTTTCAGGGCTGGCAGATTCTGATCTCCTGCCTGCCAGTGGCCATGGCCGGGCTTGTATCAGGAATCCATCAAGGCAAGGTCTGTGCTTCAGGTGTGTACATGGTGGCCAAGCAGCCTAAAGACCTCATGAAGCCTGTCATCATGGCGGCTCTGGTTGAGACCTATGCGGTCTTGGGTTTGCTCATCACGATACTCCTGCTGAATGGGATTAGTCTTTAACGTATTGAGAAGCCATGAGTTTAGAGAAGATTCTGGACAAGATTATCGATGATGCGAGTGCTGAGGCAGACAAGATCCTTGTCGAGAGCCGCGAGAAAGCAGGAAAGATCAAGGAAGAGGCGGAAAAGAATGCAGCAGAATTGGCAGATGAGCTGGTAGACGAAGCAAAAAGAAAGGGTCAGTTGGAGGCGAGTCGCCTCATCACACAGGCCCGGTTAGAGACGAAAATCATCATCCTTTCTCGGAAAAAAGAGCTCATCCAGGAAGTTATGGAGAAAGCCTTCCAGAGAAAGATCCTCGGGGAAAAAGGCCTGAAGAGGACCATCATAACGAAAGAGGGAGAAAGAGAAGAATCCTTTGATGAGGCCAGATTAAAAGAAGAGCTCCGCTCCAGGCTGGAAAACGAAATCGTCGAGATCTTGGGAATATGAAAAAGCCGTCCAGACTCAGCTATGCCTATGCAGTCGGTCGGATACGTGCACTTGAAAAAGATTTGGTCGAGCAGGCAGTTTTTAAAGAAGCCTCTGAGGAAAAAGACATGGCCAGTGCTTTGAAGGTGATTTTTGATGCCGGGAAATTTTCGGATGAAATGGTTCAAATCAAGGATTCGGACGAGCTGGATGAATACATTGAAAAAGAGGGGGAGGAAGTGCGACGCTTAATGAGAGAAATCATGATCGAGGAAGATCTCCTGAAGGTGTTTCATGAAGAAGAGAATCCTGGAGAGATAGTCACTGTGATCAAGAGGACAGGCTACTCCTTTTTTCATGACTACATTCGGCATAGGCTTGATCTGAATAATCTGAAAATCTTATTCCGTGCAAAATATTCGGGTCTCCCCAGAGAAAAATTTGAAAGCTTGATTCTTGAGGGTGGTTTTCTGGAGAGTCAATTCATACGGCAGTGTTTTGAACTTTCCTTCGCCGAAGTCGGGGAGAAGCTTCAGGCCACTCCGTATAAAGATCTCTGGACAAGCGCTGCGGATGCACTGGCAGAACGAGAGACTTTCCTCGACCTTGAACGCGGAATTGAGGATTTTTTGATAACCTTCTTGAAAAAGGCTAAATACATCGTGTTTGGGCCAGAACCGGTTTTGGCTTATGGATTGGCAAAAAAAAGAGAGTTAAGGCTTGTGAGACTTCTCGGGATCGGGAAAATCAACCAGATTCCGAATGAATTACTCAAGAAAAGGATAAGCGCAACCTATGTTTGATAAAATCGCTGTCATGGGAGAGGCTGACATCGTCTTTCCGTTACGTGTCTTAGGAATGAAAGTTTTTTCTCCAAAGACCCTGGAAGAAGCCAAAAAAATCTTTAAAACCCTTGAGGAGGAAAATTTCGCCCTCTGTTTTTTAGACGAAAATCTGTTTGAGTCTTTAGAGAAGGAGAGAGACGCTTTAAGGGAGAAGTTTTGTCCTGTGGTGGTGGGATTTTCTGACTACAGGAAGGTCACCGATCACCTCGAGAGAGTGATGGGAGAGCTGGCCATTAAGGCGACAGGTTCAGATTCTTTAGTTAAGAAAAGAGGAGAAGATGAAACAAGGTAAGATCATTCGTGTGGCGGGGCCACTCGTTGTTGCCTCAGGTTGTTTAGGCGCCAAAATGTACGATATGGTGAAGATCGGAGAGCTCGGGCTTATAGGAGAGGTTATCGAACTCAGAGAGGACCTGGCCTTTATCCAAGTCTACGAGGATACCACAGGAATCGGTCCGGAAGAACCCGTGTTTTTAACCGGACTACCCTTGAGCGTGGAATTGGGTCCAGGTCTAATAAGCTCCGTTTACGACGGCATCCAACGTCCATTGGATATTATCAGGAGCGCAGAGGGTGATTTCGTTACTCGAGGTGTCGAAGTACCGCCTCTGGATCGGAAGAGAAATTGGGAATTTGTTCCACTTGTCAAGAAAGGCCAGGAAGTTAAAGAGGGGGATTTTTTGGGAGAAGTCCAGGAGACTCCACTCCTTAAACATAAAATCATGGTTCCTGTGGGATTGTCAGGCAAAATTGCGGAGATCAAAAAAGGAAAATTCTTGGTGGAAGAACCCATAGCCAAAATAGAAACTGGACAGGAAGTCAAAGAAGTCAAGATGTTTCAAACGTGGTCGATCCGCAGAAACAGAGAAGTTCATGAGCGGTTGATGCCAGACGAGCCACTGACCACAGGACAGAGAGTCTTGGATACACTCTTTCCTCTTGCCAAGGGAGGAACGGGATGTGTTCCGGGCCCATTCGGCAGCGGAAAAACTGTGGTCCAGCACCAGCTGGCGAAATGGTCAGACGCCCAGATTATTGTTTTTGTGGCTTGTGGGGAGAGAGGAAATGAGGTGGCTGACCTGCTCCTTAGTTTCCCGGAGCTTGAAGACCCTCATACTGGCCGTCCTCTCATGGAGAGGACAGTCATAATCGCCAATACATCGAACATGCCTGTGGCGGCACGGGAAGCTTCGATTTATACAGGCATGACCATCGCGGAGTACTTCAGGGATATGGGGTATTCTGTGGCCCTAATGGCCGATTCTTCCAGCCGATGGGCAGAAGCCTTGAGAGAAATCTCCGGACGGATGGAGGAAATGCCAGGAGAGGAAGCTTATCCCGCCTACCTGGCCAGCCGCATCGCTGAATTCTACGAGCGGGCCGGGAAAGTGGTCTGTTTAGGCTCGGACAATCGAATCGGAGCCCTGAGCGTTATGGGAGCGGTTTCTCCGCCAGGGGGAGACCTTTCGGACCCGGTTGTTCAAGCCACACTGAAAGTGGTCAAGGTCTTCTGGGCTCTGGATGACAGACTTGCCAACATGCGGCATTTCCCGGCGATCAACTGGCTTTTGAGTTATTCTCTGTATGTGGAGAATATCAAGGACTATTTAAACTCCCAGGTCGCTGAAGAGTTCGTTACCCTTCGCCAGGAAGCCATGCAGCTCTTGGAGGAAGAATCCGAGCTGCAGGAGATCGCCCGTCTCGTCGGCGTGGAATCCCTTTCGGCCAGAGACAGGCTTATTCTAGAATCTGCGCGCTCTATCCGAGAAGATTTTCTCCACCAAAACGCCTTCCATCCCCAGGACACATACACCTCATTGAGAATGCAGTATTTGATGCTGCGGACAATCATTCATTTTCACCGTTCGGGAATGAGTGCTCTTGCCGATGGGAAGAGCTTGGAAGAGATTTTAGCTCTGGAAGTGAGGGAGAAAATTTCCAAGATGAAATTCCTTCCTGAAGAAGACCCGGGCATTCTTGAAATATACATGGAGATCGATAACGTATTCAAAGGATTGGACCAGAAGAAGGTAACGAGTGAGGACAATGTATAAAGAGTATTTGACTGTCTCTAATATCGTAGGCCCCTTGGTTATTGTCGAGAAGATAAGGGATGTGAAGTACGGTGAACTGGTGGAGATCGAGACAGCGGGAGGTCTTTTGCGACGGGGCACTGTGTTGGATGTCTCGACGGAGAGAGCCATCGTTCAGGTCTTTGAAGGCACAGTCGGTTTGGATGTAGATAAGTCCAAGGTGAGGTTTCTCGGGCGCTCTCAAACATTGGCTGTCTCAAAGGAGATAATCGGTCGAGTTTTCGACGGTTCCGGGAATCCAAAGGACCGAGGCCCTCAAATCATTGCGAAGAAAAGGTTGGATATCACAGGAAGTCCAATAAATCCTGATGCACGGGATTATCCGTCTGAGTTTATTCAAACCGGAGTCTCTTCGATTGATGGTATGAACCCACTCGTCAGAGGCCAGAAACTCCCTCTCTTTTCTGGAAGCGGCCTTCCTCATGCTCGGATCGCGGCCCAGATCGCCCGGCAGGCGGCTGTTTTAGGGAAAGAAGAGAAGTTTGCCGTGGTTTTCGGCGCCATGGGAATCACTTTCGAAGAAGCGAATTTCTTTATAGAAGATTTCAGGAATACTGGCGCATTAGAGAGAGCCGTACTTTTTCTCAACTTAGCCAATGAGCCTCCGATCGAACGTATTGCTACGCCGCGTTTAGCATTGACCTGTGCGGAGTACCTCGCTTTTGAGCTGGATATGCATGTCCTGGTGATCCTGGTGGATATGACCTTTTATGCCGAAGCCCTGCGGGAGATATCCGCAGCTAGGAAGGAAATACCAGGACGGAGAGGGTATCCCGGTTATCTCTACACTGACTTGGCGTCGATGTACGAGAGAGCGGGGAGGATCAAGAAGAAAACAGGATCGATAACTCTTATTCCGATACTCACCATGCCTGAAGATGACAAAACGCACCCCATCGCTGACCTGACCGGCTACATCACAGAGGGACAGATCATGCTCAGCCGGGAGATACATCGAAAGGGAATCTATCCTCCCATCGACGTGCTTCCCAGTCTGTCCCGGCTGAAAGACAAAGGAATTGGTGAGGGGAAGACGCGGGAAGACCATGCGGATGTTCTCAACCAGCTCTTTGCGTGTTACGCCCGGGGGAAAGAGGCCAGGGAGCTATCCCTGATCCTGGGAGAGGCAGCCCTGAGCGACCTGGATAAGCAGTACTTGAAGTTCGCTGACCTTTTCGAGGATGAGTTTGTGAGGCAGGGTGAGTTTGAATCCCGGTCCATCCAGGATACGCTGGACCTGGGATGGAAGCTTCTGAATACCATGCCGAGACAGGAACTCAAGAGAATTCGTCCGGAATACTTGAAAAAATATTATTCTGAAGAAAAATGAGACTCTCTGTTAACCCGAACAGGATGGAGCTTCTTAGGCTCCGCAGGCGCCTTGTTCTGGCGGAAAGAGGCCACAAGCTTCTCAAAGACAAGTTGGAGGAGATTATGCGCCGTTTCCTTCAGCTCATGCGCCGGCTTTTCGAGCTCCAGGAGGGCATCAGTCCCAAGTTGAAGAAGGCCTTTCTTTCTTTTGCTTTAGTCCGTGCGCGTTCATCCCAAAGAGAGCTGGAAAAGCTCATTCCTGAAGGGAAATTGCTGCTGGCCCCCAAGGAAGAAAGGATTTTCAACGTGTCCATTCCTCAGTTCGAGATAAGTGAAATGGAAATCTCTGACTATGACTTGGTCAACACGGAAAGCGAGCTCGATATCGGAATAAAAAAAATTCAGGAGATACTCGAGGATTTAATGGAGATGTCGCGACTCTGGAAGGCGGTCGAGCTCCTCTCTCATGAGATTGAAGTGACTCGCCGTCGGGTCAACGCTCTGGAACATATCCTCATTCCCAGCATCAAGGAAACCGTTAGCTACATCTCCAGCCGGCTGGAGGAGATGGAACGTTCCTATCAAGTCCAGCTGATGAGAGTCAAGGAAATCGTCCGCAAACATTAAGTCATAGGGGTCAGACCTTAGTAACTTCAGTAAATCGGGGTCAGGCTTTGCCAATATCGGCGCCTGCTTAACTGAAATCAAGTTTATTTTAAGTCTTTTTGATAAAGACTGACCCCAATCAATTACTGAAGTTAGTGTAGTCTGACCCCATTATTCGTTAGTCGTACAATAAGTATTTTTTGCGTTGCTGCTTGAAGAATTCCTCCTCTTCCTCCATTCGCGAGAGAAGTGTTTCGTATTTTATATTCCCTTCGAGGAAACGGCTCAAGAGTTCGTTTCCGAAAATCCGGTTGAGCTTGAGAGCGTCAAAAGAGATGTTATCGGGCCATTCTTCCTGAAGAGCCTTGATGGTTTCCAGGGCAAACCGGACAGGAAAGAATTTTTCATTTTGGGTGATCGTTATTCGTACCCCATGGCATGTCCTGTTTTCGTAGATGGGGTGAAGTACTTTTCCCGGGAGAGACCGAGGAGTGTAGGCTATGGCTTCGAGCTCTGTACCGAAATCTTGTCCTCCGTTCAACCGATTCATCAAGGAAAGAGGCTTAAGCCAGGGCGCTCCGAATTGATGAAAGGGATGAGGAGTTCCACCCCCCTCATTCAGCTGTATGGCTGCGAGAAATGATGAGCCTGGAAAAAGAAGGGCTGTTTCTGGCGAAGGCATGTTGGGAGATGGGGGTTTCCAGAGGAGACCGGTATCTTTCCAGTAGAAGTGTCTTTTCCAGTTTCTCATCCGGACGACATGGAGGTCAAAATCTTGGGGAACCCATTTTTCGCCTTTTATCATTATCGCCAGCTCTCCTGAAGTGAGGCCGTATCTTATCGGGATGGGGAGAGCTCCGATGAAAGATTCAAACGCTGGTATCATCAGTGGCCCCTCGACCATTTCTCCGCCTACGGGATTCGGTCTGTCCAGAACATAAACCGGAATTTGTTCATTGGCTGCGGCTTCGAGGACATATTTGAGAGTCGTGATGTAGGTATAAAATCGGGCACCGACATCTTGAATGTCGTAGATCAACAATTCGATTCCTTCCATCTGCTCAGGCGTGGGCTTTCTCGTTTCTCCGTAAAGGCTGTATATCGCTATACCTTTGAGGTCACTATTTTTAACCTCTTTTCCAGCTTCCACTTTTCCGCTGAGGCCATGTTCGGGAGAAAAAATAGCTTGAATCTTATGCCCTTCTTCAAGGAGGGCCTGGACAAGGGATTTTCCAGAAGGGAGAGTTGACGTGTGGTTAATCACAAGCCCCAGAGATTTTCCTTTGAGTGCAGGGGCGAGCTTATTCAGGAAGATTTCGTTCCCGAGCTTGACCAGCTTATCCGTAGAGGGGAAGACTCTTCCTGTTGTTGAACAGAGAAACAGCACGAAACCTATGAGAAAAAAATGAAATCCTTTGGTTGGAACTCTTGGTCTGTTCAATGATTTAATTGAATTTAGTGGCGACATCGGTTAGGTACTGGCTCAGTCCTGTTTGATTAACGATGCTCAACGCCTCTGCATTGGAGAAATTCCTCTTCTGTCGGAAAGACTCAAGGATCCGGATGATTGACAGGGCCACTTCGGCTGTCTGGCCGGCTCCTTCCCGTTTATCTTTGAGGAAGCTAATGGCTTCAAAGAGGACGGCGTTGGCTTCGCCATAGGAAATCGGTTTTTGTATGCCATACAGCTTTACCCACTGGGGACGGCTCAGGGTATCATTGACGTGGGACTGGATGAGGTATGTCGCCCGGCCGATGAGTTTGAGGTTGCTCGGACTGACGTTGGTCATTGTGTTACCGATAACCTTTCCCAGCCGCGCCATGACTGCGGTGGAATGGGCATTGAGGAGGATTTTAAGGGCGATTTGCTGATTGATGCCAAGGGGGTCGTTTCTTCTTTTTATGTGCACAGCGACGACGGTGTCTTCTCCTTGAGTGTCAATCCCGGCTATTTTTCTTATGATTTTTATCATATCTTCGGGGAACTTGTCTGTGATGAGAATGATAGCCATGTTTGCCCCGTTGCTTGTGAAGAGGTCGATGAATCTTCGGAACTCAGAATTCTTTTTCTTGAGTGCGTCCACTTCATTCTGAACGCAGACAGCGACACCCAGGTCTCCCTGTTCTGGGCCTCGATTTCTCAGGTTGAAATCTGAAAAAGAAAAATCATAGAGATTCTGCTGGTCATCTCCAGCATTTTTCAAGCTGTCCAGTGCAGCTTTCTTGAGGTATGGGTCATCGATTTTCTCTTCGAAAGGGCCTCTGTAGAATCCAGGGGCCAGACCTCTGAAGGGTCTTCCAAGAAAGGCCTGCCAGGCCTCTTGAAGGCCTGCAGAAGGCGTCCAGACCTGAATCCAACATCTTCTTTTCTCTTCCTTGACTGTATCCAGAGGGAAAAGCCGGAAAGTGGGACTCCTCTCGGTGCTGTCGATAAAGACTGTGATGAGTCCTTCCTGAGCAAAATATGTGGAGAAATGGCCATTTTCGTAAGTTTGTGCTTCAAGCTGCGTGAATTTGGCGACGGCGTTACTGTTGGCCTGGACTTGCTTCAGTAGCCAAGAAAAGTCTCCCAAGTTTTTCTCCAAGGATTGCTCGGTGATAAATCCAAGCTTTTCCATTTCCTTGATTGAGAGGTGCTTTCTCAAAGTCCGGTCAATGGCAGACTGGAGAATATTGCCCACAACAAATGTTTCGATCGTTGTGGCCTGCATTCGGGTGGATCCGGTTATGGCTTGAGGACCTGTGGTGAGGTTGATTTTGGTGATTCCGGGCTCTTCAAGAACAACTCGACTCCGGTCAAAGGGAAGAAGTTTCTCATCAGGATTGTTGTAGATGAAATAAAGGTTTTTTCTGGTCTGAACCGGATCATAGGCGTCGACTTTCTTCCACTGGTCCAAAGCAGAGAGGATGGTGCCGATAACAGAGGAGGTCTCTCCTCCCTCAGTCACACAAATGACCACATCGCCTTTCTCGACCTTTCTGTCCTCAAGCTGGAGATGTCCGATGAGCTGAAGGTCCTCAAATCCTTCCAGGGAGCTGATGAGCGCCCTGTCTCCTCCTGTCATTTCTCCAATGAGACGGCTTTCAATAGATTCTCCCAAGTGAGATTGGATCTTTTTCCATATCTTGCCTGTGCTCTTTACTTTTTCCCAGAATGGACGCCAGAAAGTGCTCTCCATCTGCTTTGCCAGACGGCCAGTCGCTCCGCATCCATAGACGTAGATTTTATGGTTGGAAAGGAGGGCCTCTTCGATAGCTTGAACAGCCTGCTCCAGGGGTCCTTTTTCTCTGGATAGGGAACGGAGCTTGTCCACAATATCTTCATCCACAGAAAAAAGCATTTTGAGGCCGGCTCTAGAATCCTTTTGGATCCTCTCACTCAAGTCCCAGGTTTTGGGGTGACGCTGCTCTGTCAGTAACGTGTGAAGCTGAAACTGCGTCTTATTCCGGATGTAATCGATGGATTCCGGAGAGGGAGTGATTTCCAGAAGTTGAAGCAGGTTGATTTCGGTCTTGGCAGCTGACTGGTTCTCCTGTCCTGAGGAAAAGAACGCCTGTGAAGTCCAGAGGAGTAAACACAGACCGAGAAGAAGCCGGATTATGGACTGAGTTTTCATTTTTTTGCCTCCAAGACTTTTATTGTTGGTGTAGATGCGGAGTGACTCATGAATTTCATTAGAAACCTGTATCCTATCAGCCGTATTGATGGCTGTCGTCGATGATATCTCCTTCCTTCCAGTCCTTGACCCAGTCACTCACGCGGAAAATTTTCATTTTCCCATCAGCTGTGGAGCAGATAATGCGGTTCAGACCGGCGTTGATGATCATCTTCTTGCAGATGAAGCAAGGGAACGCATCTATTGGCTGGAATTTGCCAGCAACGCTGCCGTAGATGTACATGTCTCCACCCAGAAGGCTGACTCCGGCACGAGCCGCGTTGATGATTGCATTCTGCTCAGCATGAACGCTCCGGCAGAGTTCATACCGCTGGCCGTGAGGAATATTCAGCTTGTCCCTGAGACAGGAACCGTGCTCGAGGCTATCTTTGGTCTTCCGCGGGGCTCCCACGTATCCAGTGGAAATAATCTGGTCGTCGCGAATGATGATCGCCCCTAAAGAGCGGCGGAAACAGGTGCTGCGCCGGGCGACTTCTTCGGCAATACCCAAATAATACTGATTCTTTGAAACTCTTTTCGGCTTCATACTATTTCCTCCAGCTTTCGGTGTAGATCTTCAAGAGCTCGGTCATTCATAATGACAAAATCAGCCATTTTCATGCAACTGTGGAGTTGTTGTCCTTTCTCGCTGTCTGTCATTTCTTCTTTTTCTTTTTTTATGAACTCTTCGAGAGTCGAGGCGGATTCCTGTCTGCCTCTCTGTTTGACTCTTTCATATCTTAACTCGACTGGCGCATCGATTGCCAGAAGAATAAACTTCTTTTCTTTCCTCAGGTATTCGACCTCTGAAGGATTGCGGATGCTGTCGATGACAGCCTTGCCTTCCACTTTTTCCATGACCAGTCTGGCCAGGATATCCGGTCCATACTTATTTCTCAATTCGTTTCCTTTTTCGATAAGGTTGTCCCGTGTGTCTTCTATCCCGCCTTTGTGGAGCGCATCTCGAATCACATCGGATAGGGAGAAATAGGCATATCCTTTCTTTTCAAGATAAGCTGCCGCCTCGCCTTTTCCTGAGCCGTTTGTCCCGGTCAAACCGATAAGTTTCGCTTCTGGCTTCATTTTCTGAATATCTTTGGAATATTTTTTATGAAATTGAAAAGAGGGCTGCCCGCGCGAATCCTCGACCTGTGGGGCAGCAGGGAAAGCATGGTCTTGATTTTATTTGAAATTCGATGGTGGTGAAAAAGATCAAGAGCTTTCTCCAGGAATTTTGGCCATTGGGCACTGTAAGGGTACCACCAGGTCTGAGTTTTTTTTCTGGAGAAATCATGGCTGATGAATTTGATGTTCGCTAGCTCTTGAAGGCCGTATGGTCCGTGGGAGTACCCCCTTCCGGTCTGCTTGATTCCTCCCCATATGGCTCCCGGCTCTGCGAAGGAATACATGTGGTCGTTCACCGTGATGGTCCCCGCCTCGATTCTCTCGGCCATCCAGGCAGCCATTTGTTTATCTCGAGTCCAGACGGACGCCGTCAGCCCATAATCGGAGTCATTGGCGAGAGAAACAGCTTCCTCCGGTTCCGAAAAAACCATGATCGGGAGCACCGGACCAAAGGTTTCTTCCTTCATGACCTTCATCGAGTGGTCGACTCCCGAAAGTATTGTTGGCTGGAAAAAATAACCCGGATATTCCTTAATCCCTGCGCCTCCAGACAGCACTTGAGCTCCTTTTTCGACTGCATCCTTTATATGATCTTCGACAATCTGAAGCTGACTGAGAATTGTCAACGGGCCGATATCGACTCCAGGTTCCATAGGATCTCCTGTCTTTAATTTTTTCACATGACTCAGAATCCTTTCAATAAAATCATCGGCGATTTCCCGCGCCACATAGAGCCTTTCCACAGAGCCACAGCTTTGGCCGGTGTTCATGAAGGCCGCCCAGACCGCTCCTCGGGAGGCTCTTTCCAGGTCCGCATCCTTGAGGACGATCATGGGATCCTTTCCTCCGAGTTCGAGAACGAGATGAGTTAAATTACGGCTGGCGAGTTCGGAAATTCTTTTTCCGGTGGAAACACTTCCGGTGAATAGGATTGTTTGTATTTCCGGATGGAGAACCATTTCTTCAGCCTGCGGGATTTTGCAGGTCACAATGTTCAAAACTCCCGGGGGGAGACCCGCTTGGATGAGGATATCGCCGATTAAAAGCCCAGCGAAAGGAGTCGATGTGGAAGGCTTGAAGACCACTGTGTTTCCAGATGCGATTGCACTCAGGATATCGCAGCAAGGGATGAGGAAAGGAAAGTTCCAGGGGGAAATGATGAGAGTCACGCCCAAGGGCTCGAAGCGAAAATGGCTTTTCTTATGGGAAAAAAGAATGACATGGTGCTTCATCTTCTTGCGTTGAAATGTTTTTTTCAGGTTCCGGCCGTAGTAATCCAGAGCTTCGAGAACTCCCAGGACTTCAACGGATAAAGATTCTGGGAAAGGAGTGCCTTTTTCCGCAGTGATCAAACGAGCCACCTCATTTTTCCTCTGGAGGAGAATTTTTTTAGCTTCGATAAAGATTTTCCTTTTTTCTCTGAGCGATAGTCCTTTCCAGGCAGGAAGAGCCTTTTTTGCGGCTTGGAGAGCGTGGCGGCACTCTTGTGAAGAAGCCAGACAGGCCTCGCCTAAAGGTTTAAGGGTAGTCGGGTTGAGGGATTCAATTTTTGCCTTTGTCTCCACGCGTCTGTTTTCGATGATGAGTCGTCCATCCATGGGCTTACAACCTGCCTTTGACCAATCTCCTGAGCCAGGAAAGAAAAAGGAAAAAATAGGCATCGATGATTGTGTCCAGCCTGAAAAGAGGATTAATGATTCCGGCTTTGAGAAGAAACTGGAGGACGAGGTCTTTGTGCTTGGGGGGACAGCCTCTGATTTTTCTTCGCTTTCTCGCCTGAACCTTCCCGTCGATTCTGGAGCACGTGCCGATCACCATTAATCTTTGGGCTGATACATCCCCTGCATACTGACCGATGACAACTGTCCAGGCCGGCATATTCTTCCAGAGCTCGGGTTTTCTGTCTTTAAACATATACATCCAGTCGAGGAAGATCCCGTGACACCCTCCCACGCAATACGGCTCTCCGGTAATCGTCCGGATATTGCAGTCGGCCTTATCGACTCTGACCATCCCGAGGTCCAGGTTTTTTGTTTTTTGCTGGATCTCTTCCAGTGAGATGTCCCCTTCGATTTCGATATCATCCAAACTGAGCGAACCATAGCCCCTCTCGTGAGCCAGCCTCAGATGCTGGATTTTTTGAGGGTCGAGATGAAGTATATGAGCGCAAACCACATCATGGGACAGAGGATTCGTCGCCATCAGGATTATTCCCAGATGTCGGCCATGCTGTGTCATTTGATTTCCTCCTGTGCCGATCTCGACGGCATCCGTGGCGATAAAATCAGGGGTGCCGACTTCCAGGAGGTCGACGATTTTCCTGTCCAGTTCAGAATTGTGATTCCGCAGTCTTTCTTTATCCATGAGCAGTCCGATGTTGAGCTTCAGGGCGGCGGATATTCCCTGGCTCAAGACGTTACTCTTCAGTTTAGGCGTGTAGACGAGAAAATCATTGTCCACGATTTCTTGGGCAGTGGTCGCCTTTGTGTGGACTTCTCCTTTTTGAAGTTGAACCGTCTTTTTTTTCGCTTCTTCAATAGGGCGCAGTTTAGTTTTGTGTTTTTTTTTGAGTTTGTGATACCCTGCACGCCTGAACATCCTGGCTGTGGGCAGTCCGGCGCCTGATTTTTCAGAAAGCACAGTATTTATTTCGTCTCTTTTCTCTGCTTCCAGCGCGCCGAGCAATCCATCGATGAATTCAGCACGTGTGAATGCAGACGGGGCCATTTTTGGATGGGCGATGACCACATTGGGTTTGATGGTGATTCTCCCCTTGATTTGAGGGGCCAGGCCGAAATCCTTAATGCCTTCCTGGATGATTTTTTTTATGATTTTCGGGTCGTAATCGGGAACCTTCCGGATAATAACTTTCTCTTTGTTCCTCATTCTGTCGGCTAAATATATGTTTATCCGGCTAAATCTTCCTCGGATTCCGATTCTTTGGCTTTCTCTTTTTTTCTTTTTTCAGAGAGAAAAGCGATCCCGATGCTTATCCCGTAAAGTGCGAGCATCGGGACAGCGACAATGCTCTGGGTAATCGGATCAGGAGTTGGAGTAATGATAGCAGCGATAATAAAGATGGCCAGGAAGGCGTATTTGAATTTCTTAGCCATCCATTTCGCGGTGATCAAGCCCATTCGAGAGAGGAAGAAAACCAACGTGGGAAGCTCGAATACTATTGCGATTCCAAGAATGACTTTAAGAGCCAGGCTGAAATATTCATCTATCTTAATAACCAATTCAAAGTCGGCTGACATATTCAGGAAAAAACGGCAGGCAAAGGGGAAAACGATGAAATAGGCGAAGGCGGCTCCGCTGATAAAAAAGATAGACGTGAAGAAGACAAAAGGAATGACATATTTCTTCTCTCTCTGGTAGAGGCCAGGAGCGATGAACTTCCAGAACTGAAAAAAAATATACGGAGAAGCGACAAAAAGAGCTGCCAGGAAGGAAACTTTAATGTAAACCATAAAGGCTTCGGGCAGCCTTGTGACGGCCATGGTTTCTCCCTCAGGAAGGTATTGATTGATTGGACGAGCGAGGATCTCGAAGATCTGTTCGTGGAAAAACCAGGCCGGAAATATTGTAAAGATGATAGCCAAGAAGGAGTGGAATAATCTTTTTCTGAGGTCACCGAGATGTTCGAGGAAGGTCATACTGTCAGGTGACTTTTTTCCCTTCCTCATCGCCTTCGATGTCCTTTTCAATCTCTTCTTTTATGTCTTTCAGCTCATCGGCCTGGATCTCTTCTTCGATTTTTTCTTTGATTTCATCCGAAGTCCTCCTGAACTCTCTCAGGGCTTTCCCGATTGACCTTCCGATCTCTGGAAGCTTTTTCGGTCCGAAAATGAGAAGCGCAAGAGCAAGAATAACGAGTATCTCAGGAAATCCGATGTTACCGAACATTTTCTCTTCTCTTTGAATGACAGATGCTTATGGAAATATAGCCTCATGACTAGGAGAAGTCAAGGAAAAGGGGATTTCATGAAAAGATATCGTTATACAGGCGGAGCCGACAAATGGAGTCAGGTCACTTTTTTCCGTTGTCCCTCCTCATTGGTAAATAATAATCTCAACTCAATTCTCTTTTATTGAGCCAAAAAGTGGAAAATGGAACCTGGTCCAGATACCGGAAGTCAATATCAACTTTACAAGAGCCCGCGGCTTTGGTAGTATTTAAATCAGTGGAACTGTCATGAAGAGAAAGATCATTTTGCTTGTTGCCTTGATCCTTGTGCTCGTCCTGCTTCCGGCTAAGGATGAAGATATATGGGGATACTCTTACAAAAAGATTGCTTCCGTCGCATCTCTACTCGAGGAATATTATTTTGAGGATGTCGATCTTGACCAGTTGACCTATTCTTCTATTAGGGGGATGCTCCAGACTCTGGACCCTCACTCCTATTTTCTGGATCCCGATTATCTGGCTCGGATGACAGAAGACTATGAGGGGAAATACCATGGGCTGGGCATCTTGATTCAGAAGCAAGAAGATCGCTTGGTCGTCATCTCTCCCATCGAAGGGGGGCCAGCGTACAGACTGGGTGTTCTCCCTGGAGATGTCATTTCTCATATCAATGGGGAAAGCACGAAGAATATAACAAGCCGGCAAGCCGTGCAGAAATTAAGGGGCATTAAAGGAACGAAGATCAACATCACGATTACTCGCGAGGGGTTGGAGAAACCTCTAGAGATGACTGTGACCAGGGAGGAGATTCCACTCCACAGCATTTCTTATGCGTTCATCCTTCAGGATGATATCGGATACATCAGAATCCGTGGTTTTTCCGGAACGACGACAAGGGAATTTGAGGAGAAAATGGCCTCATTAACCAAGCAGGGAATGAAGAGGCTCATACTTGATATGAGGACAAACGCTGGAGGAACTCTTGTCCAGTCAATAGAGATTTCAGACGAGTTCCTTCCCAGAGGCGCTGTCATTGTTTCGATGAAGGGAAGACACAGGGATTTCAACAGGGAGTTTCGCGCCTTGAAGGACAATCAATACGAGAAGACGCCCCTCGTGATATTAATTGATAGAGGGAGTGCCAGTGCCCCTGAGATTGTTAGCGGTGCCATAAAAGATAATGATCGAGGTTTAATTGTCGGTGAAGACTCCTTTGGAAAGGGGCTCGTGCAGACTGTGTTCCCGATTAGCCATAATGCTGCCGTGGCGCTGACTACGGCAAGATATTTCACCCCGAGCGGCCGGTCCATCCAAAGAGATTACACCCGCATCGATGATTACCTATTAAGCAAGAAGGCCCCTGAGGAAAAAAGAGAAGTGAGGTATACGATCGGGGGAAGGAAAGTTCTGGGGCAGGGAGGAATATCTCCAGACTATGAAGTGAAATCTTCTTTGGATGATATCATTTATTATTTCATTTACAAAGGCGCGTTCTTTTCGTACACGAGAAAATTTTTGAAGAAGGAAACTCTTCTTTCGAGAATGTTTATTTTCCCTAGGGAAATGCGGGCAAAGACCGAAAATGTCGATGGGAAGACAGTTATCGGCCGGGATTTTAGAGCCGACTCAAAAGTCATCGAGGATTTTAAATCATATCTGCAGGAGGCCAAAATCGAATATGATCCGGCTGAATTTGAATCGACGATGGTAGAAATAAAGAGATGGCTGGAAAAAGAAATATTTTCCGCACTCTGGAGCCAGGAAGATGGATGGTGGGCTTATCAGAGGGATGACCCGGTTGTTTTAAAGGCCATCGAAGTTTTCCCGGAGGCGGCCTCTCTCATAAAACAGGACAAGCCAATACAGAAATAAGCATCAGCTCTCATTTTTATAAACCGTTCCCTCCTAAGAAGATTGACTTTAGATATATTGGTTCTTTTCTATTTTATATGGGTAAATGATTAGATAGCATTCAGGGATGGCCTTGCTCCAGTTGGAATTTGGCTTTCAGAGGCAGTTCTTTTCTGTATGTCTATACCCATGGCGTGATTCCAGTTGGGTAGACATCCATCCTGCCAAGGCCTGACCTAAATTAATCCCAAAGGCCTGGCTGCAAAAGCCTAACGTTGAAGCTTGATCCTGATTGAGCCGCCCAAGACCTTGACCTGATACTCTTTCAACCCAAGTTACCTCCTCTATCAAAGTGACGACTGCGACCCCTTTTTTATTTCATCGAAATCTTGTTATAATGACACATCAAGAAATAAAGGAAACCGGATTCATTCGTTTGAGAAAGGAGGAGGATGTGAAAATCGCAACGGCTTCGGACCACGCGGGGTATGAACTCAAACAGAGCATTCTGGCCTATCTATCTGAAAGAGGGATAGAGTATGAGGATTTTGGCTGCGGGCCTGAAGAAAGGGTGGATTATGTTGAGTTTGGAGAGAAAGCGGTCAAAAGCGTCTGTTCCGGGCAATCTGATAGAGCCATATTGGTCTGTGGAACAGGTCTTGGGATGACTATCGTGGCCAATAAGTTCAAAGGGATCCGGGCCACTCCCTGTCAGGATGAATATTCAACTGAAATGAGCCGGAGTCATAATGATTCAAACTGTCTGACACTGGGTGGAAGAGTCCTTCCTCAGGATGAGGCACTCAATATTGTTCGAATCTGGTTGGATACTGAATTTGAGGGAGGAAGACATCAGGACCGGCTCCAGAAAATATTTGATTTAGAAGAAAGAAATTTTAAGCCTTAAAAAGAGGAGAAAAAAGAATGTCATCATTTCATGATAAGATCCGATCTTTATCTGATAAAATACAAGAGAACAATAACTGGCGGCAGAGCGCATCGTTTAACCTCATTCCATCTGAAACAACCCCTTCTCTCCTGGTGAAAATGTGTGAGATTTCCGATCCCTCCGGCCGCTACGCAGAACACAGGACCATGAAAGGTGAAGAGATTTATTTTTATCAAGGAACGGATTTCATCAGAGATGTTGAGGAAGAAGCACAGCAGGAATTCGCTCGATATTTCGGCTGCTCAGAGGTCGAACTCAGGACGATAAGCGGACAAATGGCCAATGAGGTCGTCTTCAAGGGAATGGTGCGTTTTCTGAACCGCGATCGTCCTGAGGGTCAACCGATGCGCAAGATGAGGCTGGTCATGAACAATGCGTTGACCAAAGGAGGGCATCTCAGCTCTCAGCCCATGGGAGCTTTATTCAACTTTGTGGCTGAAAATCCTGAAACGGGAAAGGATAATGTCATCAATTTTCCCGTTTTGAAGGAGAATTTCTATAAAATCGACACAGATAGACTCGGTGAACTCATCGAACAACATAAACCTGAACTCGTGATTTTTGGCAAGAGCATGTTCATCTACCAGGAGCCGGTGAAGTTTGTATCGGATTTGGTCAAGGACTGGGAGGTGCGCCCGGTTATCATGTATGACATGGCTCATGTCCTGGGAATCTACGGGGAGTTTCAGACTCCTCTTCAGGAAGGAGCGGACGTCATAACCGGAAGCACGCACAAAACCTTTTTCGGTCCTCAGCGGGGAGTCATCGCGGGAAACTTTCCCAAAGGAAGCCCCCTTCGAAAGCTCTGGCTGGATATCAAGGGCCGAGCTTTTCCCGGTTCAACGAGCAATCATCATTTGGGGACCCTTCTGGCACTGTTAGCGGCAGCTTATGAGATGAACGAGTTTAAGGAGGAATACCAGAGCCAGGTCTGTAGCAATGCAAAAGCCTTTGCCCGGTCTCTGAAAGACAAGGGAATTCAGGTCGAAGGGGACGAGAAGGATGGATTCACAGAGACCCATCAAGTCCTGATGCGGGTGAGAGAGTACGGGCTTGGAAACGAAATCGCCCGCCGGCTTGAAGAGAACAACATCGTCACGAATTATCAAGCTTTACCCGATGATGAAACATTCCTCGAGGCGAGTGGAATCCGGATGGGTGTCCAGGAAATGACCCGCTTCGGGATGGAAGAGAAGGATTTCGACGTTCTTTCAGGATTGATCGCGGATGTCGTCATAAGGAATAAAAATATCAAAGAGGATGTGAAAGAATTCCGCAAGAATTTTCTCGAGATGAAATTCTGTCTTCCTCCGAAAGAAGCTTTACCCCTTGCTACGAAAATATTGAATAGTGTGTTTGTCTACCCGGGTTTCGCAGAAATGCTCAAAGAGAACCTGGAGGAAATTATATAAGGCAGAAGAGGGCCGGCGTGCATTGACGGGCAGGTCCTTTTTTGTCAGAATGATTCAATCTGGATTTAATTCAGGGCAGAAAAAGGAATATGAGATGAAAGTATTAGTGGTTGGTTCAGGAGGAAGAGAGCATGCATTGGCCTGGAAATTGGCCCAGAGCTCTCAGCTTGACAAACTCTTCTGTGCCCCGGGAAATCCAGGCACGATGAGTATCGGTGAGAATGTCCCTATCGGTGATTCCGACATCAAAGAACTGGCGGATTTTGCCGAAAGCAGGCAGATTGACCTGACTGTGGTGGGGCCTGAGCTTCCTCTGACCCTGGGGATAGTCAATGAATTTGAGAAAAGAGGCCTGAAAATATTCGGTCCGGATCAAAAAACAGCCGAACTGGAAGGCAGTAAAGTGTTTGCCAAGCAGTTTTTGGAGCGTCACAACATTCCGACCGCCCGGGCCAAAGTGGCGGATTCTCCAGAACAGGCAGTGGGGGTTCTCGACTCTGGAAAGTTCTCTTTCCCTTTGGTCGTCAAAGCCGATGGGTTGGCTGCGGGAAAAGGAGCCATCATCTGCAAGGATCGTCAAGAGGCCGAAGCCGCGATCAATCTGATCATGGTGGAGAAGAAATTTGGGGAAGCGGGAAGAAGAGTCCTTGTGGAAGAATTCTTGAGGGGAAGGGAGACATCATTCATCGTCCTTTCCGACGGAACACATGTCCTCCCGCTTGTGACGACAATGGACCACAAGGCGGTTTTTGAAGGAGACAAGGGCCCGAACACAGGAGGGATGGGAGCCATTTCTCCGTCTCCCTTCATCGATGAGGATTTCTTTTCAGAGATCATGGAATCTATCGTCTTCCCCACAGTGAATCACATGCGTGAAGAGGGAAGAAAGTATAAGGGAGTCCTGTATGTGGGGTTGATGCTCACAGAGGAAGGGCCTCGAGTGCTCGAGTATAACTGTCGGTTTGGAGACCCAGAGACACAACCCCAGGTGTTGAGGATGGAGAGTGACTTTATTGATATCCTTCTTTCAATAGTGGAGGAAAGTGCAGGGGAGAAACAGATAGAGTGGAGCTCTAATGCGTCCGCTTGCGTGGTTTTGGCTTCTGGCGGGTATCCGCTGGATTACGAAAAGGGGAAGAAGATAGAGGGGCTCGAAGAGACTTCAGGAATGCCTGGAATCAAGATCTTCCACGCCGGAACAAAGTACCAGGATGGAGGATATTACACGAACGGAGGACGAGTGGTCGGTATTTGTGCTTCGGAAGAAAATCTCGATAAGACTTTAGAAAAAATATACAAGGCTATCTCTGGAATATCCTTTGAAGGCATGCATTTTCGGAAGGATATCGGTGCCGTTAAGGAGGGAGGAGAATGAAAGTCGCTATTTTTATCGGGAGTGATTCGGATTTGGAAGTTGCCAAGGAGGCTTTAGGTATACTCAAAGAGTTTCAAGTGTCTCACAAACTAGAAATCACTTCTGCTCATCGGTCTCCCGGAAGGACGGTCAAGCTTATAGAGTCCTGCGAGAAGGATGGTGCAGAGGTATTTATCGCCATGGCGGGTAAAGCGGCTCATTTGGCAGGAGTGGTGGCAGCCCACACCATCCGTCCTGTTATCGGAGTCCCTGTCGGAAGCCCCACCTTAAATGGTCTGGACGCTCTCCTCTCCACTGTGCAGATGCCAAAAGGAATTCCGGTGGCAACGATGGGCCTGGGAAAATCTGGCGCGGCGAATGCCGCTCTCCTCGCGATCCAAGTATTAGGCCTGAAGGATCCTTCTTTGAGTGAAAAGCTGAAGAAATATCGAGAGAAAATGGAATCTCAGGTTGAGAGTAAATCCAAGGACATCCAGAAGAAAATATGACTTCGTTTTCAATCCAGACTTTCGGCTGTCGCGTCAATCAAGCGGAAGCTTTCTGCTGGACAGATGCGCTTCAGAAGAAGGGATTAAAACTGGAAAAAGATTCTCTGCAGAGTGATTTCGTTGTGATCAATTCCTGTACCTTGACCAGCCGCGCGGACAGCGATACGAGAAGCTTCATAAGAAAGGTATCACGTCTGAATCCAGAGGCCAGGCTGATCGTTACTGGATGCTATGCCGAGAGGTCCCCCGAGGAGCTAAAAAAAATGCCACGGGTCTGGCGGATTTTCTCCAATGCAGAAAAAGAGAATATTTTGACAGAGATCCTGTCTCATGCTAGCCCTCAGGATGATATATCGACGTCTGCTTTTCGTTCTCGAGCCCTGGTGAAAGTTCAGGATGGATGCAATTTCAGATGCACTTTTTGCGTCATCCCCAGTGTAAGAGGAGAAAGTGCAAGCGTTGGGAAGAAAGAAATAGTGGCTCGGTTGAAGGCACTCAATGCACAGGGCTTCAAAGAGATTGTCCTGACCGGGATTCATCTCAGTTCTTATGGATTGGACCTTAAACCCCAGAGCTCCTTACTGGAGCTTCTAGGTGAGATTAGTGAAATAGAGGGACTTTCAAGAATGAGGTTAAGTTCGCTTGACCCCCGATTTTTAAAGCCATCTCTGATTGAGTTTATTGCAACAAGTGAGAAAATATGTCCTCATTTTCACCTTTCACTCCAGAGTGGGTCGGATGATATACTGAGCCGCATGGGAAGAAGGAGTAAAGTTGAGGCCTACAATGAGATTCTCTCGAGTTTCCGAGAGAAATCCCCGCGTGCTTCTCTGGGAGCCGATATCATCGCCGGATTTCCTGGAGAGACCGAGGAAGAATTCGAGCAGACCTTTTCATTCTTGAGACAATCACCGCTGACCTATTTTCATGTTTTTTCCTATTCCGCTCGCCCGGGAACTGCGGCTGCATCCTGGCACCAGGTTCATGACAGGTTGAAAAAGGAGAGAGCCGCACTTTTAAGAAGATTATCCAGGACGAAGAATGAAGATTTCCGCCGGAATTTTTTAGGGGAGGAATGTGAGGCTGTTGTCGTCAAGAAAGGAGAGACACAGGACGAAGTTTTGACCTCTAATTATTTTAGAGTGTGTGTTCCTTCTTCACTTTATAGTGAAAAAAATGAAGTGAAAGTATTAATCACACAAGTGGATGAAAGAGAGACAAGAGGCGAAGTCGTCAATCCGCCTCAGTCCTGAATCTTGTGGTCCGTACCCAATGATCCTTCCTGTTTCATTCTACGCGCGTCCGACTCTGGACGTTCTGGAAGACCTGATCGGCATGGTTCTTGTGCGGGCTTCAAAGGAGGGCGTTACATCTGGAATAATCGTGGAAGCTGAAGCGTATTGCGGCGAGGATGACCCGGCCTCCTTCGCGCATAGAGGTCGGACAAAAAGAAGCGAGATACTGTATGGATCGCCAGCCAGAGCTTTTGTCTACCTCACGTATGGACTGCATTACATGCTCAATGTGGTCACAGAAAGAGAAAATTTCCCCGCGGCTGTCCTGATACGGGCCGTAGAGCCTCTCGAAGGGATTTCGCTGATGAAGGCACGGCGAAAAACTGACAAGATTAAAAACCTGTGTTCAGGCCCAGCGAAGCTCTGCCAGGCATTGAGCATTGACCTGGCTTTGAACGGCCTGTTGGTTTCTTCTCCAAAGTCTCCTCTCTCTATTAGAGAAGGATTAAGAAAAGAACGAAAAGAAAGAGAGCTGCTGTGGAGGCCTCGGATCGGCATCAGGCAAGGACGGGAAAGGCTGTGGCGCGCGTATCTTAAAGACAGCCCTTTTGTTTCAGTTAAATAAAATATGGGGACGTTCCCCAAGGTAAAATATGGGGACGTTCCCCAAGGGGACACCCAAGCTTTTGATGATTCTCATGAAACCAATTGGAGGAGATAATGAAATATGGGGATGTTCCCCACAGAGACACACTTTCATTTAATGATTTCCATGAAGCCAATTGCTAGAGATAGGGTGTCCCCTTGGGGAACGTCCCCTATTGCTATTGACAAGCTAACTGTTTTTTTATGAAATGCCACTATGCTTGAATTCAACAGCAGACAGGATTAAGGATACAATAGAGCCCATGAAAAATATTATTCTTCTTCCTCAAGAAGTGGCGCAGAAAATTGCTGCAGGCGAAGTCATCGAAAGGCCGTTTTCTGCAGTCAAGGAGCTGGTAGAGAACTCTTTGGATGCCGGAGCCTCAGAGGTAAAAACAGAACTTATTTCAGGGGGGAAAAAACTGATCAGGATCACGGATAATGGACATGGGATGTCCCGGGAGGATGCTCTTCTTTGTTTTGAAAGGCATTCAACCAGCAAGATTGAGACGATTGAGGACCTCAGCCGCATAGCCACTCTGGGCTTTAGAGGAGAAGCACTTCCCAGCATTTCTGCGGTTTCAAGGATTATTTTGAAGACTTCGAATGGAAAAGGAGCAAAGGGAACTCTTATAGAAAGAGAGGGAGAGGAGGTTGTCCAGGTCTCAGATATTGCTTTTCCTATGGGAACGTCTGTAGAAGTTCGAGACTTATTCTTCAACCTGCCCGCACGAAAGAAATTTCTCCGTTCAGAAAGGTCTGAACTGAACTTGATCGTCAGATACTTGACTTTTGTTTCCCTCGCTAATCATGATGTGAGGTTTTCTTTGATTCACGGAAAGCGTCAAGTCTTTGACTATCCTCCTGTCAAGACTCTCAAGGAAAGGATTTTTCAAGTTTATGGAAAATCCCTAGTGGAACATCTCATGGAAGTCGACCATGAGGAGGAAGGAAGGCGTCTGTTTGGGTATGCGTCGATTCCTCCCTCAGGACGTCGAGACAGGACACACCAGCTCTTTTTTGTGAACACGCGGATGATCAAGGATCGGACTCTCCAGGCGGCTCTGAATCAAGCATACAAAGGCTTCTTGGAGAAAGACCAGCATCCTGAGGCATTCCTTTTTCTCTCCTGCCCCCTTGATGATGTGGATGTCAATGTCCATCCCGCCAAGGCAGAAGTCAGGTTCAGGGATTCCCGTCCTTTTTTTCAACTTGTCCTCCACAGTATAGAAAAAGCCATGTTGAGAGAACAGGGAGTAAAAGAAGTTTATCCCAGCCAGGAGGGAGAAAAGCGCAGGCTGGAAATAAAAGAGGAGAGGGGCGGGCGAAGTTTCCCGTTTGCAGATAGAAGGCCGGTGGAGGCGGAGAGACTGTTTCCTTCTCCAGAAAAAGATGAAGGGATTTTCCCGAGAGTTCTGGGGCAGTACGAGGATACTTACATTGTTGCCTCTTCAGAAGACGGAATATTCATCATCGATCAACATAACGCCCATGAGAGGGTTCTTTTTGAAAAATATCAGGATATCGACAGGAAAAAGAAATGGCCTCAAAAACTGGCTCTTTTTCCTATCCTCTTTGAACTTTCGCCATCCCAGGTGTTAAGCCTGGAAGACAACAGAGATTCGCTGGAAGAGGCGGGCTTTAGGGTAGAAGCCATGAGCGGAAGGAGCTTCTCTTTGAAAGAATTTCCTGATTTGTTCAAAGAGGACGAGGCCAGGGAAATATTTCTCTCTCTCCTTGAAGACCTGAGAAAGAACAGGGCCGAAGATAAAAAGAAGAGTATACTGGCCACATTGGCGTGTAAAACAGCTGTCAAGGCCGGTCAACCGTTGACCTTGGCAAAGATGAGTTATCTCGTTGAAGAGCTCTTCAAGACTTCAAATTCATCCCTCTGTCCTCACGGAAGACCAGTCATCGTTAAAATAGATAAAAAGGAAATAGAGAGAGGTCTTAAGAGGGAGTGAAATTGACAACTACTCGTTGTTTTGCTATAAAAATGAGGGACAAAAAAGGCAGAAAAAGGGGACATGCCTTGATGATGACAAATACGGGGTCAGGCCTTGTCTATATATTAACACCAAGGCTTGATTAAAGCTTTTAGGCATCGACCTTGACAAGGCCTGACCCCATCATCAAGGTCTGTCCCCTTTTTCTAATGTTATTTTGTGATGCCGGGGAGTAGCGCAGCCTGGTTAGCGCGCCTGCCTTGGGAGCAGGAGGTCGTCGGTTCAAATCCGATCTCCCCGATTAGAAGATAAAGAAAGATTGGCTTCGTTCATGCGAACAGGTTGAATCAATAGAGAAATAGAAAGCGCGCCTGTAGCTCAGTCGGATAGAGCAGCTGCCTTCTAAGCAGCGGGTCGGAGGTTCGAGTCCTTCCAGGCGCGCCAGCCATCCCCTCCCTTCAAATTGAATTCAATAAGAAACAGGGGTTTACCATTCAATTTTGATGAGATTCGACCGACTAAACTATGGAGATTTAGCCGCACGGTTTTTGCGGGGCTTTACTCCCACTCGGAAAGAAGATGAGAAAAAGAATCGAGACGGATTCAGTTCCTTCGGGGAAAAGACTCATGCCTTTAAAAGATGCCTTATTCAACTTTCATCAGGTGAAAGGATAAACCTATGTTGCAGGATGTGTCTTGGCGTTTGTTTGTGCTATTCATGAGGTTTTTCAAATATCGTCCACCTGGGATAGCAAGGCGCGCCTTGAACAGGATGCTCAGAGTCGCGGCAGATTTTAGAGAGGAGGGATAAATGGACAGAAGATACTATATAAGAGGATATAAGGAAAAAGTCGGTTTCCCGATCTTATTCGATGAATCGACTTATTCCTTTGAGGAAGCGAGAGTTAAAGCCAGAGAGTATTTCGACCAGATTGCGCCCCTCTGTAAAGTGATTATTTTTGAGCAAGAAAATGGAGAGGGAGAAAGAGCCGCACGGTTTATATACAGGAATGAATCGGGGAAGCCCCAGGAAATCGGTGATTGGTGGGAGAATTATTAGAGTCTTTCCAAAGTCAATTCAAGCTTTCTGATATTCAAGCCCATCCAGCCTTCATCCAACTTTCAAGTATTCAATCGTTACCGAGATTTCTTTTTTATCCCAGATTCTGATCACCAGTTTTTATTGCGGCTGATCATAAAATAATTGATGAGAATTTGTTTAAAAACGCCTTGTACATTAGCCGGATTGAGCGGTCCAGAAGCTCTCCTCTGTTGCGGTGAGCCGCATAACCCTTATAGATGAGGAAAAGAATTCAAAATTCACCTTTAGAATCCTCTCTACGGATGATTGACACTCTAAGGATTCTCTGCAAACATTAGGAACTGTTGTGGCAGCCGTGCGAATATCTTCTCAGACTTATGTTTCAATAAAAAGAGAAAAGTCTGGAGCAGAAATCGTCTTAGATGTATGAAAAAATAGTGAAGATACTGGTGATAAAAGTTGACAAATATTGTCAAATTATATATTTTATTAACACTCAATAAGGACCAAAAATGGCCTCAAACCTTGGTGAGCTTCTCATCCGTGAAAAACTAATCACACCAGAGCAGCTTAAGTCTGCTGCTGAGTATGAGAAGAAGAACAAAGTTTCTATCGGAAGCGCTCTTGTGGCTTTAGGTCTCATATCAGAGGAAGATATGGCTCAGGCACTGAGCCGACAGCTGGGGTATCCCTACATCGACCTCGGTCAATTCGAAGTTTATCCGGATGTTATCGAACTCATTCCTGCGGACATTGCCAAAAAACACATGATCATGCCCATCCATCGGATTCGGTCTTTTCTGACCATGGCCATGGTCGATCCCACAGACCTGGATGTGATTGAAAATGTCCGGTTTAGAACAAGTCTAAGCATTCAGCCAGTCATTGCTTCAGAGTCAGGGGTTTCGGAAGCCATAAATAAATACTACGGCGCTTCTGATTCTATGCGCGTCAAAGAGATAATCGACGAGATCGAGCAGGCGGATGATGGATCAGTGAATGTTGTCGAGGAAGAAGAGGAAGAATATGACATCGAAGAATTGACACGCTCAACGTAAGAAGCTCCTGTCATCACTCTTGTGAACACCATATTTATGGATGCGATAAAGAAAGGAGCCAGTGATGTCCATTTCGAGCCATATGAGCGGTCCTTCCGGGTTAGGTACCGCATAGATGGCGTCCTTCATGAAATGATGGATCTGGCTATGAAATTCAAGAATCCGGTCACATCTCGAGTAAAAATTCTCTCCAGCATGGATATTGCAGAAAAGAGGTTACCTCAGGACGGTCGTTTAAAGATGAGAGTGAAATGGGGAGACGATAATAAAAAAGAAGTCGACATGAGAATTTCCTGTATACCCACGATATTCGGGGAGAAAATCGTTTCTCGTATCCTCGACCGGGCAAACTTGCAGCTGGATCTTACCAAACTCGGCTTTGAGAAGAAGTCTATGAGCCGCTTTGAGGAGGCCATCAACTTGCCTTTCGGGATTATTCTTGTCACCGGACCCACTGGAAGCGGGAAGACAAACACACTCTATTCTGCGATCTCAACCTTAAACTCCCAGGAAAAGAACATCATGACAGCGGAAGATCCCGTCGAGTTTTACATGGCGGGCGTCAACCAAGTCAACATTAAAGAAGAAATTGGATTGAATTTCGCCTCTTCTCTGAGATCATTCTTAAGGCAGGACCCTGATATCATGCTTATCGGTGAGATGAGGGATTACGAAACGGTTGACATTGCTGTTAAAGCCGCGCTGACGGGACACCTGGTTTTCTCTACAGTCCATACCAATGATGCAGCAGGCACGATCACAAGGTTGATAAACATGAATGTCGAGCCTTTTTTAATCTCAGACTCTCTTGTCCTCATCGTGGCGCAAAGGCTAGTGCGACGGCTGTGCAAGAAATGCCGAGAGGAACACAAGATTACGCCTGAAGCTCTTGTAGATATCGGTTATGCTCCTGAGGAAGCAGAGAAGGTCAAGCCCTATAAAGCGAAAGGCTGTGCGACATGCGCAGAGACTGGTTACAAGGGGAGAGTCGGGCTTTTTGAGGTCATGGAAGTGACGAATGACATAAAAGACCTCATTTTGGCCAAAGCCCAGCCAAAAGACATTAAAGAAATCGGAATCAGGAACGGAATGATTTCGCTACGTCAAAGTGGGCTGGCTAAAATAAAAGAGGGTGTCACGTCAATCGAAGAAGTCTTGAGAGAGACAGTCAGAGATATGGAGGTGAAGAGTGCCGATAACGATTCACGAACTTCTTAAAACAACCGTTGAAAGGAATGCCAGCGATTTACATATAACGACGCGAATTCCTCCTCGAATCAGGGTTCACGGTCGTCTGATTTCGCTCGATCACCCTCCTCTGACTCCGGTCGAAAGCAAGGAGTTGGTTTATAGTTTATTGACGGATAAGCAGAAAAAGACGTTTGAAGAGAAGCTCGAGCTGGATTTCTCTTTTGGCCTCAAGGATATTGGCCGTTTTCGGGGAAACGTTTATATGCAGAGAGGCGCTGTTGCCGCGGCATTCCGAAGATTCCTCAGCCAGAATTGGAGTTTTGCCCAACTGGGACTTCCCCAGAAAATCGCTCAGCTCTGTTCGGTGCCGCGTGGATTAGTTTTAGTCACCGGGCCAACAGGATGCGGGAAATCGACCACCCTGGCGTGTATGATTAACTACATTAATGAGCAGCGAGATGTTCATATCGTCACTATAGAGGACCCGATTGAATACTATTTCAATCCCAAAAAAGCCATGATCAACCAGAGGGAGCTCCACGTGGATACTCTGTCCTACCCCAACGCGCTTCGTTCCGTTCTCCGAGAAGACCCTGACGTTGTCCTTGTCGGGGAGATGAGAGACCTGCAAACAGTGGAAGCTACTCTTCATGTGGCTGAGACGGGGCATCTCACATTCTCTACGCTTCATACGAATTCAGCCGCAGAAACGGTGTCGAGGATCGTCGACATTTTTCCCCCACAGTATCAAGACCAGGTGAGAATCACGCTCTCAATGAGCCTGGAGGCTGTGGTTACTCAGGCCCTTTTGCCTCGAGCCGACGGTAAGGGGCGAGTTTTGGCCTTGGAATTGCTTATTCCGAATGCGGCGATCAGGAATCTTATTAGAGAAAATAAGCTCCATCAGATATATTCCGCCATGCAGATGGGCCAGGAAAAGCATGGGATGCAGACCTTTAACCAGTCTTTAACGACCCTCTATTTCAGAGGATTAATCACCCTTGAGACTGCGATGAAAATTTCTTATAAGCCTGATGAGTTGACGGAGCTCATTCAAAGGAGAGAAGGGGTTAAAACTGCCTCGCCTGACTACTCTCCGGAATCAGTGAGAAAATAATAAGGGGGAGACATGGCTGTATTTGTCTGGAAAGGAAGAAATCGGTTAGGAGATATCATTGAGGGAGAACGTGTGGCTAAATCCGCGGCGGACCTGACTAGAATTCTTCAGAGAGAACAAATCACTGTCGTTAATGTCAAAAAGAAGCCGACAGAATTAAAAATACCTTTTTTAAAAAAAGAGAAAGTTCCCCTCAAAGAATTGACTGTCTATAGCCGTCAGCTTTCGGTTTTGATTGATGCCGATCTTCCCTTGATTCAAGGCTTGGGCATGCTGGCCCAGCAAGCAAAGAATAAATATTTCAAGCATGTCATTACCCAGGTGAGGAGGGATGTTGAAGCCGGAGCCACTCTGAATCAAGCTAAAAAGAAATTCCCCAAGGTCTTTGACGACCTGTACTGCAACCTTGTCGCTTCAGGAGAACAGAGCGGTTCGCTTGACGTTATGCTCCGTCGTCTGGCTGAATACCAGGAGAGAATTGTCAAGTTGAGGGCTCAGGTCAAACAGGCTATGACCTATCCCATCGCCATTTTTATTTTTTCTGTAATCGTAACGATTTTCATGTTGTGGAAAGTTGTTCCGATTTTTTCAGGGATTTTTAACGAACTCGGAGCCGATATGCCGCTCCTGTCCAAGATCATGCTGGCGGCGAGCAACTTTATTCAGAGCTATATATTTTATATGTTTATCGGGTTCATCGGCCTGGTTTTTCTGTACAGGTATTTCAAGAAAACACCTCCGGGAAGAAAGGCTGTCGACACGGCGGCGCTGAAGATGCCTCTTTTCGGAAAGTTGATCGAGAAGGTCGCCTTATCTCGAGTCACACGGACTTTAAGCACTCTCCTTTCTGGAGGCGTGCCCATGATGGAGAGCCTTAAGATTACTTCCTCTACTGCTGGAAATGTTCTCCTGGAAAGCCGCATCATGGCATCTCGAGCGCAGGTCGCTGAAGGAACGAACCTTACGGATGCCTTCAGGGACGCCGCTCAGTTCCCTTTGATGCTCACCCAAATGGTGGGTGTAGGGGAGGCTACAGGAACCCTAGATGCAATGTTGTCGAAGTTAGCCGATTTTTATGATGACGAAGTCGAAGCCACGGTCGGAGGACTTCTTTCGATATTGGAGCCGATTCTTCTCATCTTCGTCGGAAGCTTGATCGGGACCATAGTCATTTCCATGTATCTTCCTGTCTTCAGCCTGATCTCACAGTTTGGATGAGCACAGACAAAAAAGATATTCTCCGGCTCATACTCCTGCGTCTGGTCATCGTCACCTCTCTAGTTGTCTCCGCCGTTATCATTCAATACAGCACTTCGGTTTTCCTCCCACTCAATCCTTTTTATTATGTCGTGATCTCCTTCTATCTTCTTTCTTTTGTCTATCTTATTCTGTACATCTGGGGAAAACACCTTACCCTTCAGGTATCTGTCCAGATATTCTTTGACCTTCTTCTGATTACAGCTCTCGTCTACATCTCTGGAGGTGTCCAGGGATCCTTTTACTTCCTGTACATTTTTGTTATCATCGCGGCCAGCTATGTAATCTCCAAGCGTGCAGCCTTTATGACCGCCGCTCTCTCCGCCATTATCTACGGTTTTCTGGTCGATGGGATGTATTTTGGGCTCATTCCCTATTATGCTCAAGAAGAAACCATCGAGATATCTCTGGGTCTTGTGAATTATAATATTTTTATGGCCTGGGGGGCTTTCTTCTTGGTGGCATTTTTTATGAATTTCCTGACCGATAGCCTGCGTAAGACAAGGGACCAGCTGATGATGGCGCAGAAAGAGCTCGAGATTAAGAACAGACTTGCAGTCGCAGGAGAAGTCTCTGCCCAGCTTGCCCATGAAGTCAGGAATCCACTGGCTGCCATATCCGGTTCAGTTCAGGTCTTGAAGGATGAATTGGGATTGAAGAGAGAGCAAAGGGCACTGATGGATATTATCGTCTCAGAATCGAGGAGAGTCTCCCATTCAATCGAACAATTCCTGAATCTAGCTTCTCCTGGCCAGAGAACGTTTTCCTCGATCAACCTGACGGAGATCTTAAAGGAAACGCTCATTCTCCTTCAGAATAGCGGTGAAATGGACGGGAATGTTCAGATCAAAGGAAACTACAGCTCAGGGAGTATTCAGTATTTCGGAAACAACAATCAGTTTAAGCAGCTTTTCTGGAATATCTTGAGGAATGCTCTTAAAGCCATGCCCAACGGAGGATCGTTGGCCATAGATTTTGAAAAAATCAAAAAGGATGAGATCCAATTAAAATTCGCTGACACTGGAATTGGTATGGCAGAAGATAAAAGAGAAAGAATATTTGAGCCTTTTTATTCGGGCTTCGAGAGTGGTCAAGGGCTCGGGATGGCAGTCGTGCGCAAAATTGTGGACGATTATAAGGGAAAAATCAGCGTTGCCTCTGAGCCTGATAAAGGGACAGAGATAATCATAATCCTGCCTTTAAGAAAAGCCTGAGAAAACTGGCTTTGATTTAAAGAAAGAGGAGAGAAAAACGGATAAAATACTCATTGTCGACGATGAGAAGAGCCTCCTTGATCTTCTCACAGTTGTGTTCAAGAAAGAGGGATACAAGGTTGAAACCTCGCACTCTGCCCCAAAGGCACTTGAGCTGATAGAGAAAAATGATTTCAGCCTTATCATCTCTGACATCCAGCTTCCCCAGCAGAGCGGAATGGATATCCTTAAGCACGTCAGGGAAACGAAGCCTTTCATTCCTGTAATCATGATAACAGCGTACGGGACAATTAAACAGGCAGTTGAGGCCTTAAAAGAGGGGGCGATAGACTATGTAGTCAAACCTTTCGATGTGGAGGAGTTGAAAATCATTGTTTCTCAAAGCCTGGAGAGGGGAAGGTTGAAACTGGAGAATATCCTCCTGAAAAAGCAGCTCAAAGAGAAGTACAGTTTCGAGAATATCGTGGGAAAATGCAAGAAAATGAAGGAGGTCTATCTCCTGATTGAAAAAATTGCGGCCACAGATTCGACAGTTCTTGTCAAGGGTGAAAGTGGCACGGGAAAAGAGTTGGCTGCCAGAGCTGTTCATCTTCTCAGCCATCGCCAGGAGAAGCCGTTTGTTTCCATAAACTGTGGAGCGGTGCCAGAGAACCTCCTAGAGAGCGAGCTTTTCGGACATATGAGGGGGTCGTTCACTGGGGCTGTGGCTGATAAAAAGGGGATGTTCGAAGTGGCTGAAAAGGGTGTGCTGTTTTTGGATGAAGTCGGAGAAACGTCTGCCATGACTCAGGTGAAGCTTCTCAGAGCTCTCCAGGACAAGAAAGTCAGAAGAGTCGGGGGTACAGAAGAAATCCCTGTGGATGTCCGCATCATTGCCGCCACAAACCAGGATTTAAAGCGAAAAATCGAGGAAGGAAAATTCAGGAAAGACCTTTTTTACAGGCTGAATGTTCTTTCTCTTGTGATGCCGCCACTCAGAAAAAGAAAAGAGGACCTCCCTCTGCTCGTCTCTCATTTCATTAAAAAATATTGTCAGGAAATGGGACGGAAGACAAAAAGAATCGCTCCAGAGGTGATGAATGTCTTCGAATCCTATCCCTGGCCGGGGAATGTCCGAGAGCTCGAGAATGTGATCGAGAGAATAGTTGCCATCGAGGAGCGGGGGATCATCACAAAAGAAAGCCTTCCTGAAGAGCTAATGGCTCCTCATAAAAAACCTGATACCAGCTATCTTTTCGAGCCTGGCTTTAGCCTTAACTCGCACCTGGATGACATCGCAAAAAATTATATCAAGCAGGCTCGTCAGGCTGCTGGAGGGAAACTCAGAGAAACGGCTTCTCTCCTTGGGATCAGCTACCGCACGTTGAGGTACCTTATCGATAAATACGGCTTAAAGTCTAATACCTGAGTAATCAGGGGAAAAATAAGGGAAAAGGGGTCAATTTTAGAATATGACAAATATTGTTAAAATATGCCAAATATTGTCATTAATCCTGCTAAAAATCCACTGAGTTGTTTATAATTTGTTTAATATCAATAAGTTAATATTTATCCACTTGGCATGAATATTGCAAATATATAATCGTCGACGCAATTACAAGGCGAGACCTTGTGAATCGCCTTAAAGTCGAAAAAAAATAAAAGGAGGTTTTCAATGTTTAAAAAATTAAGAGGTTTTACACTGATCGAGTTGCTCATCGTTGTTGCCATCATCGGAATTCTCGCCGCACTTCTTATTCCGAATGCGATTACCGCCATTCAGAAAGCCAAACAGAAAACAACCATGAAGGATATCGGCACGATCTCGACAGCTCTTGCGGATTATGTGACTGACAATGGCACTACCCCGGTCCAGAACGGGACTTATACGGCAGCCGCCCCCTTCTATACTGGACTCTCTCCATTCTATGTCAAGGTTCTCCCGATCAACGACCAGTGGGGGAATGACTACAATGCGTATTGTGGGGCTTCTGTTGTAGGACAGTATGGAATCGCCGCAGCCGGTGGCGATGATTTTCTCGTTTCTTCCTGGGGACGCGATAAGATAGCCGAAGGCTTTGCTTTTGATACGGCCAATCCCGAAGCCGGATTATTCGTTGTCAATCAGATGATCCATTTCAACAGAGACTTGGTCATGTGGAATGGCTCCTGGATTCGAGCGCCCAGGACGGCTGCAACTGGCTCATAATTTTGTTTAAGATTCTGCTGAATAGCCATAATTGATTTGGAAAGGGCGATGCAGAAGAAACTGCATCGCCCTTTTTTTTTGTGAGTTTCAGGTATATAATCCCAGCCAAAAATCAGAGAGGAGACAAGGAATGCTGAAAGGGAAAAGGGGTTTCACTCTGATTGAATTGCTCATCGTCGTCGCCATCATCGGGATTCTTGCGGCGATAATCATTCCTAACGCTTTAGCCTCCATACAGAAAGCGAATCAGAAACAGACTATGAAAGACATTGTGAGCCTAGCCACCGCCTGTGCGAGTTATATTACAGAAGCGGGCTATGCTCCTGATTATGGAAATCAATCCGGACCTCTTCAGTCTGGATCTGATTTTATATCGGCCATTTCCCCGACCTTTATAAAGGTCTGTCCCGTTTCCGACCAGTGGGGCAATCCTTTTCAGGTTTATACAGGGACGACAGTATCCAGTGTCTACGGCATCCCAGCTGCTGGCCTTGGAGATGATGACTTTTTGATTTTTTCCTTGGGTCGAGACGGTGCAGTGGGAGGAAGCGTGGCTTATACTTATCAGGCTGCGAATCCGGCAGCGGGTTTGTATAATGTGGATTCCATGGACGATTTCACCAATGATTTAGTCAACATGAATGGCGTCTGGCTTCATGCGCCGCGCATCTCTTATTCAGGGTCTTAGCCATCTTGATTCATCCGGCTCATCCAGCTTAAGGAGTGGGACTGGAGAGAGTGTTCCGATTTTTTCTGCCTTTGCATAACCATATCGATTGTTCCTCTAACAGAAAATCCATCAAGAGGATATTCCTGTTACCGGGCTTGAGGCCGTTCATTCCTTTTCTAAAAAAATATGTGGTATAATCTCTGCATCGAATCATGCGCACCATAGTCCTTTGCATCGTTTACGGAATTATCGCGATTCTCTACATCCCTGTCATCCTTATCTGCTTCCTGATAAGGTGGCCTCAACCCGTCATTATGGTCGGGAAGGGAGCGATACGCCTCGGACAGAAAATCCTGGGGATTCGTCTGGAAGTTTCCGGGCTTGAAATGATAGATAAAAAAACTTCTTATGTTTTCATGTCTAACCACCTGAGCGCGATGGACGGCCCTTTGCTTTTCATACTCATTCCTCAATCGATAAGAGTCATCCTGAAAAAAGAGGCCTTTCGGATTCCGGTCATCGGCCTGGCTATGAGGCTTGTGGGTTTTATCCCCGTCGACAGGAAAGGATTGAGGGGAGGAAAGAAGAGTATTGACCGAGCCACCCGCACGATCAAGGAGAAGGGCTATTCCTTTCTGATATTTCCCGAGGGAACCAGGAGCCGGGATGGAAAACTGCAGCTTTTAAAGCGAGGAGGGTTTTTCCTTGCCTTGAACAGCCAGGTTCCTGTGGCTCCGGTGAGCATTCAAGGGACTTTCAAAATCATGCCAAAAAAATCATTCTTCATTAAAAAAGGTAATGTGAGAGTGGCTTTTCATCCGGCTGTTCCAGTCCATGAGTTTGACCGCGAAACCCTTCCGCGTTTGATGGATAGAGTGAGAGTCGCTATAAGGTCTGGCCTGGATGATTGAAGAATTGGTGTCGCATCTTAACATTTGACATTTTATATAAGGAAAAAACAAGAGAAGACTCAAGGAACTTCAGACTCAATGAAAATGTCAAATGTTAAGATGCGATCCCTTATTCGATAAGGAGGGAATATGAATTACCGAGATGCCATCAAGGAATGGCAGCAGATTGCAGAGAATTTTTTTGATGCTCGAGAGAATATCTATAAAGAAGCCATAAAACTCACAGTAGACAGTCTTAAAGAGGGCCATAAGATACTGGTGTTTGGAAACGGCGGGAGCGCCGCCCAGGCGCAACATTTTGTTGCTGAACTCGTGAATAAATTCTTAAAAATAAGGCCTCCGATCCGGGCCCTCTCCTTAACCACAGACACGTCCATCCTGACATCTATCGCTAATGACACATCTTTTGATTATGTGTTCAGCCGCCAGATAGAAGCCTTCGGAGAAAAGGGAGACATTGCCCTCGGTCTCTCTACGAGCGGGAATTCTCCTAATGTGATCGAGGCCATGAAGGCAGCTAAAGCTAGAGGATTGGTCACGATTGCCCTGACAGGTAAAGACGGAGGCAAGCTGCATTCACTCGTGGATTGCCTTCTTGATGTCCCCTCTGAGGAAACACCCAGGATTCAAGAAGTCCATATTCTTCTTCTCCATCTCATGACACAGGAGATAGAAGATCAATTAGGGTAACTCTTCATGGGGGCACATCTTAACATTTGACATTTTATATAAGGAGAAAACAAGAGAAGACTCAAAGAACCTCAGGCTCAATGCAAATGTCAAATGTTGAGATGCGACCCCTTACCTTGAGCGCCAGAACCTATCCCTTTTCGGTCTGGATTTGAATTCCCAGTGAGTGAGAGGTTTTCCTTCAGCGGGCTGGCCTTCAGGGACGGATATTTTTTCTCTTTTTTCGCTTTTATCGATACGGAAGGATCTCTCCGCCGCATACAGAATTTCCTCTCTGAGTCCTTCTGAAGAAATTTCTTCTGTGAACTTGCGTCTCCCTTCGACAAGGTCTTTGATGAAGTGTTGAATCTGCTCTTCAGAGTAGAAATTGTGGATGTTGTATTCATCGAGGCTTTTTCCCTCGCAGGTCTTTATTTCCTTTGTGCCCAGGATTCCTCTTTCGTAGAGGTTGGTTCCCCGCAAGTCGCCTCTCTGGATCTGGGCCATAATATTGATGGGGACACGATTCACCTTGCGGACCAGCCTTTTTTTCTTCTGACCGTTTTCTTCATAAGTTTCGATGATTTCTCCGAGGCCTCCGGTGTTGTACTGCATGAATCGGATCTTTCCCGGGAAGTTGTTGACTAATGTCATTATGATTTCGTAGAATCGATTGACCTTTTTGGCTCTTGATCCGATGATGAAGGGATCGGTTCCGACAATCCGCACTGATTCCCCAGCTCTTTTTGGTTGACTGGCATAGCTGTGGGTGCTCTCTCCCCAGAGATAAGCCAGAACAGCCTGTTCGTGAGTCAATTCCTGGGAGAAGCTCATGATGGTGTTCCTTCGGGTGATAAAAGCGAAAATGAGCCCGTCAAGCTCCTCAAGAGGCGGGAGGTTGATGGATTTTGAGGCTATCCCGACTGTTTTTCCCTTTATGTTCACACGCAATTTCTTCCGTTGGACAATGGCTCTCCCGTTGGCTGTGAGGCTTTCGTCGAGAAAATCGACATCCCCGTTCGATTTGATCATGACGTTTTCAAGGAGAGCGGATTTGTCAGCCAGAGCACTGTACATTGCTTCTTGGTATTCCTTCTCGACATCTGTTTTCACAAAGAAATTGTCTTCTGATCCCAGGGCTGATCCATCATTCTTCAAAAAAACAATATCATCCTGAGTCACCTCTGTTTTTTCGCCTCTGTCGTAGTCAAGACCGAGTTGATGACATGACCAGGTGGACTTACCTGTCGCAGTCAGACCGAAGAGAAATACTCCGTATGTTTTGAGCTTATCATTGGCATCCCGAACTGTCACGATCTTGGTTCCCGCATGGAGACCGAGCATGCCCTTTTCATCCGCAGCCCACATGGCTTGGCGGAGAAACCCTTTTTTATCTTCCCCCATGTAATCTGTGCCGAGAGCGATGTTGATATTTTCTTCAGGGAGGACAAGTACCTGCTGCCTCAATTGGTGTTCTTCAGGAATATGGACCATGAAAAACTCGGGGCCAGGGCGCTTCTTTGGTTTGAAAAGCGTGTTTCCCCACATGAATCCCAAGCGGTAGTTGGTATTGTCGGCTTCGGAGACAAAAAGATTGCAGACTGGATTGTAAGTGTCGTTCTCTCCCATCTGTCTGCGGATGTGGTAAAAGGGAAGCGTTCGCAACAGGTGGAGAACCTTCTCCAGTTCGTCTGGGGCTTTGGCGATCAGGTTTTTCTGTTCTTCGCTGGGACTGGGCAGTTGGACTTTCTCACTGCCCAAGTAGACAGTTTTGGGCGCAATGCGGCTGGATATGGCGGACCGCCATCCGTAGGAGCTGTATTTTGTCCGGACTCCTGCGGCTTTGGCTTTCGGCTCGAGCCATTTGAGGTCTACTTTTCTGATGTTGGGGCCTTTGAGGACTCGATGAAATTCTTCAGTAAATTTTTTATAAACTGTTTCGTCAGTGATAGTTTTATTTTCCATCTTAATTTTATTCCTGCGCTAAAAAATTTATTCTGGTTCTGTATCGCCCTCGCTGGTGATTATCTTCTTCATGTCCTCCACAGAGGCGACTCCGCTGTTGAAGAGGTAGCATGATGCGCCTTCGAGCACTCGTTCGAAAAATTCTCTTTGGAGTTCCAGCCTCTCAGGTGTTTTGAGTAGGATATGGGGATTGTAGAACGGCTGGCTTTTTGAAGGGGTGAGGTCCCTTTTGAGTCCAAGGCTTTCCCCGGATTCAAGAATCCGCAGAGCATCTTCAACCTTGACCTCGACAACTGGTGGAGAGGATGTGTCATAGCGGAGGATGAATAACCAGCGTATGGCAGAGCGTTTAACATGCTTGGCCGGTCCGTCTATCCAGTAGGGATCGAGCAGGGCGTGAGCGTTTTTTGACGCTTTATAACAGTACGGGGAGCCTCGGTCAAGGCGGCAGTCATCGAGATTCAGACATTCAGTATCCTGGCATTCATCTTTTCGGGTGATGACGTTCTCGCACTTGCTGTTGTCGAAAAGAGCGGCCAGGCGAGGGTAGGATTCCACAGTGTTTGTCGGGATGAAGAGCTTTCTTTCCACCGAGTCAGCCAGGGCTTTGCCCCCGGAGAACCGAACAAAGATGATGTCGTTGGAGTGGAGCCGGAATTTTTGATCCTGGAGGAGGGAGAAGAAGAGTTCTGTTTTCTTGGTTCCTTTGGGCCCCACCAGGACCGCACTGTTTCCCTCGATATCCGCAGACATTCCTCGAATAGAAAAGACATTGAAGAGTCGTTCTGAGACGTCCGTAGTCAACCCCAGAGCCAGGCTGCGCAAGGGCGCATAGTTGTCGGTGTTGACGAGAATTCCTGTGTTTGTTTCCGAGTTGTAGAAAGAGTGCGGCTCCCGACCGGGTATGCCGTCCACAGCGTATATGATGCCATGAGGTTCCAGGTCGGCTTCCAGTTGTGCCGGGTACCAATTTTCAATCCAGAAGTCATTGAGATGTGAGACATTCGTCCGGAGTTGGACAATCACACCATTGATATTGGCATTCCACTCCCAATAGTTCTCAAAGCTGAGAAGGCTCTCCATTTCGGCCACAAGTGCATCCTTCATTTTGACAGATAGGGAGGAATCCACAGGCACGGATTTTTTCTCCCGCGTAATTGTGTTGTTGAGGGCAATGCGTTTCACCTTCTTGGCTGTTTTGAGGCCTGAGAGTGCCTCGATGATCCTGTCCATTCCTTTTTCCAAGTTTTCCATGGATGTGGTGTAGGAGATGCGAATGTGGTCATCGGCTCCGAAAGCATCCCCTGGGACGATGGCCACTTTGGCTTCTTTCAAGAGATAGTACGCCATGCCATAGGAGTTGCGGATCTGGACATTGTTGAATTCCTTGTTGTAATAAGCGGAAAGGTTAGGAAAGAGATAAAAAGCACCCTGGGATTTGAAACAGGAGACATTGGGGATCGTCTGGAGCCTCATTAGGACATAATTTCGCCTTCCTTGGAGCTCGGACTTCATTTTTGAGACTTCATATTGAGGACCACCGAAGGCTTCCAGGCTCGCCTTTTGGGAAATAGAGCAAGCATTGGAAGTGGTATGACTCTGTATTCGGCCCATGGCTCCGATGATATCTGCCGGACCCGCGGCATACCCAATTCGCCATCCAGTCATGGAATAGGCTTTAGATACACCGTTGATGATGACGGTTCTCTTCTTTATGTCCTCTCCCAAGGACGCAAAGCTTGTGAACTGGAAGTCATCATAGATGAACTTTTCATAGATTTCATCCGCCACTACGAAGATATCTTCTTCCAGAACAATGTCTGCCAGGGCTTCAAGCTCATGCCTTTTGTACGTCGCCCCGGTGGGATTGGATGGATTGTTCAGGATTAATGCCTTTGTGGCGGGGGAAATCGCAGATTTGAGTTGGTCTGGAGTGAGGATAAATCCATTCTCCTCCTTGGCGGGAACGATGATGGCTTTTCCCTTGGCCAGTGAGACCGAATGCGGATAAGTGACCCAGTAGGGAGCCGGGATGATCACTTCTTCGCCCTCATCAATCAATGCCTGAAAAAGATGGTAAAGGGAGCTTTTCGCGCCAGCAGAGACGATGATTTCGTCCCTGGAATAGGATTGCCCTAAATCTTCTTTCAGTCTGTTGAGGATGGCGTCCTTGAGTTCAGGGATGCCCTCGTTGGTCGTGTATCTGGTGAAGTTTTCTTCAATCGCCTGAATACCAGCCTTCTTGATATTATCTGGTGTGAAAAAATCCGGTTCTCCTATGCTGAGGTCCACGACATCGATTCCCTCAGCCTTCATGGCTTTGGCTTTGGCGGATATCTTCAGGGTGGGAGATGCGCCGATTTGGCTCGCTTTTTCTGAAATCATGATCGACCTTCTTCTTTAGAGATGGTTAATCTTCTTCTTTTTTCTCTTCAGGCGTGAGTTTTTCCTTGAGGTATTTTTTCAGGTCAACGCCGGTCAATGACTTCACCACTTCAGGCATCTGTGCTAGGACTTCCGCGACTTGGGATGTCAGTTTTGATGTTCCCAGGCCTTTATCCCCGCTGACCATCACGATCTTATCCACTTTGGAAAGAGGTTCGGAAACAGACTTAGCCAGTTCAGGAAGGATCTTCATGTATGATTCGAATAGGGCGGCCTCGTTGTATCTCTCCCAGGCCTGGGCTTTCTTCAGCATGGATTCAGCTTCAGCAGAGCCTGTCTGTTTTAGTTTTTCTGCCTCAGCCGCTCCGGAAAGCTTGGTGGCTTCTGCTTGGCCTTTCGCCTCGGCCAGGATACGGTATTCTTCGGCTTCGGCTTCTGCCTTCAGCTGGTATTTCCTGGCATCCGCCGGCTTGATCACACTGGCATCAAGCTCTTTCTGCCTTCGGGCGATTTCCAGCTCTTCGATTTTTATGGATTCTTCTTTTTCGATAAGTTTGGCTTTGGCTTCTTCCTTTTTGAGTTCCTGGTTGATGCGAAAGCGCTCGAGTTCGTAAGAGAGGTCGGATTGCGCTTTTCTCTGGTTGACCAGAACCTGGGATTCCGCTTTTTTGGCTTCGTTTTCCCACTGGGCTTTGGCGATGAGGGCTTCGGCAGCAAGACGGGCCACTTCTCCTTCTTTGCGGGCCTGGGAGGATTTGATTATGGCCTCTTTTTCGGTTTCAGCTTCGGCAATGGCAGCGTCTCGTTTAGCAGCCACGATCTCGGGTTTACCGAGGGCATCGAGGTATCCTTGAGTATCGCTGATGTCCTTGAGGGCAAAGGACATCATGGTCAATCCCATCTGAGAAAAATCTTTTCGCGCCGCGTCAGCGACTTTGGCTGAAAACTCCTGTCTTCCTCTGTAGATGTTCTCTACGGTCATTATGCCCATGACTTCTCTCATTTTTCCCTCGAGAATGGTCATGGAAACATCCTTGATCCCTTCCTTACCCAAACCCAAAAACTGTTCCGCAGCAATGTGAATAGAGTGGTTAGATGAGTCGATCTTGACTTGAGCCGTGGCTTCAGCCATGAGAGGAACACCACCATGAGTGAGCACTTCCGGTGTTTTAATGTTCAAGGTGATGACTTCCATCGGAAGGATGTCTACGGTTTCAAGGAAAGGCAGGACAAAAGTGCCACCGCCAAGACGGTAGCGGTAGCCAATTTTTCGTTTTGTCCCATCCGGCGCGATGACTGTTTTTTTTCTTCCTCCAGAGATGATCAAAGTCTCGTTGGGACCGACTTTTCTATACTGCTTGGCTATAAGGAATGAAAATAAGATTATGACGAAGAGTATGATGCCAATGGGTATTAGAATGGAGATATTAACCATCATTACCTCCTTGGAATCACGCCTAAAAAAACAATGCGAGATTCAGATAAATGAATCATAATTATAAATACTTGTGTGCTTTTTTTAAATACTTAAAAATGAATTATTCATAAAATCTGCCGACACCTCATGCAAAAGATCTCTGAAGGATAAATGATCATCCTATGTCGACATCTTTTCCCCTTCGGGCGAGCCGATCTCACAGCTCCTGCTTTGTTGCGGCCCATTCGCGGTAGAAGACCACAGCTTCATGAGCCACGCCTCGCATTAGCAGCAACCTCGACTCGTGAATAACTCATTTACTATGAATTATTCATAAAATCTGCTGACACCTTATACATTCTTCTAAAAAGAGGACAGTCCCTTTTTTCTTTTAATGAGGACTAAAAGGGACAGTCCTCATTTTCTTAAAGGCGTCATCTTTCCCCTTTTTTTCTTGAATAATCCATGTTGAGTAATGGAAATGTTATAGAGAAGCTCACCAGTTGTCAAGGTTCGGGGCTGTTCTACTTCTGGTTGTCGAAATGAAGATTTGTGGGAAAGCCCAGGAGAGGACTCATGGATTTTGGGAAAGAAGAAAGAAGGAGGGATGAGCCGCTTCCTTCACTTTTTTTGAAGATTGAGTTTTTCTTTAAAGTGGGTGATGGTCTTCTCAAGCCCCTCTTCGAGACCAATTCGAGGCTCCCACCCGAGTTTTTCTTTGGCCAGAGATATATCCGGGCATCTCCGCAGGGGGTCATCCGCGGGGAGTGGTTTATGGATGATTTTTGAAGGGCTTTGTGTGAGTTTGATAATTTTTTCGGCGATTTCGAGGATCGGAATCTCTTCAGGATTTCCCAGATTCACAGGTCCTGTGAAGTCATCCATTTCCATCAGCGCACTCAGAGCTTGAATGAGGTCTGACACATAGCAAAATGAACGGGTTTGACTCCCATCGCCATAAACCGTCAGTGACTCGCCTTTGAGGGCCTGGACGATGAAGTTACTGATCGCTCTCCCATCATTCACTGCCATTCGGGGACCGTAGGTGTTGAAAATCCTGGCAATCTGGATGTCGACTTTGTTCTGACGGTGATAATCCATCATGAGCGTTTCAGCGACTCTTTTGCCTTCATCATAGCAACTTCGGTAGCCGACGGGATTGACATTTCCCCAATAGCTTTCTGGTTGGGGATGGACCTTGGCATCGCCGTATATTTCAGAGGATGAGGAGAGAAGAATGCGGGCTTTGACTCTCTTTGCCAGGCCCAGCATGTTGATGGTCCCCATGACGTTAGTTTTCACTGTTTTAATGGCATTAATCTGGTAATGGATCGGGGAGGCCGGACAGGCGAGATGATAGATTTTATCCACTTCAAGGAAAAGAGGATGGATGATATCGTGCCGGACCAGTTCAAAGTAGGGATGAGAAAATAGATGGCGGATGTTGTCTTTGGAACCGGAGAAAAAATTATCGACACAGACCACATCCGAGTTTTGCTCCAGAAGAGAATCGCAGAGATGGCTACCGAGAAATCCGGCTCCTCCTGTGATCAGGATGCGGTTCATTCTTTTCCTTCTTCTATCTGTATGCCATGAACAGAAGACTTTTTTTCTTGAGGATTTCTTTCTGCACCTGGATGAGCTCTTTGATTCCATTACTGGCCAGACTCATTAGAGTGTTCAGCTCTTTTCTCGAGAAAGGTTTTTTTTCGGCAGTGGCCTGAATTTCAACGAGCTGACCCTTTTCTGTTTCGATTACATTCATGTCAATTTCAGCTTGTGCATCCTCTTCGTAATCTAAGTCAAGGAGGGCTTCTCCATCGACTATGCCCACGCTCACACCGCTAACAAGGTGCTTTAGGGGCATTTCATCAATGACCTCTTCGTCCACCATTTTCTTCAGGGCTAAAGCTAAGGCCACGCACGCAGCCGTCACCGAGGCCGTCCGTGTCCCTCCGTCCGCTTGGATGACATCACAGTCCAAAATAATCGTCCTTTCCCCGAGAGCGCCGAGCTCTGTCACAGCCCGGAGGGAGCGGCCTATCAGACGCTGGATTTCCTGGGTTCGGCCGGAAATCCGCGTCTGTACCCTTTCTCTGATAGTCCTTTTTTCAGTTGAGCGCGGCAGCAGAGAATACTCGGCAGTGATCCAACCTGTTCCGCTGTTTTTTAAAAAAGGAGGAATCCTTTCATCGATGGAGGCAGCGGCGATAACTTTAGTTTTTCCGAGTTCAATGAGGGCAGAGCCATCGGCGAATTCCAGATAGTCCGGTTTGATCTTGATTGGCCTCAAGGCGTCGCTAGCACGTTTATTGGTTCTCATCACCTTGTCTCTTTGAGAATCCGGACTTCTACTTGACAGAGATTTTTGAATTTTTGGGCATCTTTGGCGCTGCCGATCACTCCTGCTCCGTAGTGCATTGGAATGGAGATGTCCGCTTTAATGGTGTTGGCCGCTTTAGCCGCCTGCTCGGCATTCATGGTGTACTGTCCGCCCACAGGAAGAAGAGCAATGTCAATTGATCCGAAATCTCTCATTTCCGGAATAAAATCTGTGTCCCCGGCATGATAGACCGAAACTCCATTGACAGTGACTATATAGCCTAACCATTTGTTCTTTCTTGGATGGAAAGACTTGGAAGGATTATACGAAGGAACCGCCTTGATTTTTATTCCCTGAACTTCAATCTCCTCTCCTGGCGTGAGGCCCCTCACATCGCCCGAGGCTTTGGAAGTACAGTCTGTGGAACAGATTAATGTGGTCCCCCCCTTTTTGATGAGGTTGACATCCTTTTGAGAAAAATGGTCAAAATGGGAATGAGTCACGAGGATCAGATCAGCCTTGGGAGCAGAATCCGGGATATTCCAGGGATCGATGTAGATGATTTTGTCTGCTTCGATGGCAAAGGAGGCATGGCCGTACCACCTTAAATTCTTAAATATTTTTTCCACGTCTTCTTTGCCAGTTCCTGATAAAGAAGCAAAAGAAAGGAGAAGAAATCCTGTCAGTAAGATGATTGTCGTTGCACTCCTCATTCTTCCCTCCTATGATCTTTAATGATTCACCCGTGATCTTTGATAATTCACCCCTTTCGGATCCGTCCTCTCTGCTAATCTGGCCTTGTTTTCCACCTGTTGTGAAGCCAAAACCATTGCGCAGGATTTTTCCGTATTTGAGCTTCTATAATATTAGTGCATATCTGAGTGATTTTCAACACTTGTTGATTGTAGTCTCCTTCAAGCTCGATCTTCAGAGGCTCAAGGATTTGGAGGTGGTATTGATAGGATGGGGTTGGGGAGCAGAAGACAGGAACAATGGGCGATTTTGTCTTGAGAAAGAATGCAGCGAGGCTTGGGATCGTGGCGGCCTTCCGGCCAAAAAAATCGACAAAGATAGCTTGATGCTTTTGAACATTCTGATCGATCAAGAAGGCAACCATTTCTTTGGCTCGGAGTGACTGCAGAATTGGCTTTGTGGCCTGGTGTTTGTAGATCACTTTTGATCCTTGGTTCATCCTGAGCTTGAGAAGTTCTCTCTCCAGGAGTTCATTGTCAAGGCGTCTGGCGATTACGTTCATTTTTCCCAGCTTGGACACGACATAAGGAGCTATTTCCCAGCTTCCATAATGAGCCGTGAAGAGTATCGCCCCTTTTTTCTCTTGGAGGGCGGAGAGCAGATTTTGCTCACCTTCGACCTGTATGAGCGCGGCCTTTCTCTTTTCTGTAAGGTTGGAGAATTTGATTATATCCACCAAGGATGAACCGAAATGCATGAATGTTCGGCGAGCCAATCGTTTGAGTCCAGAAGATGTCAGCTCTTTTCTGAATGCCATTTCAAGGTTTGAGAGAGCCAACCGACGATGTTTTGTATCCAGGTTGTAAAAGAGAAGGCCCATCGTTTTTCCCCAGAGAAGGCAGAGTCTCCTGGGGAGAATGAGGATGAGGGACTTGAACACCTGAAAAATAATAAGTTCCAGATAGTCTTTGAATCTAACCATTGTCAATGATTAAACCATATTTTGAAGAAAAGAAGATAACACGGAATAGAATTCATCATCAAGTCTGAGGTCGATCTTTAGATAATACACCGGCAGACCTTGAAGAGCATCCGATTGATCTATTTTAACCATGTCTTTTTCCGTGGTGATGAGAGCGTCGGCACGGAGTTTTTTGAATTTTTTAGAGATTTTTTCCAAGGAGTGGGGCGGGTAAGAATAGTGGTCGGAGAATGTCAAGAAATCCACCGGGCTTATGCCTTCTTTGTGAAGGAGGGCTAAAAACCTTCCCGGGCGGGCAATCCCACAGAAAGCGATAATTCTTTTCCCCTGAAATTCCTCACCGGATTCCCCTTCTTTTTTCTCTGCTTTAAAAAAGCCTTTGCCTTCAACCGAATATTCAAAAATGGCTGACTGAGGGAATGATTTCTTTATTCTCTCCTTTTCTTGGTCGTGGTGCCCTCTTTCCATGAGGATAATTTCGGCTCTTCCCAGGGAAGATACGGGTTCGCGGAGCGAGACTTTTTCTCTCGAGTCATAGAGGACGATATCCAAGTTTCTGTGGAGGCGCCTGTGCTGGAATCCGTCATCCAATACAGTCAGTTCGAATCCAGAAGCTTTAGCATTCTGGCAGGAAAACAAGCGGTTTTTCCCGATGAATACCCCGGCCTGGGGGATGTCCGAGGCCACCATGAACGCCTCATCTCCAGAATCCTGCCAAGTGCCGAGAACACTTTTTCCGTCAGAAAGAATTCCTCCGCTCTTTTCCCATTTTCCTCGATACCCTCGGGTGATCAAAGCGGGTTTGTATCCTTTGTTGATGAGAAAAGTCAGCAAATGGAGGACGAGGGGAGTTTTGCCTGAACCGCCGAATGTAATGTTGCCCACACTAATCACCGGCAAAGGAGCTCTTTTCGGCTTGAATACCTGCAATTTGTACAGCCAGTTTTTAGTCCTGCACCCTGAGCGGTGAAGAAGGGAAAAGACAAGAAGAAAAGGTTTCATCTTCTGGGGAATATACACTATTCGATTTTCTCTTTCAAGATGCTCCGACTTATGGGTTCAAAAAACACGCCTCTTTTTCCCCAGCGAGCCCTCGGAGGGGGAACAGCTTCGCTTTCCCCCTTCCGACGCTCGTCTCGCTCCGCAGCCTCACTGCAGTCTGACAGATTCTTTTTTTGGGGATTCAGGTTGTCATCGGAACGCCATCTTTTTCCTTTGACATTAACTTTTATCTTGTGGTAATTATAGCGGCAGACTTCAAAATCCCAGTGATCACATTTACCGAACCTTTGTCCAAAAAGAATAAAATAAAGGAGGACTAACCATGAAAAGGGGATCACCATTCTCACGTATCGTTTTAATTGTTTGTGTCTGTTTAATCTTCAGCCTTTTTCTTGGCGCAAAAAAGGTGAAGAAGAAGCCTGGGCCAGTGATTCCGGAATCCATAATTGACAGACTCGAATGGAGAAACATCGGCCCGTGCAACATGGGCGGCCGGATTGATGATTTCGCTGTCGTGGAAAGCAATCCTAAGATTATCTATGTAGGGATGGCGTCGGGAGGTGTATGGAAAACCACAAACAATGGTGTGACTTGGGAACCCATGTTTGATGACCAGGTTACAAGCACCATAGGAGATGTGACCGTTTCTCCTTCGAACCCGGATATCGTCTGGGCAGGAACGGGAGAGCCGAACAACCGTCAGAGCTCCTCCTGGGGCAATGGTGTGTACAAGTCCATGGATGGGGGAAAGACGTGGAAAAACATGGGGCTTCAGGATACGCATCACATCGGACGGATTGCCATCCATCCGCGGAATCCTGACATTGTTTATGTGGCGGCTCTGGGTCATCTCTGGGGACCGAACAAGGAAAGAGGCCTTTTCAAAACCTCTGACGGGGGGAAGACCTGGACCAACACCAAGTTCATCGATGAGAACACAGGCTTTGTGGATGTGGCTATAGACCTCAAGAGCCCAAACACCCTGTATGCCGCTGCTTACCAGAGGCGTCGGCGTGGCTGGGGTTTCAACGGAGGAGGACCGGGAAGTGGCCTCTACAAGACGACAGACGGTGGAGAGACGTGGATTCGACTGACGAATGGGCTGCCTCAGGGCATAACGGGCCGTATCGGGATCGATGTTTATCGCAGCAATCCCAATATCGTTTATGCCCTGGTCGAACATAAACTTGGAGGGACTTTCCGTTCTGAAGATAAAGGAATAACCTGGAGAAAGATGTCGAGCACCAATCCCCGGCCCATGTACTACAGTAAGATCCGCATCGACCCTAACAATGACCAGAGGATATGGGTTCTTGGGGCCTCGATGTATGTCTCCGAAGACGGAGGGAAGACATTTAACACGAATTACGTCAGGGGAATCCACGGCGACCATCATGCCATGTGGATCAATCCTGAAGATTCCAACCATGTTGTCCTCGGTTCGGATGGCGGGATCTATTTTTCTTATGACCGCGGCAGGAGCTGGGATTTTGTCAACATCATGCCTATCGGACAGTTCTATGAAATCGGTTTCGATATGCGCAAGCCCTACTATGTCTATGGAGGTTTGCAGGACAACGGGAGCTGGGGAGGGCCGAGCGCGACTTGGACCCGGCTGGGTGTAACCAATGAAGATTGGTTTAGAATCGGGGGCGGAGATGGCTTTTTCACTCAGGTTGACCCCACTGACTACAACACCATCTACGCCGAGTCTCAGAATGGGAACCTCTTTAGACTTGACTTAAGGTCTGGAGAGAGTAAATCCATCAGGCCAAGGCCAGCGGATGAGACGGAGACCTACAGGTTCAACTGGAATTCGCCGATTTTGATATCTCCGCATGATCATAAGACAATATATTATGGAGGAAACAAACTTTTTAAATCGAAAGACCGGGGAGAAACATGGGAAGCTTCGATCGACCTGACAACTCAGCAGGATAGAGAGAAGCTCCAGCTCATGGGTGTTCTCCCTGATGAAAGCACCCTATCTCGTCATGATGGCATCTCCTACTACGGAGACATCACCACCATTTCCGAATCTTCGATCAAAGAAGGCCTCCTGTATGTGGGGACGGATGACGGCAATATCCAGGTCTCTCGCGATGGCGGAAAAACATGGAAGAATGTCATCGGGAAGGTTCCAGGCGTGCCGAAATACACCTATGTCACCCGCATCGTGGCGTCCAGCGCTAATGAAGGGACAGCTTATGTCACACTGGACGGTCACCGCAACAACGACTTCAAGGCTTATGTGTTCATGACAACCGATTATGGAGAAAGCTGGAAAAGTATATCTGGAAACCTTCCTGAGGGAGGAACCGTGAATGTGATCAGGGAACACCCGAGAAACGCGAATCTCCTCTTCGTCGGGACAGAGAGAGGAGCCTACTTCTCGATCGACAAAGGGAAGAGCTGGGTGAAATTCAAGAATGACTTCCCTGTAGTTCCAGTGGACGATATCGCGATTCACCCGAGAGAGAATGACCTGATTTTCGGAACACATGGTCGGAGTATATGGATCCTGGATGACATCACTCCTCTGGAGCAGATGACAGAAAAGGTTCTGGACTCTCCGGCTTTCCTTTTTGATATCCGCCAGGCGACGATGTTTAATCCCCATAACCATAAGGGCAGCCTCGGTCAAAAATATTATGTTGCTCCCAATCCGCCTCGAGGGGCCATGATCAGCTATTATCTCAAGGGAGAAGCCAAAGGAAGTGTCGAGATAATCATAGAGGACAGTGCGGGTCAGAAGATTTCAGGATTGAGAGGCACGAAAAATGCTGGAATCAACCGCATCACATGGGATCTGAGGCACGCCGTTCCGTTTGCTCCTGGTGCGCCGGTGGATCGCCGTTTCAGAGCCCGGGGTCCGTATGTCCTTCCTGGCGAGTACAGAGTAACTCTCAAAGCGGCTGAGCAGGAGATGACGAAAAGCATAGAAATTGAGGGCGACCCCCGGATCGACATTTCCTTCGCGGACAGGAAAGCGCAGCATGATGCTCTTATGAGCATTTTAGAGCTGTATCCCCTTCTTTCAGCGTCGAGCCGTGCCGCGGACAGACTGAAGAACGGGATTGATCGACAGGTCGAAGCTCTGAAGAAAATTAAAGATGTTCCGGAGGTTGTGTCGGAGAAGATCAAGGCCGTCTCTGAGGAGATCGAAGACATTCGGATAAAGCTCTTGGGAGACCCGGAATTGGGTTGGAGGGGAATGCGCGCTTCAGTCAGAGGCCGCATTTTCATGACAGGAAGTGCTATTGGCGGATACACGGGCGCTCCTTCTGAAGGCCAGGTCCAGCAGGTTAAAAAAGACACTGAGGCATTGATGGCACTCATCGAGAGGATAAACAGAATCATTGAAGTGGAGGTTCCCGCTCTGAACAAGCTGATGAACGAGAACAACATCCCGCGGATTTTTGTCGGGGAGAAAATTAAAATCAAGGATTAATGAGTTCAAGCGGTTTGCTTGGCTGAGGTTATTCAGTTCGAGACCGTCAAGAAAAGGAAAAGATAGCTCGAGTCAGAGCGGCTCGCCAGAGCAGCGTGAGGATGAGCAGAGATTCATCGAGTGTCAAACTCTGGTGAGTTTTCCTGGGTGAACCGCGTGAAAGCTTAGGAGCGCACACTCACTTGTTTATCAAACAATCCGAGAGAAATGCGGTGGAAAAGAAGGTGAACAGAAAAAAGAAAAGCCTGGTGTTTATTATGTTAGTCATAATAGTTGTCGTTGTCTGCTGCATGCGGGATTCTCCTGTTAGAGGCATGGAAGTGGAAGTGAGCTTTTCTGATACTCCCCTGACCGATAAATTATACACCGAAATCCAGTACACCTGGAGGCTGAAACGGAATTTTAAAAAAATTGACCAGAATTTAGTGGCGTTTGTACACTTCTGGCATGGAAGCAACCTGATATTCCATGACAACCACAGACCAGAAATCCCCGTTCCCACCTGGGAACCAGGTCAAGAATACAGCTACTCGCGGAGGATATATATTCCGCTTTTCATCGATGCGCTTGATCCTGAATTCAAAGAGACAGAAACTCTGAAACTGTCCATCGGGCTCTCCTTCCCTAAGGATAAGGCCGGGAAACCGCTGAAAAAGATCTATGAAAAAAAGTTAAAGGTCTATCCTCCTCCCGCAGATACTCCGGAGATTGTTTATGAAGGAGGATGGTTTGGTTTTGAGATAGACCCAGAATCTTATCTCAAGCGATGGAGATGGACCGGCAAAGAGGCGAGATGTGTCGTGGACAATCCTCATCGGGATGCCCTCCTGGTCATAAAGGGTGGGGTGGAGAAAGACATTTTAAAAGATCAGAAGGTCATCTTCAGAGTCAATGATGTCATCCTGGAAGAGTTCATTCCCGGAAGAGCCCATTTCGAGAAATTCTACAGAATAAAAAAAGAGATGCTGGGCGAGGAAGAACAATTTTCCCTGATTATCTCGACAGACAAGACGTTTATTCCCGCCCGGGTCAATCCTGATACAAAAGATGAGCGGGAATTGGGGGTGAAGGTTTCCTTTATCTATTTTAGGTGAGTGCAGTGGTGAGGATTCAGTTTATCTTGACCACAAGGGTGGAGGTTAGATTCTCTGGTTCCCTTTCTTTTCTCTAGCTAGGGTATCTTCCTTCTCACTCTTCTCTGCGCATCTTCCATCATTTGCTTGGCGATAGCTTCATCCTTCTGAGCTTGCTCGATCTGGAGAGATGTCTCAGCGATTTGCTTCTGAATGAGGTTTCTGTCAGTCATATCGTCCATGTTGTAGTAATCCTGCCACAACCCACGCAGCTTTACAGTCAATAATTGTGTGTATTCCCTTGCTTTATAATAGTCGGCTTCGGCCTGCTCGGCTGAGGACTGTCCCGGTTCTTGAGTATCGATATTGGGACTCCGCTGGCCTGGTTGACTCGGAGCGGGTTCGGCTGTGTCTACATCTATGGATCTACCTGGAGGTGCCGTTGCGCTGGCTGGAATGACGATATTGCTCGTGTCCAGAGCTACTCTTTTTCTGACTTTTCCCAAATCAGCGTTGGTCACCACCACAGCTTTTAATCCTTTAAGCCTGGCTCTTCGTTCTCTTTCCTTTCTGGCGACTTCAACGATACTCTGAGAGAGAAGAATTGAGGAAAAGAATAGGGGAAGAGAAATACCGATAATGATTTTTTTGAGTTTCATTTTTCCTTTTCTGTGCTGTTTATTATATCTGGAATATATCCTTGTGTCAATCCTGAGAGGTGAGGCTCCTTTCCGGCCTTAGGGTCGGCTCTTGAATCAAGGAGGATAGGAGGGTAAAGGAGGATGTATGAATGCAGTGATTCAAGAACCGACCCAGTTTTGTATTATTCAGCATTATTCGTGTGCTCTATGTATAAAATAATTCGTATCGTTCCTGGAGTAAATCGCCTTTTAAGGGGATTTTAAGAGTGATTTTTTTTCTTGGTTCCTCACCCGAAAAGATGACCTTGTCTCATCAGTTAGGGGACGTTCCCCAAAAGGAGAAAAGGGGACAGGCCCCTTTTTTTAAGAAGAAGGACAGTCCCTATTCCTACTCAATATAAGGACTTAAAGGGACAGTCCCTGAAAAAAGGGGCCTGTCCCCTTTTCTCCTTTTGGGGAACGGCCCCTAATTGCCATTATTTTTTTGATTTTGATGTGGATGTCCGGACAGATAGCGTCTGGCCGTTAGAGCTTATTTCTACAGCCCCATGAACATCTGTGCGGAAGATTTCGACTCCCCTCTGTTCGTATCGTTCGAGGACCTCTTGATTGGGAAAACCATAGTTGTTCCCTTCACCCACTGATATGACCACTATGCGAGGAGCAACACGTTCGAGAAAATCTTCTGAACTTGACGAGCGGCTTCCATGGTGTGGAGATTTAAGCACTTGGCATTCAATCTCTGAAAAATACTCCAGGATTTTTCTTTCGGATTCGATACCGATATCTCCAGGAAGGAAAAATGAAACCTGTCCGTAGCTAATCCTGAGAACAAGAGAGTCGTCGTTGCGAATACTGGGAACGGACAATTCTCTCTGTTCAGGATGAAGAACTTCGATTTTTACGTTTCTTTCTTGATGTCCGTCGCCTCGAAAAAGTCTTTTAGCTGCAGTTGATTTTGGAAGAATTCGCTTGAGTTCTGTGTAATCTTCACTTTCTGTGGGGCTGAAGGCTTCCCAGAATTCGCGCACTTTAAAGTTCCGAGGTATCGCTTTTAAGCCATTCAAATGGTCAGGATGAGCGTGAGTGAGGACCAAATAATCAATTCTTTTTATTCCCTTTCTCCAGAGAAAAGGAGAGACTACGTTTTCCCCGATATCGAATGTCCCTTCTGGAAATCCGCCTCCATCGATAAGCATCTTCTTTTTTCCAGGAAATTCGACCAGTGTTGACTCCCCCTGTCCGACATCGATGAATGTGAGCCTGAGGTTTTTGGATAATGAAGGAAAGGGATGGATGATCAAGAGAGCAAAAAAGACAAAGAAGAGAAGGGTTAAAACCGTTTTTTGCCTTCTGATCTTTGAGGGAAGAAGGAGTAGATAGAGAAAAAGAAAATACCCGATGAGGGTGATGAGATGCGGCGTGGGGATCCTATAGGATATGAAGGAAAAGCTGTCCAGAAGGCGGGAAGATTTGATGAGAAGACCGATGAGAAATTGAATGGCCTGAGTCAGGTACTGAGACAGGAAGGAGCTGATGAATGAGAGAGGGAGAAAAATATACCCCAAGGCCATGATCAGGGCCACCAGAGGCAAAGCGGCAAAATTAAGGATGAGCGAGGAGAACGTCACCCTGTTGAAAGAGTTAACCACAAAAGGCAAGACTCCGAGTTGGGCTGTCAGTGAAAGAACAAGTATTTCGCTGATTTTGAAAGGAGTTCTGGGAAGACGTTTAATGATTCTGGGGAAGAAGAGGATGATTGTCAGTGTGGCAGAAAAAGTCAGCTGGAAACCAACGTTAAATAGACTGAATGGATTGAGGATGAGAAGGATAAAAGCGCTTATAGAGAGTGTGTTGATGAGATTAACATTCCTCCAGATGAGTTTTCCAAAGAGGAAGGCCAGAGTCATGATTGTGGCTCTGAATACGGAGGGCCTTCCCTCTACGAGGAAGGCGTAAAACAGAAGAAAAATCATTAACATCAGGTAGGAAGCTCGATTGGGAATCCTGAATAATTTGAATAGAGAGAAAAGAAAGAAGGATAAAATAGCGATGTGAGCTCCGGATATGGCAAAAAGATGATAAATTCCTGATTTTTGAAGAGATTGGGTAACTGAGGGATTCATCCTGTACCTTTCTCCGAGAAGAAGAGCCTCGAGAACAGCTCCTTGGGAAGAGAGTGGGTGTTCATCATCGGCGGCTGGAAAGTGATTTTCGATTTTCTCTTGAAGCTTTTGACGAAGGAGTGAGATGAGACGGAGAGGAGAGTATTTTTTTCCGGGCTCTATTCGTTCCACGAGGAGAGGACTTTTCGTGGTGGCTCTCGCGTGGATATCCTGGCTTTTGAGATAAGAAGTCATAGAGTCTGTTTTGAAATTTCTGAAGCTCTGCTGAGGAAGGAGCCGCGCGGAAACCTTGACTTTGTCGTGGACAAAGAGATGAAGTGGAGAAGGAAATTCCTCTGAATGGGGCACTGTGACTCTGAGTTTTCCTTTGAGATTCTGCTCTTGGTCCTGATAAAAGACCTTGTCCACTTTTATGAAGAGAAGATCCCTGTCGAGTCCGCGAGAGGGAGATTTATAAAGCCTTCCTGTAAAGTCGGCATAGGATGTGAGTTTTAATCTATGAAGAGAGTTTTCTTCGAAATTCCTATCCATGAAAATGTGCATGCATGCGCCGAATAGAAATGTCCCAAGGAGAATAAATACAAATGCCAATCTGTTTTTATGTATCGAGAAGAAGAGCCACCCACAGACAAGAGAAGCTATTAGAGAGAGAATCCAGCTGAGTAAAGGAAGAGAAAGGATGGAAGAGAATAATATTCCACCGGCCAAGCCCAAAGCGAGAAAGAGGAAGGGGAATGGCATGGCATTAGAGAGTGATCGATTCATTGAATGTGCCGTAAGTTTCTTGTAAAAGAGAAGAAATTTCACCCAGTGTGGCCTTGGCTTTGACCGCCTCTATGATGGAAGGCATGAGGTTTTTTTCGGATTCTACAGTCATTCTCAATGAGTCCAGCCGGTTATTCACTTCTCGTTCCGACCGTTGTTTCTTGAGAAGACGAAGTTTTTTAACTTGAGTTGTTTCGATTTTTTTTGGAGGAGAGTAAAGATTAAATTGAATTTTTTCTTCCTCATTCTTGTATTCATTGAGTCCAACGATAATCTGCTCTTTGTCTTCTATTTGTTTTTGATATCTGTAAGCGCTCTCCTGGATTTCTCTCTGAATAAATCCTTTTTCTATGGCGACAAGCATTCCTCCTAATTCATCAATCTTCTTGAGATAGCTATTGACTTTTTCTTCAATCTCTCCTGTCAATTTTTCAATAAAAAAAGAGCCTCCAACAGGGTCCACAGTGTCGGTCACGCCGCTTTCGTAAGCTATGAGTTGTTGGGTCCGGAGTGCGATCTGGGCCGCTTCTTCACTCGGGAGCGCTAAAGCTTCGTCCCTAGAATTGGTGTGGAGAGACTGTGTCCCCCCCAGGACTGCAGAGAGGGCTTGAAGGGCCACTCTGACCACATTATTTTCTGGCTGTTGGGCAAGAAGCGTTACGCCACTTGTCTGGGTGTGAAACCTGAATTTCCAGGAATGCGGATTTTTTGCATGGAATTTCTCTTTCATGAGTCGAGCCCAGATTCGTCTGGCCGCGCGGAATTTGGCAATTTCTTCAAAAAAATTATTGTGTGATGCCAGGAAAAATGAAAGGCGAGGGGCAAAGGTATCTACATCGAGTCCAGATTCCATGGCCGCCGCCACATAGGCGGCAGCATTGCCAAAAGTAAAAGCCAGTTCTTGAACCGCTGTGGCTCCGGCTTCCCGGATATGGTAGCCGCTGATGCTCATCGTATTCCAGTTAGGAACGTTTTTATGACAGAAGGCAAGGATGTCTGTGATAATTTTCATAGACGCTTGAGGAGGGTAAATATAGGTTCCCCGAGCAACGTACTCCTTAAGGATGTCGTTCTGGATAGTGCCGGAAAGATCGGACCACTTGACTCCTTTTTTTTCAGCCAAAGCCAGATACATGGCGAGAATAATGGCTGCGGTGGAGTTGATCGTCATAGAGACACTGACTTCATTTAGGGGAATGCGTCGGAAAAGGGTTTCCATGTCTTCAAGAGAGTCGATGGCCACTCCGACTTTCCCTACCTCCCCATGGGACAGAGGATTGTCCGAGTCAAGGCCCATTTGAGTGGGCAGGTCAAAAGCCACGCTTATCCCGGTCTGGCCTTGAGAGAGAAGAAAGCGGTATCTCTTGTTTGATTCCTCGGCTGTCCCAAAGCCCGCATACTGGCGCATTGTCCACAGCTTTCCCCTGTACATGGTGGGATAAACACCGCGGGTGAAAGGATATTTTCCTGGTTCGCCCAGGTCTTGTTTGACGGAAAAATCAGCCAGATCTTTTTCGGTATAAACTCTTTTTGTTTCAATCCCTGATGACGTGAAGAATTTGCTTTTTCTTTCCTTTTCTGAAGCCATTGTCTGAGTGGGTTTACGATGTACTGCTTTATTGGATCCTGTCCTTGAGAGAAACCAAAATCTGTGCTTTGACTTAACTAGCCTGAATTATTCATAAAAACTGCCGATTACTTAATTAAAATTCATTCATATGCTAGATAGATATGTTTTAAAGGAATTTTCTTGCTGAGTTCTTCCTTGTCCTTCATGTTGAGGATGAAAATTTTATCATCGGCATTTTTTACCCTTTGGGCGAGCCGATCTTACCGAATCTACTTTGTTACAGCACAATCGCGGTGGACGACCACAGCTTCATGTGCTGTGCCTCGTATCTCCGGCAACCTCGACTCGTGAATAATCCAGGTCTGTTCTTTGCTTCAATTTCCGAGCTGATTCAGGAGATATACTTCATGAAGGCTTGAGTACCAGCGTAGTTTCCTCTGTCTGCGAGATCCTCCTCTATTTCCAAAAGCCTGTTATACTTGGCCACTCTTTCGCTTCGGCTCAAAGAACCGGTTTTGATCTGGCCTGTATTCAAAGCGACACTTAAATCTGCGATGAATGTGTCCTCAGTCTCTCCTGAACGGTGGGAAATCACAGCCGAATATCCATTCTCGTGGGCAAACCTCACAGTTTCCGTTGTTTCGCTGAGAGTGCCGATTTGATTCAACTTGATAAGGATTGAATTGCCTATTCCCTGGCTCACTCCTTTCTTGAATCTTTCCAGGTTTGTGACGAAAATATCGTCCCCGACGATCTGGATTTTATCTCCCAACACATCCGTCATGAGTTTCCATCCATCCCAATCATCTTCAGCAAAGCCATCTTCAATGGAAATAATGGGGTAGTTTTCAACCAGATTTTGATAGAATTCGACCATTTCGGCGGAAGATCTTTTTGAACCGTCTGATTTCTTGAAAACGTATTTATCGTCAGAGTAGAATTCGGAAGCGGCTGCGTCGAGAGCGAGATAAATATCTTTGCCTGGTTTGTAGCCGGCATCTTCGATGCTCTCGAGGATCAGATCGAGGGCTTCCTCGTTGGATTTTAAGTTTGGCGCAAAACCCCCTTCGTCGCCCACAGCCGTGCTGTATTCCTTTTTGCGGAGGATTTTTTTCAAGTGATGAAAGACCTCTGCCGACGCCCTTATGGCTTCAGAGAAATTCGGGCTACCGACGGGAGCGATCATGAATTCCTGGATATCAACGTTGTTATCGGCGTGAGACCCTCCGTTGAGAATATTGATCAGGGGAACAGGCAGAATGTAGTTCTCTCTTTTGCCCAGATAATGGTAAAGAGGTGTGTTCAGGGCTTGAGACGCTGCTTGAGCCGCTGCCATGGAGACGGAAAGAATGGCGTTGGCTCCCAATTTTTTCTTTGTTGGTGTTCCATCCAGTTGAATGAGCCGTCTATCCAACTCTTCCTGCTCGAGAGCATCCATCCCCACAATCTCAGGTGTAATGATTTCCTTCACGTTGGCGACAGCTTTGAGGACGCCCTTCCCCAGGTAGCGCGATGAATCTTCATCTCTTAATTCAAGAGCTTCATGGGTGCCTGTGGAAGCCCCTGAAGGGACAGCTGCCTCTCCTCTAACGCTAGATTCCAGCATAACCTGTGTGCTGACGGTGGGATTTCCTCGGGAGTCAAGGATTTCTCTGGCTCTAATTTCATTTATGGTTGTTTTTGCCATTTTGGAATCCTCTGGGTTTTTTATAGATGTGTATTTCTGGTTCTATGAGAAGGAGCGTTTTTTTAATGAGTTTATTGAATGCTTATTTTTTTGCTGGTTCCACCTTTGCGGGTTCCTCGGGTGATTTTCTAAAGAGTTCTGCCTTTTTCTTCTCAACAAACTCCTTGATAGAGTCGATTCCTTCGGCTGTTTTTTCCTTTACGACTTTTATGCCTTTCTCAGCTTCTCTGGCAACTTTCTCGTAACTTTCCTTCGCTTTCTCTCCGGTTTTAACTGCACCTTCATGAATTTTTTTCCGTGTTTCCGCACCGCTTGCCGGAGCAAAGAGGACACCCAGAACGAATCCTGTGGCTGCGCCGATCATGAATGAGAGCGTGGATTCCAAAAAGCAGGAGTTTTTATTATTTGCCATTTTTTTCCTCCTTTCGTTTCCTTTTCTTTATTTGCCGCCAACCAAAACGAAGAATCGGAAACAGCATCGGCCAGTATTTCGAGGAGGGCCGGATGATTTTTGTAGTCATGAATCCAACGATATCCGCTATCCCAGAGGCTGATTTTTTTGTAGCTTCAAGGGTAACACTCAAATCATCCATTTTTTCTTTGACTTTTTTGTCTGTTTCCTTCAAATTCTCGGCAAGTTCTCTCAACTCTTTGAGCGTTTTTTCACCCTCCTTGGCTGTCTTGCGAAGTTGCGTAATCAGAGTGACCAGGAATGTGCCTGCAACGACAATGACGATAGTGATCACGAGGAATAAAAACTGGTTTAGGGTCAGCGACATGGTGCTTATGAAAATAAACCAAAATATTGGTTTTGTCAAATGAATAGAAGCGATACAGAAAGAAAAAATACAATAGTGAAAAAAGAATGATCGGCTTTAATCTGAGTGTCGAATCAGCATAGAGAAGCCTGAAAGTAACCTGCTATCTTGGATAGGGAGCCAAAAACAGGGCGTCGGACTCATGAAGAAGGGAAGAAGAGGATGAAAACCTATTTCCAGAGGACTTTTTGAATGTCCTCAAGGTTGAACTCTTTTTCGATCTTTTTAAAAATATTGAGATAAACTTCTTCTTCTTCGGCTTCCTGAGCTTGTTCCCATTCTTTAAACAGGGGGGAAGAGATAAACTCGAAATTTTTCTTGAGTGTTTTATTGATACCCCTGAATGCCTGCCAATGAGTGATCATCATAAGGGCCAGGACGCCGAAAAAAACATTGGGTCCGGGGAGGAACATGGCCAACCCACTTATGGGAAGAAGCAGAGTCTCTCCGATAAGAAGGACGACGTGTTTGGTTCTCTGTTTCTGGAGGAAGAAATAAAATCGAGTTTTGATTCTTTTTTTCTCCGGTTTCCCGGAATAGAAGATCTGAATTCTGTCCTCGTTGAGTTTCAAGGCTTTTCCGAACGCCTGTTCCTGCCACAGGGTCTTTTGAGGAAGAAGGGTGAGTTTCTTTTTGGCCAGTTCCAGGAGTTCTTTCCAGCGGGAAGTTTTGATCTGGATTTGGCTGGTGGGCCCGGAAGAGAAATACCTGTATTTGTGCTGGTGGTCGCGGACAAAGAAAAACTTCATGGTATGACTCATTTTAGCATTTCAATCAGAATGGGAGCAAGATGTCCTTTCAATAAGAAAGTATTTTCATATCCGTGTTAACAGGATGGACTGTAGATCTGGCTGAGTGCATCGAAAACACACAGCTTTTCCCCCAGCGAAATCAATACTTTTATTTTGCGAAGGCTTTTGGGTGGAGAAAACCGTTTGAAGGAGGAGCGGGCACGGTTTCTCAACACACAGCCTGATTTTTTCAAGAGGACGATCGATACTGATCCATTCATAATGGAACGGGAAACTCGTCTTCTATCGACGTTGGTTCAGTAGATAGATGAAGAAAGGAGCACCCACGGCTGCAGTGATGATCCCGATAGGAAGTTCTGTCGGAGAGAGAATCGTGCGGGCCAGGAAGTCGGAGTAAACGAGAAAGATGCCTCCTGTTAAAGCGGAAAAAAAGAAAAGATGCCTGTGATCAGGTCCGATGAGGATTCGGATCCAATGAGGAACAACCAGGCCGACAAAACCGATGATCCCACTGACTGAGACAGAAGAGGCGGCGAGCAGCGTGGAAACAGCCAAAAAAGTTTTCCTGACTCGGTTCACAGGGCAGCCCAGTGATTGAGCGATTTCGTCGCCTTGAACCAAGAGGTTCATATCCTTGGCCAGCCATTGAGCCAAACCGAAACACAACAGGAAGTAGGGGAAAACAGCGATAATTTGATTCCAGTCAGAGAGCTTAAAGCTTCCGAGCAGCCAGAAAACGGCCTGTTCGAAATCTTCTGATTTGAAGAATATTAAAAAAGACGTTAAAGCGGAAGCAAGTGCGCCTGCCGCGATCCCGGTCAGCAGAAGGGTTTCGACCTTAAACACTTTTTTTCTCTGCGAAAGGAGATAAACAAGAAAGACGATGGCGAAGCCAGAGGCAAAAGCAAATAGACTCTGGAGGGAAAAGCCGAAAAACCGGACATTCAATCCCAGATAAATACACAGGACTGCGCCGAAGGAGGCCCCGGAAGAGACGCCCACAACAAACGGACCCGCCATCGGATTTTGGAAGTATCCCTGGAGGATGGCTCCGGAAAGGGAAAGACTGGCGCCGACCAGAAAGGCCAACAGCGCGCGGGATAGCCTGATATCAATGAAAATTTTTCTTAAGGTTGGATCATTCAGGTTATGAAAAAAGAAATCAAACAGATCCCCAGGACTTGTCTCCACGGGTCCTCCAAGGAGAGAAAGCAAAAAGCCTGAAATGAACAGGAAAAGCAAGACGGCAAGAAGAGTCAACCTTTTCGACCTTGCTTTCATTATTCTTTCTCGAAACACTGAGGATGAAGGAGACGAGCCAACTCTTCGAGCGCCTCTATGAGCCGAGGGCCTTGCCGGGTGGCTAGATTTTCGTCCAGAAAATATATCCTGTCTGCGTCAACAGCTTTTGTGCCTTCGAGATGAGCTTCGCTTTTGATCCACTTTTTGGTTTTGAGGAAGTCTTGTTTGGATTTGGAAAGAATGATAATGACCTCGGGATTTTCATGAATGAGATGCTCTCGGTTATAATTCAGCCATTTCCGCGGTATGGTTCCGGCAATGTTCACTCCTCTCGCTTTGTTGATCAGGTCATTGAGGAAACTTTCCTGTCCACAGGTCCAGAGGCCTGTGCCGTGAAGAGAGAGGAAGACTTTCGGTTCCTGTTTGACGCTGCGAAGGGCTGCGAGTATTTTTTCATACCTCTCTCTGAGAGAGTGGATGAAAAGTTCGGCTCTTTTTTCAGCATGTGTGACGGTTCCTATTTTGTTTACGATAGAAAGTGTGGACTCGATGGTCGTCCCGGTATCCAAAACAAATACAGGAAGATTGAGATTTCTGAGTCGTTCGATAGTCGCTAAGGGATTTCCCCGGAAGCCAATGATCAAATCCGCTTTAAGGGCGATGATCTTTTCCAGGTTTGGGTCAACCATTCCTCCGATTTTCTCTTTTTGCAACGCGTCTTCAGGGAAATCGCAGTAACGGGTGACCCCGACAACTTTTTCTCCCAATCCGAGTGCGAAGAGAGTTTCGGTGATGTTGGGCGCCAGGGAGATGATTCTTTGAGGCGGGGATGTTATATCGAAAGCGAAACCGTGGTCATCCTTGATGATTGTCTCCTGCGCTTCAAGGCTACAGACGACAAGTAAAATAAGCAGTCCAACTGTGGATGTTTTTTTGGAGCTCATGCCTTTCTTCCCGTTCCCGGGATAAGCGATATCTCAGGGAGCTTGGAGTGGATATTTTCCCTGATTTCTACCGCTGCCGCGAAGACTTCCATGATGTTCTTCTTTGTGACCAGTTCATCCGGAGGGCCCAGGGCTTGAACTCTGCCGTCTTTAAGGAACATGATCTTCTGGGAGTACGGGATAGCGAGGTTAATGTTATGCTCAGTCGTCAGGATGGTTTTCCCCTTTTCTTCTTGGAGGCGCTTGAGGATTTGATAGATTTCGACCTGGTAATTGATATCCAGATGGGAACTGGGCTCATCGAGGAAGAGGAGTGGGGTGTCTTGGGCGAGCGCTCGGGCAATAAAGACTCTTTGACGTTCTCCTCCACTGAGATGGGCGACTTTTTTCTCTCTCAGGTTTTCAATCTGCGTCAGAGACATGACTTCCTCGATTATCTTGGAGTCATCGGCGGAGGAACTTTCCCATCGGCGTTGATGAGCATACCTTCCCATGAGAACGGTTTCTGCCACGTTGAACTCAAAAGATGAGCTGAATATCTGGGGCACATAAGCGATTATTTTTGCGAGTTGCCTAACGCTCTGGGAGAAAACATCATTGCCGTTGACCGAGATTCGTCCGGAGACATTCTTCAACAAACCTTGAAGGGCCTTGATCAAAGTACTTTTTCCAGAGCCGTTTTTCCCAAGAATGGATAGGAATTCGCCCTTTTTCAGTGAAAAAGAGATATCTTGGATGACATAGCTGTTTTCATAGCCAGCAGAGAGGTTGTTGACTTCAAGAATATTCATTTTGAGAAGTAAGGATGCTTGTCAAAGTATTGACTTTTTAACAAAGACTTTTTCATCCTAATACTTTTCAGATAATTGTTCAATGGGATAGTATTGTGAAGTTCCCCCAAAAATTTTAAGGGTAAAAAAGTTTTAGTTGGATAGTTTCAGTTTTTAGCATTTTAATGAAGCTCTCTAAGCCTTTCTGACGGCTAAAGAGGAGTTCTCGAATAC
>CAYFVQ010000120.1:0-2981 GCA_964346585.1 uncultured Eubacteriales bacterium | reverse complement strand
AGAACATTTACTGGGTGGATGCGAAAATCATTGAAAAATTTAAAGCGGATGAAAAGGAATGATTATATAGCCGAAATGATTTCGATATCATTCAGGATACAATAATTTCTTCAATAAATAACTTGGAGGAAAATATCATGAAAAAAATATCGCTACTAATCATTCTTGTTATTATAGGCAAATTTCTAATAGCTTCAGATGAGCCGATTGTTGAAGCGGCCAAAAGCGGAGATTTGCAGACCGTAAAGACAATACTGGCAAAGGATCCTTCGAAACTGAATGCGATAGACAAAAATAAATATACAGCTCTTCATTGGGCCTGCATGCGCGCCCATTGGGATGTCGCAGAGTTTTTGATCAAACAAGGAGCGGATCTGAACGTTATCGGCGGAGATGGAGGGACGCAAATCAACTGGGCTGTGCATCATGATAACGTGGAGATCATCAAACTGATGGTCGAAAAAGGGGCCAAACTCAACAGCCGAAACCAATGGGGCATGACCGAATTGCATACCGCTATCTGGCGGGGATGTATCCATGTGGTTGAATATCTTTTGGATCACGGCTCAAATCCAATGATTAAGACGAATGAAGGCTGGACAGCCATGCACTATGCTTACCGCAGCGGGCACGACAACATCATTGAGATGCTGAAGGAAAAGGGCCTTTCCACAAATGTTAAAGACAACCAGGGGCGGTTTCCAAGGCACCTCTATTTCAAAAAACCGAATCCCATCAAGCTTTCTCCCGCAGAACTGGATGAATACATCGGAAAGTACTATATCGGGGATTATTTAATGCTTGAAATTTGGAGAGAAGGCGGGCGGCTTAAAATCATAGAATTCGGACCCGATGAAATCTACCCTGTGGCCAAGGACTTCTTTTATTTCAAGCAGGCGCCCTGGACCTTGATCTTCAGCCGCGATGAAAAAGGCAAGATTCATCATGCTCAGCTTTCTTTCATCAGACGGTCTTATACGATTGTGAGAAAGTGAATCTAAAGGTCCCTACCCCAATCTTAGGCCGAAAGGAATGACACATGAAGTTTTTACTCCAGAAATCAAGTTGAGGCCGAATAAATGCCTCACGAAATGAAGTGACTGCATGAGAAAATATTGGCATATTTTTTGCTCTGAAATAGAAAATGTAGGGTGCTATTATATTTTCCTGAGAGAGCCGATTTGATAAGGGAAGTATCATTAAAAAAACTTTACATTCACACTCTATTATTGACATCCATCGAAACCGGAAGAGTATTTTTTTTTAAGGAGGAAAGATGAAATTTAAAAAGGTTCTGACGTGCTGTCTCGTTTTATTCTTCTGTTCTGCGTTTCTGGCAGCTCAGACGGATGATGATATCCCCATAACAACACAAAGATTGAGCGACCGAGTTTTGATCCTCTCAGAAACTATAATGCACAACAATGTTGTGGCCGTGGCTTCAGAAAAGGGAATAGTGGTCGTCGACACCACGCGCGTTCCCTCCACGGCAGCCAAAATGCGCGGGATCATAGAGAAAGAATTCGGCCGAAGCGACTTCGCCTATGTCATCAACACCCACTACCACTGGGATCACACCTTCGGTAACCAAATCTTTTCTGATGCTGTTATTATTGGACACGATAATGTCATATCCGGGATGGCTCAGGATAAAGCTTATATTCCCCGCTGGATCGCCAATCTGGAACAGAGGTTCCAGAGCGAGACAGCCCGCTTAAAAAGCGTTCAGGCCGACTCTGAGGAAGCCCACAATATCCAGGCTTCTCTAACAACCCTGAAGCGACAAATCAACGACTTTAAAAATGAATTTGTCTTAACACCTCCCAAAACCACCTTCAGCGACCAGGTGGTTCTCGACCTCGGAGATCTCACGGTTAAACTGGACTATTTCGGCCGGGCCCATTCCACGGCTGATATCTTCATCCACATCCCGGAGGAGGGAATCCTGATGACCGGAGACCTTTTTCTGGATCAAAGATGGGTTCCGCTTTTTGCCGGCCAGCCCGTACTTGATATCGACCGCTGGCTCGAGGTGCTGCACAGGGCGCTGGACGGAGATGACGCGCCGTCAAAGGTCATTCCCGGACATATGGATATCTGGGAAGCAGAAAAGCTTGCCATGTGGAGGGACTATATCAAAACTCTCTGGGAAGGCCTGAATAAGGCCAAAGAACAGGGCCTTACCTTAGAACAGGTTAAAGAAAAATTTCCTCTCCAAGAGAAATATTATTACCTCAGGGAACGGGGCCACAGTGAAGAAAGAATCCGCACCTTTCATGAAAGAAATATCGAGGCCTTCTGGGGCCAGCTTTTAATCTCCGCTGCAGATGTCATCGAAGATATGTTCATGAAAAAGGGTACTGCCGAAGCAAAGAAAAAATTCCAGGAGCTCAAAAATCAGCCGGACAAATATTTTATAAGCGAAAGACAGTTCAATGCCTTGGGATACAAGCTGCTAAGGCAGAACAATATCTGGCATGCTGTGAACGTTTTCCGAATGAACGTCGAAACCTTTCCCCAATCCGCCAATGTTTACGACAGCCTGGCCGAAGCCTATCTTTTTTGGGGCGACAAGTACAACACTATCCGTTACTACAAAAAGTCCTTAGAACTCAATCCTCGGAATGAAAATGCCAAATCCCGCCTAGAACGCATAGACGAGCTTTTCGAAGAGTATCATCCCGTTGCAACCGAAGGCTCCCTTTTCGCACCCGGGCAGCAAACAGGATTAAAAGGTCCCTATTTGGGACAAAAGCCCCCCGGTTTAGAAAAAGAAGCTTTTGCCCCAGGAATCGTCTCCACAAAGGGCGGCCGTGAATTTTCCTGCACTTTTTCAGCGGACGGCAAAGAGTTTTATTTCAACCGCGGAATGAACATTATGGTCTCCCGTTGGGAAAAGGATGGATGGACCGCTCCTGAACCTGCTTCCTTCAATGGTGACTTCCGCAACCATGAACCGCACATCACTGCGGACAACAGGA
>CAYFVQ010000119.1:0-27009 GCA_964346585.1 uncultured Eubacteriales bacterium | reverse complement strand
AGACACAGAGGGTATTCTTTTATCAACATTGCCGGGTTTGCTATCGGCATGGCCTGTTGTCTCCTCATCCTCACCTATATCCGTCATGAATTGAGTTATGACAGGTATCATAAGGATGTCGAAAGGGTATGCCGGGTCGTTCAGGATATCCGCACTAAAACCGCAAACCGTGTTTTTGTTCCAGTTTCACCCATGGTCGCTCCAACATTGAAATCCGATTATCCTCAGGTGGAATACGTTGCCCGGGCATTTACCTTTTCGGGTTCCCAGTTGGTCAGGAAGAAAGACACATTCTTCTATGAAGGCCGTTTCATATATGCGGACCAGGAACTATTTGATGTTTTAACTTTTCAGTTTATCCAGGGAAATCAGCAGGGAGCCCTGACCCGGCCGAATACACTGGTGGTGTCACAGAGGATGGCGATTAAGTATTTCGGCAACGCCAATCCCCTGGGAGTTACTCTGGAGATCAATCAGCAGGAATACGAGATAACAGGGGTTGTGAAGGATTGCCCGGAAAATACGCATTTGAAGTATGATTTGATCGCTTCTTTAGAGACGCTCAAAGACTGGCAGGAGATGTCTAACTGGTATTCGACCATGTTCTATACCTATTTAAAGCTGAGACCGGATGTGAATGTGCAGGAATTTTCCCAACAAATCAGCCCTCTTGCCGATAAATATATCGGGGAACAGCTGAAGAGCTGGGGATCCACTTATCATTACTTCCTGCAGCCGTTGTCCAGTATTCACCTTCATTCTCATCTCCGGTATGAGACCGAGCCTCCAGGAAATCCTGTCTATATCACTATTTTTTCCTTTGTGGGCCTTTTCATCCTCATCATTGCCTGTCTGAACTTCATGAATCTCTCCACCGCGCGCGCAGCGAACAGGGCGAAAGAAGTCGGTTTGCGCAAGGTTGTGGGCGCTCAAAAGCTTCAGCTTATCGGCCAATTTTTGGGAGAGTCACTGCTGGTGGCCTTTCTTTCGTTAGGATTGGGAATGGTCATAGCCAAGTTTGCGATTCCCCTTTTGAACGATTTGACCGGAATATCCTTGAGCTTCGACGCGCTTCTTAGCCCAGTTGTTTTGTTCTCCCTCATCGGCGGTGCAGTCCTTGTGGGAATGACCGCAGGCTTGTATCCTGCGTTCGTGCTTTCGGCTTTCAGACCGGCTGTGACTCTTAAGGGGGTTCAACGGGCTGGCTCTTGCGGTTTAGCCTTGCGGACGGTTCTTGTGGTCGTCCAGTTTGCGATTTCTGTCATGCTTATTATCGGGACTTTAACCATGTACAAGCAGTTCAACTTCATGAAAAACCAGTATTTGGGATTTGAAAAAGAACAGAAACTCATTCTCCCTCTCCGGGGTGGAATCGACATCCAGGAAAATTTCGCATCAATAAAAGATATGTTTTCCAAGCACGCCTCTATAACCGGAGTCACGGTTTCCTCCACTGTTCCGGGGCGAGGAGTTTCAAATTTTGCCATCAAGCTGGTTGGAGAGGAGGATGATAAAAATCAATCGATGTTCCATATGTATTTTGATGACGATTTTATTCCTGAATATGGAATCGATATGGTGGCTGGACGAGCTTTTCAAAAAGATATGAAGACAGATTTCATGGGAGCTTTTCTCATCAATGAAGCGGCAGTCAAAGCCTTTGGCTGGACCAATCCTGAGGAAGCACTCGGAAAGCGACTGCTCACAGGACACGGAGGACGGGTGAATCCGATAATCGGTGTGACTAAGAATTTCCATTACCGCGGACTCCAATCTGAGGTCGAACCTCTGGTCATGGAGTTTTTACCGTGGACTTTCAGGTGCATCACTCTCTCCATAGATATCTCTGATCTGAATGAGACTCTGGCCTTTGTCAAATCTCAGTGGAAGACTTTGTGGCCGAGTCATCCTTTCGAGCACTTCTTTCTGGATACAGACTTTGACCGTCAATACCGTGCGGATGAACAGATTGGGAATGTATTCGGAATCTTTACTTTCCTGGGATTATTCATCGCCTGCCTGGGGCTGTTGGGATTGGCTTCGTTTACAGCCGAAAGCCGGACTAAAGAAATCGGAATCCGCAAAGTTCTCGGAGCCTCGGTTGGAGGCATTGTCCTCATGCTCTCCAAGCAGTTCACAAAATGGGTTCTGCTGGCTAACTGTATTGCCTGGCCTGTGGCTTATTATTTCATGGATAAGTGGCTGATGAATTTCGCCTTCCGCATCGATATCGGAATTTGGACATTTGTGCTGTCAGGATTTTTTGTATTGTTGGTCGCCATACTGACAGTCAGCTACCAGTCTATCAAAGCGGCAGCGGCCAACCCTGTGGATTCGTTGATGTATGAGTGAACATTGGAGGGCTTGGCCATGGCTGTTTATGACTGACTCCTCTTCTCGAGCGGAACAAGGGTAGTGACCAGCTACCATGTGGGCACACCCCATTGGATCTCCCCGACGATTTGTTTCCTTTGCAAGCCAAGATGAGATTGCCGCATTCGATTCTCTCTTCACAACAATTTCTACGGCAATCTCGACTCGTGAATAATCCACGTTAATAAATTCTGAAAATCAATGATCACTTTGTGATAAAGGAATAGAATCGCTATGCCACTCTTTTTCGAAGCGTGTAGATGACAACGTAAGCCATTCCATAAAAGGCTAATCCGACTCCCATCATTGCCTTGAATCCGAAATTGAGCGCTATAACCAGGGAAAAAATAGACGCAAACACAGAAAAAGCTCCGTTGACCCCCCATGCCCACGGCACAAGGTGCTCATGGAACTTTCTGACGATCTGTATGCCCATGGGAAAACACATGCCCATAAAAAAACCTGGAGGGATTATCAGCACAACAGATGTCAAAATTCTGATTGGCTTGCTGAGCCACATGAAGGCAGTGAAAGAATCATACAGAAAAAGGATATAGATCAGGATGATGCCAAGTATGAGTGCGAGAACAGTCAGCAGCTTACGAGGTGCTGAACCTGGTGCCCAAATACCCGAGACCATACTGCCTATTCCACTGGAAAAAAGAAGGGTGGCAAGAACAACAACGAATGAATAAGTCGGATGCCCCAGGAATATGGTCAACCGCTGGATAAGTGAGATCTCGATGAGCATGAATCCTATCCCCAATCCAACGAAGTATATCAGGCTTCGGAGACGATACTGAACCCTTCTGATCTCTGCGCTTCGACTCAGATAAAGAGGAAGGAATATCGTGAGTATCCCAATAACACCAAAGCTTATGAACATCCCATAGAGAAGAGGTAACGCGATACGGCGAGCGGCATGGTCTTCAGGATCAGAACGGAAAATATCACGGAAATATCTCATGAAGAAGAAAAAAGGACGATTATCCGTGGGGGGATTGATATTCTTGGGATATGACTGGATAAAATCCTCGCGGCCTATTTGAGCGTACGCCTTGGGATCGATCAAGGCTCTTATATTGTCGGAATAAGTAGATGAATCCAGATCCTCCTTATTAGCCTGGGGAGCGTAAACCACACTGTAATCAAATCGCCTAGCGGTATTGATGGCAGTTGAAATTTCTTCGGGAATAAACATGCCTTTCTTGAGAAGCACTGTGGCTCGCCGGTATTTACGTTCGGCCTCAACCACAACGATCAACCGTTTTTCAATGTCATTCACACCATTATCGATCAAATACTGGATAAAGATATTGCTCAGGCGCAGGGCTTCGTCCCAGTAAAAATAGCGCGTGATGGATAGGATTCCATCCTCCTTTAGATGCGTGTAATAATCCTGAACTGCCTCATAGGTATAGAGGGTGTTTTCGTTAAAGAGATAGGCGCCTGAAGCGGCGGCTGCCCAGGAATCTATCATGGTGATCTGGATAATATCATAAAGATCTTTGGAGCCAGCTGTGAAATTGCGTCCTTCATTTATGTGCAATGTCACGCGCGGGTCCTTGAAGATTCGGCCTATGTAATCAGCATAGGTTTCAGTAACCAGTTTACCGATCACAGGATTAATCTCTACTGCGGTGATCTTTTTTGTATTAAACAGGAGGGAGGTGAAGACATCCACACCTCCTCCAGAGCCGATAATCAGCACGTCAGCGTTTGGCTTGAGATGATGGACGATTTGGCGAGAATCAGCTTTCAGGTAACCAACCTTTGAGAAGTCTCCATCAAATTGATACAGTAGAGTCGGAGCTCCCGCGTCGTTGGTCACCCTCATTGTTTGGTATTTTTGGTCTTTATAGCTTTTATTTCTTGGAGCAAACACTGCCACTCGAGAAACCGGACTCCATTTCTCAAAAACCTTGTTTATTTCATGTTCTTGAGGTGTATCAGCGCTGTAGCTTTTAATAGTAACGACCTTCAATAAATCCCATCGGTCATTAACCAAAAATAAAACTATGAAAATAACGGACAGAACTGCCATCAACACCTTTACCCAGCGTAGCTTCAACTCAAGAGAAAATGCCAATGCCGCGAGACACGCAAAGATGGAAGCCACAAAAGTTATAGAGGGAGCACTGAAATGGAAAAGGAGGGGAACCACAATAAGACATCCTATGGATGCGCCGACGAGATCGCTGAAATAGACTGTGCTGATTTTCGCACTGTAACGGAACAGAGCAATGGTTATACACATCGCCGCAAGGAAAAAAGATATGAATAGAAACAATAATTGCACTCCCAAAATCAAATAGAAGTTCGCACGGAAAAGACTGAATCTGGACAGGTCCATGCTGAGGTGCAGGTAAATTGATAAAGGAGTAAACAACGCGAAGAGAACCGAAAACCTTGTTAGGTGCTTGGCGTAATTATCCCCTATCAGCCTCTTTGCGTATAGGTAACAGAGAACTCCAGCTGCAGCTATCCCTAACAACGCTAGGGATATCGCCAAAAAGCCGAAGTAATACCACAACGTCACTGAAAAAATACGAGTGATGTTCACTTCCAAAAGTAGAGTGGCCAGTGCAATAAAACCCACTCCTGCAAGTAATGATTTGGGTACATCTCTCATTGTGAATTCCTTCCTATCACGAAGAATGTTTGATTATTAAAGGGAGAAAGGCGCTCGGTTAAAAAGCTGAGGTTGGGGGTATGAATGATCTCAAGTTTTCCAGTAAAAGTGGATCCTCTTGTGAATTCCTTAGGAGGCTTCTCGATAGTCATTCTACGGGAAACAGAGATGTCCTCAGCCGTGATTGTTCGAGTCTTGAACTCACCACTGAATCGATGAGAGTCAGGATTCCCCGCATGATATTTCGGCATTTAGTCCTCATTAGTCCCTTTGTTTACTTAGCAACAGGATAATGATTTATGAGATAACTGTCAACCACAGACTTCTTCCAACAGACGAATTCCATTAAAATCGCGTGGACATATGATAATTCAAATAATCTTGGTTTTTTTCTGATTTAATTGAATTTAAATTTTGGTTATGGTAGTATTAATTTGTTGAAATTGAAGAGAACTGCCCGTTTTCATGAAGAGGCAGCGATCACAGAGGATTAGGGGAAATTTCAACAAATAAAAAACATTCCCTCCCTTATTAGAAATCAAATATCAAAAGGAAGCCAGAATGAATATTTATGTAGGGAATTTACCACGGGAGGCCAAAGAAGACGATTTGCGGGAGGCTTTTGAAGCCTTTGGGGAGGTCTCCTCTGTCAAAATCATCACAGACAGATTCACCGGGGAGTCAAGAGGATTTGGATTTGTGGAGATGTCCAACAGCACTGAAGCACAGGCCGCTATCTCCGGACTTGACGGCAAAGACTTAAAAGGAAGCAATCTTCGGGTCAACGAGGCCCGTCCTCGTCGGGATGACCGTCGAGGTGGAGGAGGTTTTGGCCGAGGAAGACCCGGGGGAGGAAGACGCTTCTGATAGCCGGCACTCCGATTTTCAATACCATAGCTGAATTTTGCATTAGAGCCTCTTTTAGGATTACTAGGCTCGACTGTTTGCCCCACAAATTCTTAAATACACAAGTCATTCTAGTCAAAAAAAGGGAAAATTCTGCCTGAAAAACGCCTCAATCATCTTTTTGATTGCTTGTTCATATCAGGGCTATAGGAACCAGCCTCCTGTGAGAGGTGAAACATTCTGAGTGGAATGGGTGAGGTTGTATTCAACTGATAAATTCTAAAAAGGAATTCTGAAAGAAAAAATATGAGAGAAAAGAAAGAAAGAAAAGAGAAAGGACAAGAGAGAGAAGAAAAAGAGAAAAAAGAAAAAGGAGAAATATAGCGTAAACTGGAATTTTATTTTAAGAGCATTAATTGCTCAGTTCTCTTCGTCCTGAGATACTTGGCACTCACCAATGGCACCTCATTCAGTTTGCCAAACCTCTTTCTCCCTGGATGAGGAGTCGCCACATCAATAATTCATGATTCTTAAATTTTTTAAATCACAGAGAGTCTAGATCTGCGTGGACTTTTTTTTCCTCTGTGAATTTTTAGAGTTGAAGTTGGCGCGACCATTTTTTTTGGATCCATTGTTTCGAAATCTCTTTTCGCAACTGAATCCTAAGCTTTTGTCCGTGGCAAAAAGTTCAATGTCCGCTGTTTGAACGGGAATCTTCATGCCAATAAACGATTCAATGGCATCGAGGTGGTCGGCTGTGCCCTCGCTGGCCAGCGAAATAGCCTTGCCTGAATTCCCGGCGCGGGCTGTCCGTCCGATCCGGTGCACATAATTTTCACAATCCTGGGGAAGGTCATAGTTAATGACCATTTCCAGGCTGTCAATATGGAGTCCTCGGGCAGCCACATCTGTGGCGACTAGAAAAGCGAACTTTCCAGCCATGAAATCGTTAATGATTTTCAATCTGCGGCTCTGAGGAAGATCCCCAGTCAGGTGTTGGCTGCGGAATCCGTTGTGCTGTAATTTCTTGGACAGACGGAAAGCGGCATGCCGCATATTCGTGAAAATCAGGGCGTTTTGGGGAGCCTGCGCCTTGAGAATGCCCAGCATGAGATTCATCTTGATATGGCTTTTCACATGGTAGAGTTCCTGTGAAATCGTATCCACTGTCAGCCGCTCTGGAGTGACTTCGATGAACACCGGACGGTTCATGTGTTCGGCGGCGATTTTTCTGGAGAAGCGGTTCAGTGTTGCGCTAAAAAGCATGTTCTGTCGGACATTGCGGGAGGGCATTTTCCGAAGAATTTTTCTGATGTCCGGAAGAAATCCCATGTCGAACAAGCGATCAGCCTCGTCGATGACCAGGATTCTGATTTCTTTTAGCTTTAATTGGCCTCTTTCGCTCAAATCCAGCAGCCTTCCCGGCGTGCCGATGACGATGTCCAAGCCTTTTTTCAATAAAGCCAGTTGGCGGACATAGCCCACACCGCCGTAAAAGCTGCCGATTGAGAAGTCCATATGGCTGTTCAAAAGCTGAGCTTCTTTTTCGATCTGAACCGCCAGTTCCCGTGTCGGCACAATGATTAGAGCCTTTTTTCTTTGGAGAGCGTTATTAGTGAGCATACCGTTGAACAGAGTGACCAGGAAGGCCGCGGTTTTGCCGGTTCCGGTTTGGGATTGAACGGCTACGTCCATACCCTGAAGTGTTTTCGCAAGGGTTTGTTCCTGAACGGCCGTTATTTCTGTATAGCCTCGTTCCTTGATTCCCCGAAGAAGACGAGGCTTAAGATTTAATTCTGTAAAGTTCATTTTATTACCTTATTATTTGATTAAAACATGAGGGGGTGAATGTCAGAGGAAATTATCGTTCGGAAGGGAAAAACAATTTGCCTTGACTATTTCCTACCAGATGTTTGATTTTGAAGTATACCCTATACCTGAATTTATAGCAAGCAAAATTATTTGACTTGATGATCCAGAAAACAAAGCAGACAAGAGGCAATATAAATAAAAGTAAAACAATCTTTTTGAAAGTGCAAGATTGTTATCTTCGAAATAGTAGAGCGAATTCTATTTAACGGCGACCATGAACACCTTCAAAGGGAGAAAAAGCCTTGAGATCATTCTTTGAGGCTTTTTGGGCAGGCCTTTAAGCATGGCTTCTGCAAATCTAAAATAACTAAAAGGAATTCTTAAGTACTCGTTATTTAACTTGTTATTTATTCGCCAGAATCCATCCCAAGAAGTAAAATTCACTTTCTTCAGTATTCCTTCGATCTCTGAATGAGTCCATTCTTTCAGGTGAAATCCTTCTGGCTCATCCGAGAAAAATTTGGAAATATCATGGGGTCCGAAATAGGCATGAGGTGTCCTGAATATGTATAGACCGTTATCGCGAAGAATCCTGTTCACCAGCTGAAAATGATATTCGACATCTTCAGGGTGCAAATGTTCGATGAACTGATCACTGAATACCACATCCACTGAATTTCTTTCCATATTGAGGTCATAACCATCGTAGATAATCAATTCGAAATTCGATGGGAGACGGCTCCTGTATTTTCTCTGGTCAGAAATATCAACAGCAATGACTTTCTTTGTGAATTTACAGACTGCAGCGGCGAGCTGACAATCACCAGGTCCAAATTCAACATAAACAGTGGAATCTTTCAGGTGTTTTTTGAGAAACTGCAATGTCTGACTGTTCGTATCAGTCATTTTCGTTTTACTGAGCCGAGGATGGTCAGGAACTTTAGTGAAGAGCTCATGATACATAACTGGGAATATTTTTTTTCGCTCTTCTCTATTGGCCCTTTTTATCTTCTCTGCAATAGACTTTTCAATTTCAAAATGCTTTCTCACTTGTTCGAGATTTCGATTTCTGGGAAGTTTCTTTTTTAACTTCATTCGATCTTTTTTTTATAATTTAGTATTTTTATACAGATCTCTCTGATTCGTTTCCTGTTAGTCATAGGGAAAGAAAAGGGGCCTCTTTTTACTTCTTTGGTTACTGCGTTTTAGGCAAGAGAATATCAGTTAATGAGAGATGAGTCAAATTGAAAATATGCTTCTCAGTGCGTGTCACATAAGTGGCTAGAATTGCCTCAACTCTCCTCATTCTGCTGAAGAGAGCTTAAAAGGAAGGGAGTGGAGGGGCCTGAAATCACAGAGCCAAGAAGGGGTGGGCGAGGGGCCTCAGGCCCCTCGCCTTTGGTGCTCATTCCGGTTGTTGAGTCGGAGTGGGTTAGACTCAACAACATTCAATAAATAAGGCTGCGAACTCCACAAAAAGCGACTTCTCCAGCTGATTCATCCTGGATTACATTCTTATGGCAATGTGTCTCGCTGTCAGCGTAGAAGTGGCATCGTCAAAACGCCCGAAGGCAGAAAAGCTCTTCACGGTGCCCTCATTAGCGAGTCGGCTTTCTAGACCAGACACAAAGTTCTCGAATGTGAAGTAGACCTGGTGAGTCCCATCCTGGGAAATCACAAACAGGCCTTGCCCTTCTTCCTCGGGTTCTATCGTAGGAGAATCGAAAAGATCTGTCAGGTCTGTGACAACACCTGCTCGGTGCACATGATGGAAAAGGCCGACGCCTTCAAGGCTGAGCGTTAGATAATCGGAAGATAAATATTCAAAGGCATTCGCTGAGGGGGGTCTCCAGTTGATGACTAAAGCAGCCCGCACATTTGAAACATCGATGACAGTCCAGGCATTGAAGTCTTCCGGCGCCTGACCAAACGTGTTCACAAAGCCGCGAACCTTTACCGGAGCCCCGGCTGAAATTGAGGAAACATCCAACGTCCCCACATCGATCTCATAATTAGCTGGATTCGCATCATCCGCCGGACTTGTTCCTGTGCCGGTGAAATCGAAGATGCTCACTCGTCGGCCGTCTATGGAATTCAGATCGACCACAAACCAGGGGGGACCGGCAGCCAACGCCTGGCCTCTGAGCGTCGTTATGTGCATGCGCGCATATCCCTCGGTGGCATCCAGTTCGGTTTCATCGATGTTTAATGTGCCGAATATCGTGACTCGCTGTCCAATCGATATATCGTCGATATCGTATATATCAAAGGAAAGCTGGCGCCTGACAACTGTATTCAATCCCACCTGAGCTATGAGCGTATCGTTAAACAACACGCTACCGCCGGAGCGGATCAGAGTGGCCCCTCTCACAGTCAGTGCAGTCCCAGTGCGGCTAATCACGTTTCCAGACACAACATCAAGTGTTCCTCCTGGGACGCTGGAACCGGCATAGACATGGTGAGCCTCGAATCGAGCCGGGTTAAATCTAAGGTCACCGATAGCAATCACAGCAGTCAATGCCTGCATAGCATCCAGAGCGCTTAAACCGGCCTGCCCGGTATAGACCTCTTCGTTGATTTCATAGATCGTGTTGTCAGTGGTCCTGACTTCAAGCGTGCCAAAATGTTCATCGCCACCGGATAGGATGTGAATAAAGGGACGGATAATGACCTCAAAGGTTCCCCCAGTTACATCCACGTCTTTGAGCGGTCCTCGCACCCGGTGAATTTTAGGCGCTTCGGGATTCAGCTCAGCCAACAGAAAAGGCTGAACGGTCAGAATTGGTGAACCCCCCAAGTCAAATTCGACTATGTTCGATGCATTCAGATTGAAATCCAAGGTGAGGTGAGCTGGGATACCTGGTGCGATCAGGAGTGAATTCCGGCCCTCCAAGCGCACAGACACTTCAAGAGTCGTGATCGGATTGCCGTCTTCATCGAGAATGCTTTCAACCTCAACCGCATTGCCGTCTACATCTTCGACCCAGATATCCGCATCTTGATAATCCAGCATGAGAGTGGCTGCAGTGTAAAAGCCGGAAGGAATAGTGGCTGCTGTTAAAAATTCTGTCATTTCTGTGTACTGGGAAAAATCCACTCGAGTTGAAACGGGCAGGGTATCCACAACAGCGCCGTTGGCTTTGGTCAGAGTGAGATACACCACGTCGACTGTATAGTTGATAAAATCGCCCTCGTCATCTGTCAGGCCGACCACAATTTCGCCCATACTCTGCTCGTCGTCTCCTTCTCCTGTTCCGATGTCACAACCGGACAGTCCGAAAATTGCCGCAATGAACAGAAATAAAGTCAGGACAGAAAGCAATTGTTTCCAAACACTGTCTGAAGATTTGTTGCTTTTGGTCCAAGTCATTTGAACACCTCCTTAACCATACTTTGATTGATTAGACAAATATTGCAGAAAATCCTTTGCACTTATTAATTATTTTAGATTTAGTCGCGTAGCTTAGCCTGTTTATGCAATAAGATGTGTTTATTATTCAGGTTAGGAAAGAGAGATCAGATCAGAAATATTTTTGCCCAGGATGTTTCAAAAAGAAGAGGGGAGTGGTGCATGAACAAAAATAGTAAATAGAAAGAAATCAGTTTGCATACATCTCAACTTGAATCGGTCTCATCACATCGAGTATATTGGTCACAATATGAGTCTTTTTCCTTCGTGGTGCAGAACAAGCCACGCGATCATTCCATCTATCGGAGGTCTCCCATGAAATTTTTCCTAAGAACATTCTTTGCGATAATCACTCTGATAATCTTTACTGCCTTTGCCTTAGAGGATTCGTCCAGGGCTGACTGGGAAATGGTCTCGAAGATCCGTGAAGAAGGTTTCCAGCGCTCACAGGTTATGGATATTGTCGGCTATATGACAGATGTCTTGGGTGCGAGGCTGACGCTTTCCCAGGATATGGCACGGGCCCAAATTTGGGCCAAAGGCAAAATGGAAAAAATCGGCCTCGTCAACACGGCTATCGAACCGTTCATGGATTATGGTGTTACCTGGGATAACGAATACTTTTCTCTTCATTTGCTCGAGCCCGATTACCAGCCCATGGTCGGCTTTCCGTTGACTCACACCCCTAGCACAAAGGGCAAGGTCAAATGCCGTGTCGTCATCGCCGATGTCAAGATAAAAAAGGACCTGGATCAATTCCGCGGAAAGTTGAAGGGAGTCGCTGTTCTTTCAACACCACCGGCTGTCATCGACCTGGAACGTATGGCACAGGCAACTTTGCGGCGGACTCCCGAAGAATTAAAGAAGCTTGAAGAGGATGTCATTCCTAAACCTCGACGCCGCAGAGGACCTGCCACCCCTCCCAATCCTGACCTCCTCAAGGCTGAAGAAATAATCGAGTTTTTCAAAACTGAAGGCGTCCGCGTTGTTTTCGAGTGCCGGAGCGGCCGCCCGGGGCTCGTTCGTGGCTTTGCCCGTCCTGGCACAAAGCAAGACAACTGGTCGCGGGAAAAAAGCCTTGCTTCGCTTCCCATCATCGCTGTCACTCCGGAACATTACAACCGGATGTATCGGATCCTGAAGCGCGATATCCCGGTCTTAGTCGAGATCGAGGTTCGCAACCGCCTCGGCAAGAATGTTGAAAAGGCCTGCAATGTCCTCGGCGAGATTCCAGGTACAGACCTCAAGGAAGAAATCGTGATGATTGGCGCGCATTTCGACACCTGGCATGCCAGCCCCAACGCCAGCGATGATACTTCAGGATGTGCAGTCGTCCTCGAAGCCGCGCGTATCCTCAAGGCGGTCGGGGCTCAGCCGCGCCGCACGATCAGAGTGGCTCTCTGGGGAGGAGAGGAGCAGGGAATCTACGGTTCGCGCAAATATGTCCTCCAGCACTTCGGGAGTCCCAAGGATCCAAAGGTCGGGATTAAACCAGATTACGAAAAGTTCTCGGTCTACTTCAACCAGGATTACGGAGCAGGGGCATTCCGCGGGATATTCCTCCAGGGAAACGAATTTGTGCGTCATGAATTTGCAGCCTGGATGAGACCTCTTCGCGACCTCGGCTTCACGGCGATCTCGATCCAAAGTGTGGGCAGTACTGATCACGTTTCTTTCGATGCTGTCGGCCTGCCCGGTTTCCAGTTCATCCAGGATCGAATCCCTGGTACAGCAGGCCATACGAACCTTGATTTCTTCGATACTCTTCAAGCGGATGACCTGATGAAAAACGCGGTCATAATGGCTGTCTTCGCCTACCATGCGGCCATGAGTGACGAGCGTATGCCACGGAAAACAATCGATACTGAAATCAAGTAGTTTTTTAGACAGACGCTTTCTGAGAATCTAATAGTACTGAGGCTCTTATCTACCGTAATCTAACCAGGTGACTTGGAAAAAATAGAATAAGGTCTTTTTTCCTTCAGCTTGCATATCAATAGGATATTAATTAGTCAATAAATAGCTAAACCTGGAAATGCCTTAGAAGGTATTGTGTATTTGAGCGGAGGGTATTTACAGTTGTTATTGGTCGATTGATCACTTAAAGATAAGAGTGTAGAGCCAGTAGAGAAAAGCCAGGATATAGAAAACAAGTAGTCCCCAAACTACGATAGAGATGGTCTCAGAGATTTGCTTGAGGATGGGGTATTTTCCCCCCTTTTTTTTAGTGCCCAACCTGGACACAACATACAAAGCTGCAATGAACAGCAGTAAGTAGAGCCATTTCCTCATCGAATATCTGCCATTTTCTAATCTACTGCACTATATTGCACGGGATTATTCAAGATTGACATGCCAAAGTCAAGGCTCTTTCAGACTTTTCCTGCTGGCCCTATTGAGCAACCAATTAGATTGAAATGTACTGGAATTATGGTATGAGGATTGAGAAATATAAATCATGAAAAGGCATGAAATACAAGCAATAAAGGGGTGAGCGAGTGGTCTCGAATCCCCAACATCAGGATTCGAGCCTTGCTTGAGAAATTGATTTTCTCCTGGAAAATCATTATTTTGCTTTTAGTATCTATACGCAGATGCAGGCGATTTTAGTCAATTTTGGGGACAATTTTGTGACAAGGAGAGAGGGGACTACACATGATATTTGACACCTTTCTCATAAATTGATATTCTTTTGCCCATCTAAGTTTAAAGGGAAAAAAGTGGCCGTTCAATGTCCCCAATGCCAGTTTGATAATCCTGAGGATACCCGTTACTGCGGTAACTGCGCAGCCCCTCTGAAACCCGATAAAGATATCCCAGCTCCCCACACCAAGACACTCCATATGCCTATCAGGGAATTTGCTAAAGGAAGCACTGTTGCCTCTCGGTATGAGATTGCTGAAGAGTTGGGCCGGGGCGGTATGGGAGTCGTGTACATGGCTAAAGATGCCAAACTCAAACGCACGGTTGCCCTCAAATTTCTCTCTCTCGAGCTAACCCGCGATTCAGAGGCTAAAGAACGATTCATCCATGAGGCTCAAACTGCCTCTGTTTTGGATCATCCCAATATTTGCACTGTGCATGAGATTGACGAAGACGAAGGCCAAATGTTCATTTCTATGGCCTATATCAAAGGGGAAAGCTTGAGGGAAAAGGTCAAGGCAGGTCCTATGAAACTACAAGAATCCCTGGATATCGTAGTGCAGGTTGCCGAAGGCTTGAATGAAGCCCATGAGAAAGGAATTGTTCACCGGGATATTAAGAGTGCCAACATCATGGTGACAGCCAAGGATCAGGCAAAGATCATGGATTTTGGAGTGGCCAAGTTAGCCGGACAGACAAGATTCACCAGGACAGGGGCGACTATGGGGACAGCCGCTTACATGTCACCTGAACAATCCCGGGGGGAAAAAGTCGATCACCGGACAGATATATGGTCCCTTGGAGTAGTCCTTTATGAAATGGTCATCGGGCAACTGCCTTTTAGAGGCGATCATGAACAGGCGATGATGTATTCCATCCTGAACGAAGAGCCGGAGCCTATGACAGGAATGCGGACCGGAGTGCCGATGGAGTTGGAGCGGATCGTGAACAAAGCTCTGACCAAAGATCCTGCAGCGCGTTACCAGCACACAGACGATATGCTTGTTGATCTCAGATTACTCAAAGACAATATCACTGCTTTCTTAAAATCCCCGATAGTCAAAGCATCAGCACTCTCGATGCCCCAGGCTAAACCATGGAAACGCATGCTGCCCTGGGTTATGGCTGCAGTCATGGCAGTCATTGCAGTTTTATCCGCATGGCAGTGGATGCGTTCCACCTCTGCGACCGAAGGAAATGTATCACGCTTTAACCTGGCCATCCCATCGAGCCAACGGTATGTATCCGTCACTGGCCATGGAATAGCCATTTCGCCCGATGGGGCGTGTATTGTTTACACCGGTCAAGGAGAGTTAGGCAGGCAGCTCTATATCCGAAAAATGGATCAACTCGTAGCAAGTCCTATTTCTGGCACGGATGGGGCCTATATGCCTTTTTTTTCGCCCGACAGTCAATGGGTAGGATTTGTAACCGCAGGCAAGATAAAGAAAGTCGCATTGAGAGGAGGACCATCGCTCACAATATGTGAAGCTCCACCAAATCCCGCCGGAACAAGTTGGAGTCAGGAAGAGATAATCGTATTCGGTACAACAAATAATGGACTTTTCCAGGTGTCATCTTCAGGAGGTATCCCTCAGGAATTCACTAAACTTGATGTCGAAAACAATGTAACCAGTCATCGTTGGCCAGAGATTTTGCCAGGGAGCAAAGCAGTGCTGTTCACGATCTGGACTACGAATCTCGAAGATGCAAGTATCGGGATAGCTTCTCTTGAGACAGGTGAGGTGAAGCTCCTGCTTGAAGGGGGCACTTATCCCCGCTTCACATCCACTGGGCACATCGTATACGGAGGTGCTGACAGTTCTCTTTTGGCTGTTCCGTTTGATCGTAGACGGTTAATAGTCACAGGTTCTGTGATATCACTCCTTGATAACATCGAAGTCAAAGGAGGAGGCCCTGCAAATTTCGGAGTTTCTCACAACGGATCTCTTGTGTATCTCACGGGTTCAGCATCTAATCAGACGATCGTTATGGTCGATCGCCAGGGAAATGAACAATCCTTAACTGAGGAAGAGCATGGTTTTCGATCTCCTCGTATCTCACCCGACGGTGAGCAGGTGACAGTTGAAATTCGAGATCAAGCGATGTTAGACATCTGGATTTATAAGCTGGATCATGGCCCTCTAACCCGATTAACATTCGAGGGACACAATCTTTATTCCTTGTGGAGTCCGGATGGCAAGCATGTAGTGTTTGCATCTGACAGAGCTGGAACGTATGATCTCTACTGGAAAAAAGCGGACGGGAGCAGTGCAGCTGAGACACTTCTTACAGCCGAATTAAACCAGTATGAGACTACATTTTCACGCGACGGCAAATTTTTGGTCTACAGGGAGACTCATCCATCTACCGGAATGGACATCTGGATCTTGCCGCTTGAAGGGGAACGTGAACCACGACCTTTCCTGAATACTTCTTATGAGGAGAGAACACCGATGCTTTCCCCTGATGGCCGTTGGCTTGCGTACACGTCCACTGAATCAGGACAGAATGAAATCTATGTGAGGACTTTTCCTGATGCAAGTGGCGGCAGATGGCAGGTTTCGATAGGTGGCGGTACAGAACCGCTCTGGTCAAGGGAAGGACAAGAGTTGTTCTACCGGAGTCGAGATAATAAAATAGTATCCGTTGCTGTTGAGACAGAACCGGTGTTTACTTCGGGAGCCAGAAAGGTGCTTTTTGAAGATATTTATGTGAGAAGATATCAGCATACTAATTACGACATCCACCCTGATAATAAACGGTTTGTGATGATCAAGTTATCTGAAAGAATATCGACGGAAATGACCGTTGTGTTGAATTGGTTCGATGAATTGCGGCGCCTCGTTCCTTCAGAGAAGTGATTAGAGTTTCAATCCCTCCCCCATCACCGAGACTGTTACAGAGTTATATGAAGGCACTGGGATTCAGCATTTGAACATCAGGGCGACAATTCTCAAGCTACAGATTATCTAAAAAAATTCCTCGACCTCTGGAAGAACGCTGACTTTGGTATCATTGAAGTTGAGGAGGCGAAGAAGAGCCTGGCTGGGCTAAAGAATCAATCTCTCTTTATTCTCCAGGTTCTATTTTCCCAGTATGCTAATGAAGTATAAAAGCGAGGAGAATCGCAGGAAATTTTGCGATATCTGCTGCAGGAACGGAAAGAAGTTTCCTCAAAAAAAATGAGCCGGGGGTGAGCCAGCAGCTCACCCCCAACTCTATAACATTCGCTGAGACTCTAGCTCTATGGCACCAGGAAGTTGAGAATCATCAATGCTAGATCAAAAGGATCTCCGGAGGTAAAACGTTCGTAGGTCGTGCCGGCTACAGACAGGCTGGTCGCTGCAGAAAGGTCGGTCTCTCCAGGATTGGCGGCACCGAAGCCCTCCGTCACTCCCACCAGGCCATCGTTGGCGCTCACCGAGCCGTACTCAATGGTCACGCTTCCATCGGCACGGAGTGTCACCGAGAAAGTGTTGGCTCCAGTGGCGTAGAATTCCGGCACTCCGATGAAACTGACCGTGAATGCATCGGTGTCCATGTCTACGGTTACCTGCCCACCGTTATTGGGACTCAAATCGTCCCACAAAGGTGCAATCCGGGGACGATCAGCGAGGAACTCTGAGACACTTTCCGACCAGTCAGCATCTCCTCCTCCGAAGGTCAGGCTGCCATTGGAGTTAACAAAGACGCTGGACCAGTCTTGCCCCTGGAAGGGGAATGTAAAGCCGATATTGACTTGTTCGTAATCGTCATCCCCTAGTTCAAGGAAAATCCCCTCAACAGTGAACACGTTCAGAACGTAACGGCCTCCGCTTGATCCATTGCCATCGAAGTCAAAGTCCGGGTAAGTGCTGACAGCAAGAGTGTATTCACCTGGTACGGTCAGACCAACGACAGCCTTGGAGAGTAATCCTGCGCCTCCGTCATCGTCGAGTTCAATCAGGTTGCCGTATTCGTCAAAAACTCCAAGCACCGTATCGAGAGTGCCGCCGATAACCTCCGCGATGAGGGTCTGATCCCCATTGGCATTGAACCTAAAGTAATCCACATCTCCGCCAGTGGGCTCGATTTCCGAGTAGCGCTGGATGGCAGTCGTGTCAAACGGCAGCTTAATCTTTCGCGCCTTATTGAGCGAATTGTTGGGCTCGGCCCAGTTGTCGTTGTAGTCTGTGGTGCCGTTGAATCGGACAGTGGAATCGGCCAGGTCTTTCGGCTCACTATAGCTGAAAACTTCGTACATGGCTGGCTGATTGTGAAGGTTGATTCGACTCGATGAGAAGCTGCTCAAATCGCTCTCAGTTTCAAATCCTGAGGTGATTATGCCTCCGCCGCTCACTCCTGCCAGACCGTCTTGCGCCGTGATGTTTCCATAAACGATATCGATGTGGTCCGCCGCCTTTTTCAGAGTGATCTCGAAAGTATTGGAACCGGTGCTGTAAAATTCCGGGACGTTTTCAAAACGGACGCTGAAGCTGTTGTCGGTTTGACTGAAGGAAACGACGCCTCCCTGGCTGGGATTCAAATCATCCCACAGAGCCGCGATCCGAGGCTGGTCTCTGAGCAACTCTGCAACACTCTCCGAATAGTCAGTATCGCCAGAGCCAAATGTCAGGTTCCCGTTGGAGTTGACAAAGACGGAGTCGAACCGCTGCCCGCAAATCTCGAACGTGAACGGCAGGAGTATCTCGGCGGTGTCGTCGTCACCCAGAGGGATGACTCCTGCTTCTGGCAGGTTGAATAAGATATTGGTACCGCTCGCCGGGCTTCCGGCGACCGCAATGATCATCTCATATGCCAGAGGATCATCGATATCCGGGTCACTCGATTCGTTGGCGCCGTTCCAGTATTCCTCGGGGCCCGGTAGTGGAAAGAGGGCGGGTGTGCTGAAGCGGCCGGGCGCTGCCGTGATGTCGTCTATAAACAGGACATACGGCTGACCGGGTGTCAGGCCGTTCAAGGTGAACATTCCCACGACCGGATCGCTCTGGCTGGTGCTGTCGGTAAAGCCTCCCGAAATCGCCGACACTGCGTCAATAAATGGATTGTTGAGGTTGCGGGCGATCACATTGACACCCGAAAGCCGGGTTGTTCCGTTAGGAGCGAGAATCGTCCCTGATATACTGCCTGTGGTGGCAAAGAAGGTCGGCGCCGGGTAGAGAGTCGAGATCGAGGCGATGTCATCGGCATGGGGAGTTCTCGTCCCCTGGTCTATGCCGGAGAAGAGGAAAGGATACATGGTCTCGATCACCTCGGTTCCATCGAATGAAGCCGGCATTCCGAAAGTAGTGTTATCCGGTGTCGGGCCGCTCGTGTCTCCGCCCTCAGAAAAGCCGACTAGCTGTCCGTTCAGTTCCACATGCGCCAGGTTGGTGTAGTGGCCGAACTCGTGGACCATGATGTCTTCGGCTACCGTGAGGTTAATGAATTCAGGTCCATTGAAAAAGGCCAATCCTTCCAGGATCTCGCAAGTGGGGATATATCCCCATTCCGGCCCAGCGAAGCCGAGAATGCCCGAACCTGTTCCGAACAACCAATCGAAAATCTCGCCCGTGTCATCGAAGACGATGGCTGACAGGCCATCTGGCCCTGGCGAGAAGTAGTACGGAAAGAAGTTTGTGATGTCCACGTCGACAGGAAGCGAGCCGGCATTGACAAAGCTCGCCGAACTCGTTGGCAGATTGCCCCAGCGGTCGAAGGCCTGCTGCACTAAGGCTACAGCCTGAGCATTGGTAAGCGGCCCCAGATTTCCCTGGTCGGGGTTGAAGGGAATGTTGGCGCCGCCAGAGGGCCAGAGATAGGGCTGGCCACTCTGACAGATGTAAAGCGGGTCAGCGGCGAAAACAGGTGAAAAAACGATTACTAAGCATACGCACGCGAGCAAAGTAAGGCGGGTAGAGAATCTGATATTCTTTTTCATCTTTCCCTCCTTCCTTTACTGGCCCAGAAGGGACCGGATTTTCGCGGCTAATTTGGAGTAGGGGACCGGTCCAGCTGCCTCGAGTCCGAGGTTCACATTGTTGAATTCGTTGACGACGAAGTCTTCTTTGTTCCGCGCGAAGATGTTGAAGGCTCCCTGGCCCAGACCGACTGTGGTTGAAAGTCCGATGGCACTCGATGGGGTGGTAAACAAGAGGTAGTCATGGTTCATCTTGAGACGTGGAATGTCGCGAAAAACAGAGAAACGCTGAAAGTCCCCCTGGGCTGGAGTCTCCTTCAGACTGCCAACCATTTGAATTTGGATGACCTGGACATCCTCTTTGACTATGTCCGCGGTTCCTTTAAAGAGCTCTTCAACTCGCAGCAGATAAGTGGTGGTGGGAATCTCTCCGCCACCTGCTGTGACGCTTCCTGGAATGATGTCAACAACGGTACCGCGGAAGATCTTGTCCGCCCGCTGCGAAAGACTTTCCAGGTTCATCTGCAGCATGATTGTCGCTACAAGCTGCGGCGTAAATATCAAAACGCAGGCAAGCAGCACAAAGACTGTCCGACTTTTGACTCTTTTGTTTCCCTTCATGAAACCTCCTTTAAAATAAGATTTTTTTTGGTGAAAATGTCGATTCATCTCCAATATGGAGGAATCTTCAATCTATGAATAAGTAAAGAAACCTATTGTTGTGAAGCCAGAAAAGTGAATAAAAAGATAGAGTAAATCCCTTGAAGATAACCAAGCCTTTCCTCTCCTTTTTTGTGATAATGCGGAGTTGTGCTTCAGATATTTAAGCTGTTAATGCAGCAGGTAAGGTGAGGAAAGTGAATTGATTTTTTTTAGTGTAAGGCTAATGTCTCCTCCTTTTCCCCTCCACGGAATTTTTTAAGACTGCAATATATAAATCAAAATAAAAAATGTCAAGGATTTTTAATTAAAGGTGGAGGATTTGAAATTAAATGGAAATCAGGGATTTAACAAATATTCTGGCTCAAAAATTGGATTATGATTATATTATTGGAAAAAGAGATGGGCAACGGATTTAATAAATTAAAAACTTTTATTGGCACTTCTTCCTAGCTCATCAGATTCAGCAATTAAAACAATTCGCTCAATTTGCTTAAATACGTCTTATAAATCGCTCGGAGGCAGGCCCAAACGGTTCTGGATGAAGAAACTCATTTGCAGGCGGTTCTTGACGCCCAGCTTTTTATAAATATTGGAAACGTGCTTCTTCACTGTCTCCAACGATATGAAGAGATTGTCTCCAATCTCTTTATTGCTCAATCCACGCAAGATCAAACCGATTATCTCAGCCTCACGTTGGGAGATTTTGAATCCAGTCAGATGCTTTGCCAGGTCTATTTTTGAGGATAGGGGAGGACGAGCAACAGCTTGGCGGTTTAGAAACCGGGAAAGGACTATCAGAACCGGGAAATGATATCCGATCTGGAAGAAGGCAATAATGTAATCAGGAGTTTGCAACCTGGATACTGGAAAAATTCCGATAACTGATAACTGGAAAAGCAGGAATCCGGCCAGGTATGTCCAGGCCATGCGTCGAAAACAATGTTTTTTAAGGTTGTCATCGGCCTTAAGGCCTTGAACTATCAAATATGTTACGGCAAAAAGAACGGTGCCGACCTTGAGCAGGCTGAATAACAGCGAGAGTATTTGAGGGAATGTTCCAGCTGTCGTCAAAGGCTGCTTTCCGGCTGTGAAGGCAAATATCAAGAGCAGCACTCCCCAGGGGGTAAGGTAAAAGACAGGGAAAGTCCGGAATAATGTCTTGCCAGACATTTGGACAACAAACAAAACAAGAAAATTGAGGCTGATGGCTAAAAACAAGATGATGAGCGGTCCGGTGACCAGCGCCAGCGAGGTCAGGGCCGCGGTTGGCAGGAACACGGAGCCGAGGATGTGCTGCATGATCATGACCAGGGCATGGCCATTCCAGAAGGCCAGATGCAAGGAGTAGGTCTGGAGATAGGAATGGCGGTAACGCCGGTACAATCGATAGGTAAGGAGAACAGCAAAGCCCGCCAAAAGAGAGAAGAGGATAAAAATGAAAATCGACAAGGTGCGCACGAATTAAATATATCAAAGCCGACAATGCTATGCAAAGGGGCTTAAAGACTACACTAAAAGTTGTATTTTGCGAAATACAGCTTTTTAGGAATTGCGGCTGACGCCTGTTTCACTTATATCCGGAGGGGAAGGAGATATCCATATGTTGATGGTCAAGCAGAAACAAGTATTTCTTTTCGGAAAGCACTTTATGTCTCTAATCAGCTTATTTCTGGCTGCAGGCCTTTTTTGTTACGGGAACTGCCAGGATCTGTCAGATCAAGAGGAAGTGTGGAATGCTTTCCTCGATTGGTTCAGGAGAGCGCCTTTAAACGCCAATCCATTTCGAGAATATGCGGAAAAGCTTCAGAAGGAAGGGATATCACGCGAGGAGATAGAGCGTCAGGCAGCGATCCTATCCAAGTTCTTTTCGGAACGGGAAGATTGGGTGGAGATATACTTTGATCGCGTCTTTGCTAAACCTCTTTCTGGCGATCCGGCCCGCGACGGCTTTAACAGCGCACCGAGCACATTTCTGATTGGAGTCACCAAGAAGCTTAAGCCGGGAAAAGCGCTGGATGTTGGGATGGGACAGGGCAGGAACGCTGTCTATTTAGCCCAGCAAGGATGGGACGTGACCGGTTTCGACATCTCCCAGAAAGCGCTTGATGCGGCACACCTGAATGCGGAAAAGGCTGATGTACACATCAAGACCATCAAATCCAGCTACGACAAATTTGACTTCGGCGTGGAGAAGTGGGACTTGATTGTTCTGATTTTTGCCTGGGCACCGGTGTCGGATCCGGACTTTGTCACAAGGCTTCACACATCACTTCGCAGCGGCGGCAAGATAATATTCGAACACTTCATTGATGATCCTGAACATCCCTACGCAAGGCCTATAAGGGCACTTCAGCCGGGCAAGTTACGAACTTTCTTCGGAGATTTTCGGATCGAACGTTACGAGGAGGAAGAAGGAATTGGTGACTATGGTGGGCCGGGCTCGCAGTTGGTCAGAATGGTCGCCCAGAAAAAGCCTCTTGGGACTGGTCTTCAATGAGTATGGCTAATTTTTCTTGAGTATAAATCTAAACTTCAAGGTTCAAGTCTTTAATATTACCGAAAGTTTGGAATTGTTCTCCCTGTAAACTGCCTCCTGATTAACCTCTTCTGAGTTGTCTTTGGAACAGTTGCTCTAGATCGATCTCAAAAATAAATTGTCAGTTAAAAGGCTAAATTCCAAATTCCTTATCAAAGCTATACCTCATCCCGCGCCAAAACGAAGCGTGTGCATTGACAGTAAAATCCTGGGATTCTATACTAAGGGCAGGTTTGGTCAGATGCCGAGAAATGGAAAATGATAATAAGAAATTTGTCTATCACTGCAATTACATTTTCACTCCTCATTTTCTTCAATGCGTGTGGAGAACCGAAGGTTCATGGGCAAAGAATAATTGAGGAAGAGAATGGAGTCGCAACTGTGAAGAATCCTTTAGAGCCATTGAATCCTGAACTGCAAATTATATTCAAAGAGGAGCTGACAATAGGAGTCGAAGAAGGAGACGAGAACTACATGTTCGGAAATCAAATCTTCTTGAATACAGATGATGGCGGCAATATTTATGTGACAGATCAGAACAGCAGGATAGTGAAAAAGTATGACTCTAACGGAAATTTTATCCAATCGATCGGTCGAAAAGGTCAAGGCCCTGGAGAATTTCAAGATATGAGTGTGGCCAGGTTTACGAGTGAAGGGAATATCTATCTCAATGATGCCAAAATTCAAAGACTTTCTTTTTTCACTAAAGAAGGGGATTACTTAAGGGGAGTAAAATTCCCCAAATTATTTGAAAGAGTGACCATAAATTCGAAGGGATTTTATATAGCTAGGTCTGTAGATAATGTAGAGCTCGGAAATGGTAAAAAGTGGGACTATTTTTATGGTTTATTTGATAAGAATTTCAATTCCGTGGCAGAGTTTCTAAGGATGCCCCAAGGGGCTGATGGTAAAGGTAAAAAAGCAGATTCTATTGCACAAGTATCAGCCAATTTCCTCAGTGAGATAGCGTTTCAGCCAAACGTGAGTTATGTCCTGGATAAGAATGACGTGATCTATTTTGGATACCCTGAGAATTATGAGATCAAAGTGTATTCAGCTGAAGGAAAGCTCATGAAAATAATCCAACGTGATTTCAAGCCTGTTGAAATACGTGAAAGGCATAAAGAATATTTTAAGAATAGTCAGAGCGAGCTTTTTAATTCCAAAATACCAGCGAACGAAGAGGAAAAAGTTTTTGAATTGGTCGAATATCCAAAATATTTGCCTGCCTACGAGAAGTTTATTTTAATGGAAAATGGCTGGATTTTCGTCATAGTCGATTCTGTGCGAGACGGATCTGCGTTAGTTGATATTTTCAGCAAGGATGGAGAATACCTGGCTCAGTTCGAGACAGATGTTCCGACGGATTGGCTGACGTTCAATAACGGAAAAGCTTATGCAGTGGCCACGATAGATGATTACGAGTATGTTAAGCGATACAAATTTGAAATCTTAGGGAATAACGACACTATCCTTCCGCGAGAATATTAAGCAGTTCTTCAGCGCAATAGATTCGACTGCGTTTACGACCAGACACTTCTTTGAGAATTCCCAGTTTCACAAGACGCTCTACGGATGCTTTGGCTGTTGGCCAGGTTATTTTTAAGTAATCACTTACACCTGGCAAACTGACAAATGGATTCAGGAATAACATATCCAATAAATGGAATACAGGCATGGAGACTGAGTCCTTCTGAAGTTGTTGACGATATTTCTTTTGTAAGTCTAAAATCTTATGTCCGGTCTCTTCCGCAACTTTTGACTGTTCTGCAACTCCACGAATGAAATATTTTAACCATGCATCCCAATTGCCATTCTGACTAACTCCGAGCAGAAGGTCATAATATTCATTTTTGTATCTTTCGAAGAAGTCACTCAAATAAAGTATGGGGTACTTAAGATAATCCTTTTCGTAGAGATAAAAAGTAATTAAAAGTCGTCCCACTCTCCCATTACCATTAAGAAATGGATGGATCGCTTCAAATTGATAGTGCATTAAAGCACATTTGATCAGCGGAGCAATTGAATTATCGCTGTGAAGGAATTTCTCCCACTGGCCAAGTGCTTTGTTCATTTCTGGAACAGGTGGTGGTACGTATGTTGCATCAGCAAGAGAACAGCCAGAGGGTCCGATCCAGTTCTGAGATGTCCGAAATTCGCCGGGTTTCATTTTTTCACCCCTGACGTCTTCCATTAGCTTTAAATGAATTTCCTTGACTAACCTCAAACTGAGTGGCAGCTCTTTAAGTCTGGAGAGCCCATGATTCATAGCCCTTACATAGTTCAAAACTTCCAGAATATCTGCGTGTTTGGGTTTTTCCTTTGAGGCTTCATAATAAAAAATATCCGAAAGCGAAGCTTGAGTGCCTTCGATCCTAGAACTTTGAACTGCTTCCTTTCTAACATAAGGAGCCGCAAGTAAATTAGGATTTGGGATAAGTTTACTTAAAGACTTGAGTACGCCAATACCTCGATCTGCCTCAGACAAAATTCTAACAAACTCTGCTGAAAACTTATCCAGAGTTGCTGGAGGTAAAGGATTGGGAATAAAAGCCCAATAATTTCTCGCAGTCTTAACAAGTCGTCCTGTTGGACTATTCTTGAATTTTTCTATATCCATTTGTCGATATTTTACATTATTATCAAAGAAATGCCAAGAATATTTTGATAAGACATGAGGTTATATAAATTACCTTTGATAAGATTTCAGATAATCAAAACAAATGGCGTTTTATTTTGAAATAATTCTCCATGTAAAAAAGGGTGAGCGAGGGGTCTCGAACCTCTGACATCTGGGTTCGAATCCTGCCTAAAAAAGTGGTTTTTCCCTGGTAAATCCTCATTTTGATTTAAGTAACCATACGCATACATAGGCGATTTTGAGCAATTCTGGTGACAAAGAGGCAGGAGTCCGTCTATAGATAGAGCGGTGGGCTTCGAATCAGATGTCAGCGTTTTAGCGGCCTTCTTGAAAACGATGTTATTTAACGGAATCCATCCAGGCATGCCAGCTGATGCCGATCTGAGTCGCATGCTCGAGTAGATCCTTGTGACGAACAAGACCACAAGGGTTAACGTCGATAGGATTATAGCTGAGATTATGCCACAGACAGGCAGTAAGCCATTCTTTCACGGGAGTTCTTTCGTCACCAAGATAAGCGTAGACGCGGAGGACTTCATTTCTCGGATTAAATCCCAAATCTTTGTGTCCTAAATCCATGAGGGAAAACGGCATCGGTGAGCCTAACAGCCACTTGTCCAGGCCCAACACATACCCGAACAGCAAATGTCCGAGTCTTTGTCTCTCTGCTCCAGATTTACGAGTTGGAATGTCTAATCTACGCGTACCAATACCGTGAATCCAGGCTTCGATGTTCCGAAATGTGTTATGATGGCAGTCGGACAATGTGTGCACACCAGAGGCGATGGCACTGCAGGTTTTATACAGCTCCTTTTTATCAGGGTCCTCAAGGTTTTGAAGTGTTTCCTCGAATTTGGGGTTCCAGCGCGGATGAATTTTCGGAAGGCCCGCTTTTTCTGATATCTGTGTATCGAGTTCAGCTCCTTGCCCGCCCTCTTCAAACAAATTCTTAGCTGCCCTCTCGCCTTCTTGTAATCGGGTATCATCCAACCATGAAGTACAAGGAATGGTATCGCTTGTCTTAGTGAAGTAATCCACAACCAGAAGCATCCGGTCCATCATCAGCCTCTGGAGCTCTGTCAGCTTCGAAGCCGGCCCTAGCCATTCATACGTATGGTTGATGAATCCTTCTGCTTGTGGAAAGTCCTTGATAAAATCTGTCCTAGGCTTCCCTTCTAGATAACCTGTTAACATGGTGTGTATAGTATTCATGCTTTCAATGTGATGCGGTTGAGATGTTTTGAGTTCCCACCACATCCCGGGACACCAGCAGCCATTCCGGAATGAAGGCTCATCCAGTCTTCCGCGGCCGATGGCATTAAGCAATTCGTCAACAGTTACTGGAAATCCGCTGTCACACGGCACAAGACTTGCGATGTGGGCACGAATCTGACGGGTGTTGTCATCTAGAGGCCCCAGTTTGGATTGCATTTCGTTGAGGTGTGTGATTTCATCATCCCAGTCTTTTTCTTGACCAGGAAATGTCCATGTAAATACTGACCATTTTCTCAGGACATGACCCGCCTCATCTGTCGTAAGGGTTGTAATGATT
>CAYFVQ010000118.1:0-8184 GCA_964346585.1 uncultured Eubacteriales bacterium | reverse complement strand
CATGTTATTTAATTATATTAAAGTTGCCTGGAGAAATTTATTAAAATTCAAGGCCCACTCCTTGATCAACATCGTTGGCCTGGCAATAGGCATTGCTTTCTGTATTCTCACTTATCTTTTTGTTCAACATGAAAAATCCTATGACAATTTCCATGAAAACGGCGACAGGATCTATCTCACTCTAGTCCAGCGGGGAACATTCGGAGGACGCCGGCCAGCCGGATCTACGCCACCCATCCTGGCTCCGACAATAAAAGATTCGCTTCCTGAGATCGAATCCATCGCCCGCGTCTACGGCTGGAATATCAAGGACGGCACGCCGGTCCGTCAGGGTGAAAAAGTCTTTTTAATGCGAGGCTTTTATGTGGATCCCGAGTTCATGCGGATGTTTTCTTTCCCCAAGGTTGCCGGCCAGCCCGAAACAGCCCTTGAAGACAGGCAGTCAGTGGTCATTACCCCGATGATGGCCGAAAAATATTTTGGAAATGAAGATCCCTTGGGACAAACGCTGTCCATTCGCCTCCGAAGTGGAGAAGAAGTGATGGTGGTGAAAGGAGTAGTCGACCTTCCTCCCAATTCCAGCTTCCGGTTCGATTTTCTGATACCTCATGTCCTTAGAGGAGAGAACCTCGGAGGATGGGGTTCCAATAATGTCTACACTTTCGTTCAATTGGCACCGGGGATTCAGGCAAAGGACATGGAGGATAAATTCCTCTCTTTTTTTGCCAACTACTTCAGCCAGAGCCGAGAGAATCAGAATTATTTCGGCAGCCCGGAAAGACCTCTGCGCCTCCTTCCCCTGAAAAAGCTTTATTTGAACACCATTATCCGCAAATGGCTGACCTTGCAGAGTGATCCCCTTTACTCCTATGTCCTTTCCGGAATCGCGCTGGCTGTACTGCTGATTGCCTGTGTCAATTTTGTCAATCTGTCATTGGGACTTTCCTCCCATCGGTTCAAAGAAGTGGGCATGCGAAAAGTTGTCGGCGCCAGCCGCCCTCAACTCATAAAGCAGTTCCTGAGTGAATCCATCCTTTTGAGCTTCCTGTCTCTTCTGGCCGGAATAATTCTCACTCTGTTGACCCTGCCCATCTTCAGCCGTTTAATCGATAGAGGTCTGTATTTTAACATTCAGACATTATGGGTTCCGCTTTTTGGTCTAGCTGTCCTTGTTGGAATTCTGGCTGGATTTTATCCTGCACTGGTGCTTTCAGGCTTCCATCCTATTGAGATTCTGAAAGGACGACTTCGGATCTCGGGGAGAAAAAGACTGAGCTCCAGTCTTGTCGTGCTGCAGTTCGCGCTGTCCGCCATCCTGATCATAGCGACTTTCATCATGGCCCGACAGATGCAGCACATGCGCAAGGTGAACCTGGGTTTTGATGCGGACCAGGTCGTCGTCATCGATGCCGGCGGATTTTCAACGGGCTTAAACGAAAAAGAGATGAAACGGGTTTTGGGAGTCTTCAGGCAGGCGGCCAGTCAACGCCAGGATGTTCTCAGTGCCACCATGTCAAGCATGTCCTTTGGTCGTGAAGACCTCTGGGGGACAGGCTTTGAATATGATGGCCGGGATATCCCTTGTCGGATGTACTCTATTGACTACGATTATGTTGAGACCATGGGAATGAGTCTCGTGAAAGGCAGGGAGTTTTCACGAACCCATCCCAGCGATCCGGAAGAATCTGTGATGGTGAATGAGAGCCTGGTTAAGATTTTCGGCTGGGATGATCCTATCGGGAAGACACTCCCCACTGACAATGACATGCTTCCTGGAAAAATCATCGGTGTCTTTCAGGATTCTCATCTCCGTTCCCTGCACTATGAGGTTCTGCCTGCCGTCTTTCACCTGCGCAGCATTAATGGCTCCTTTCGGTATTTCCTTATCCGCATCACGTCCAAAGACCTGCCAGCCACAAAAGAGCATTTGGAAAGCATCTGGAAACAAACAGTTCCCGACCGTCCGTTTATCTATTCTTTCCTTGATGAGGATGTCGACCGCGTGTTCAAGGAGGATGAACGGTGGGCGGAAATCGCCAGGCATTCAGCATTTTTCGCCATTCTTATCGCCTGTTTGGGTGCGTTTGGCCTGATTTCTCTGACTGTGGCCCGCCGGACCAAAGAGGTCGGCATCCGGAGAGTTCTGGGTGCGTCAGAAATCAGTATAGTGATTCTTCTTTCCAGAGACTTTTTTAAGTTGATTCTTCTGGCCAACGGAATGGCCTGGCCTTTGGCGTTTATCCTTCTTCGTGGTTGGCTTCAGGATTTTGCCTACCGGATAGACCTCGGATTGAGCTTCTTCATTCTCGGCTCTGTCCTGACATTTCTGATCGTCTTTGCCTCTATCAGTATTCGAGTTATCAAGGCTTCTCGGGCCAATCCAGTCGACTCAATCCGCTACGAATAGCTGAAAAATTCAGGATCTAAACTCCAGGATTTTCCCTCATTTTAAAATTTTGCTGCGGATTCAGTAAAAGGATTTGTGTTCAGCGCCTATCTTAAATTTGTTTCCATTTTTTTATACTCTTCCTGCTGAAAATGACAGAAAAGATTTCCAGCCGACAAATGAAAATCATGAGTGTATTGACATTCGTCTCGTTCCCCAATATATTTCCTGTTGTTTTGCTGACTGATTCTCAATCAACGAGTGTCAGTTTTGAGAATAGACAGAGCTAATTAACTCGGAAAAAAAAGGAAAGCAATTTACTTGGTTTATTCACGAGTCGAGGTTGCCTCAGATACGAGGCACAGCGCAAGATGCTGTGGTCGTCCACTGCTCTTGGGCTGTAACGAAGTAGATGGGGTGAGATCGGCTCGCCCGAAGGGGAAAAGATGCCGACATAGGATAATTTATCATCCTTCAGAGATCTTTTGCATAGGGTGTCGGCAGATTTTATGAATAATCCAAGTTTGAAGAAGGGAGGAAACATGAGGAAAAAAATGCATCTCGGCCGCAGGCATTTTCTAAAGAATTCTGTCCTGGGACTGATCGGTAGCGGGATGGTGACTCAAAGCGGATGGGCACGAGAAAAAGAAAGCCGTCGGTCACACGGAAAGCAAGAAGAGGATACGTCTCAGCCAGGAATCAAGGGCTACAGAACTCTTGGCCGCACCGGCTTCAAGGTCTCAGACCTGGCAGTTGGTTATGTCGGAGACGAAAGTCTGATGGCAGCCATGCTGGATGCAGGGATGAATTATATCGATACCGGGGAGAGTTACCCTGGTGCTCATCAGAAAATCGGCAAAGTCATCAAGGAACGCGACCGAAAGTCCATCTTCATCACTTCCAAGATGCTGATGGAAGGGGATACAACAAAGGAGGGCTTGATCAAAAGGGTGCGTAAAGCTCTTCAAGAGCTGGATACAGAGTACATCGACTGTATGATGTTGCACATGCCAGATACGGCAGAAACTCTCAAACATGAAGGATTCCATGCGGCAATGAAGGAACTCAAGGCCGAAGGTCGGATCCATTTCGTGGGAACTTCCCACCATGGTTCATTCTGGTTCAGAGATCCGGAAGAGGCAATGGGGAAGGTGCTCCTGGCCGCAGTCGAAGATGGACGGTTCGATGTTTTCCTTTTCGCCTACAATTTCCTGCAAATGGACCAGTCAGAGCGCGTACTCGAAGCATGTCAGAAAAAAAACATCGGAACAACCCTGATGAAATCCACTCCAGTGACCAAGTATTACATCCTCAAGTCACGAGTTGAACAGCTTGAAAAGGAAGGTAAGGATATCCATCCGCTCTACAAAGAAGGCTTGAAGCGGTTCAAGGACAAGTTCGACAGAGCCGAACAATTTATCTCCAAGTATGACCTCAATAACCCGGAAGAAATCAGGGCCGCGGCGATTAAGTTCGCTCTCTCTAATCCCAGAGTCAACACAGTCTGCTGTTCTCTGCAGACTTTCGAGGAGATGGAGAGGATTATTCCCCTGTCCGGCTCAAAGTTGAGCGGGCAGGATAAGGCGAAGCTGGCCGCCTACAGGGAGGGCTGCGGTGAGTTCTACTGCCGCCATGCCTGCGGCGTGTGCGAGCCTCAATGCCCACACAGCGTTCCCGTAAACACAATCATGCGCTATTTCCACTATTTTGTGGCACAGGGGCGGGAGAGAGAAGCCATGCTGAATTACTCCGCCATCCCGGGTAATAGAGCTGATGTGTGCGGCGAATGCACTGGATACTGTGAAAAGGCCTGCCCCTACAACGTCAGCATACAGGGATTGCTTCTTCTCGCACACGACCAGCTTTCTTTAGCCTAATATAACAGCATTGAAAATTTGTAAAAATTGGGGACAGTCCCCAATTTTTCGCAATATTTCTCGAGCGACTTGAGGCCGGATAGAAATAAAAAATTCAACTCACTCGACAAAGAAATCAGATCTTTAATGCGAATCATCCAGGGTCATTAACAGGGATGAGAACAATCGTAGAATTGGAGAATTCATAACATAGAGGTACCCCAATGGGCGCTTTAGATGAGAAGATAGAGCAAATAGACAAGCTTCTGGAAAAAAGGGATGAGGAGTATCCAGCAAGGAGTTCACTGCAGCGCCAGCTAGACAAAGAGCTGAGACAGTTCTTTAATTTACTGCTAAAGAAAGTGGACATAGATTGGGCCCCAGATCATTCACGAACTGAAGAAATAGATGCATTCATAGAATCTCCGGTTTTTATTTGCGGACCCGGCAGGTCTGGCACGACCTTATTGGCACAACTGCTGGATGGCCATCCGAATCTATATATCATGCCTGGTGACTCAAACTATATGGGAAGATTCTATGGCAAAAAATGGAAATTCCACTCCCTGGCTCTCTACTGGACAAAACGTTTGGTTAATCCGCTGGGACAGAAGCCCTTTTGGCTTTTGGGCAAAAATCCACAACATTATAAAAGATTCATACTGGCCTTAAAACACTTTGTGGAGCAGGGAATGGAACCATTTATTGCGGTTGTCTCAGCTATGTACGCAATGGCTGGCAAGGAAAACCAAACCAGATACTGGGTCGAAAAAACTCCGGGAAATGAAGAATATGTCGACTCCATTTTAGAAAGATTTCCCAATGCGAAATTCATACATATTATCCGCAACCCTTTGGAGAATCTCGTCTCTTTGAAAAAATTTTCTCTTTTAAGAAAATCACGTTTCGACGCTACAGAGGGAGCTTCCCGTATTCAATCTTTGATCGATCTTGGATGGAAGAACAGGAGTCAATTGGGACAAGGACGTTATCTGATGGTCCATTATGAAAGTCTCATCAACAGTTTATTAGAAAACTTGAAGACCATCTGTGATTTTCTGGAAATCGATTTTTCGGATTCCTTATGCACTCCGACTGTCCACTCTAATCCTGCAAGCTCGAACTCTTCCCACAGAGAGAGAATAAAAGTGGGTGAAGTCGTCAAACAAAACAGAATGTCCCGTTGGACAGAATATTTTTCAGAGGAGGAGAAGAAGAGCATTGTATCCATATTGTATGAAACAGCTTTGAAATGCGGTTACTCTGAATGGGAAGAGAAAACAATAAAAAAATATTCAGGAAAGAATTAGATTCAAAGAAGTGAAACCGATGCCCTTTGAAAACAAACTGTAGGGTGTTAAAAAATATAGACCGCTCCCCGATCAGTATTCCCTGAAGTTTCCTCATAAGGGACAGAAATAACTGCATAATTACCTTCAATAGCGACAGAAAAACCAAAATTATCTCCATCCCCTTTATCCGAAGCGATGATCTTCATCACTTGTCCCCAGGCGTCCTGACCGCCATAGTTCCGACCGTAGAAGTAGGCCGCCCCGCGATTGATCTCATCACCATCTTCATAAATCACGCCAACCACAACATAATCACCATCTATGGCCACAGAATAGCCAAACGTATCCGAGTCCTCACCATCTGAGGCAGCGAGTTTCACCACCTCTCCCCAGTTGTCTGTTCCACCCTGATCCCGGTAGAAAATATAGGCTGCCCCTCGGTCTGACCCTGTTCCGTCCTCAGAAGAAGCACCGACCACAACATAATCTCCGTCTATAGCAACAGAAGTGCCAAACAGGTCTCCAGCCTCGGCATCCGAAGCCGTCAGAATTTTGACTTGTCCCCAGTTATCAGCTCCCCCTTGATTCCGCCCATAAATATAAACCGCTCCACAATCAGCTACTGCATCATCAGCAGAATACGCACCGACCACAGCGTAATCTCCGTCTATGGCCACGGAATAGCCAAACAGATCTCCAGCCGCGGCATCCGAAGCTGTCAGCATTTTGACTTCTCCCCAGTTATCAGCTCCCCCCTGGTCTCGGTAAAAAATATAAGCGGCTCCACTGCTGAGCCCTCCACTGTCTTCATACTGTGCCCCAACGATGGCATAGTCACCACTAATGCTGACGGAACTGCCGAACTCATCCCCGTCCTGGGCACCCGAGGCTGTCAGCTTTTTGACCTCTCCCCAATTGTCATCCCCTCCTTGGTCCTGTCCATATATATACGCGGCTCCGCGATCAGTCCCCCCATTACCTTTATAAGGTGCGCCAACGATGGCGTAATCACTGCTAATGGCGACAGAACGACCAAATTCATCCCCGGCTTGAGCATCTGAGGCGGTCAGCGTCTTTAATGGCGCCCAGTAGAAATCATCCTCATATCGAATGTAAACATAGGCCGCTCCGCTATCAGCTCCTCCGTCGTCTTTGTTCGGAGCTCCGACGAGGATGTTTTCACCACTCATGGAAGTGGAAAAACCGAAATGATCCATGTCCGCGAAATCCGAAGCAATCACTTTTTGATATTCTTCAGGTACAGCGACGGGTACTGCGTTCACTTCATTCGAGGGAACGCTCTCCCCCAAACTATTCTCTGCAGTCACCATATAGTAATAGGTCTTAAACAAACTCAATGCGTTATGTCTATAAAGGATCCCAGTGAAAGAAGAAAGGAGGCCCGTTATGGCGTTATCTGAAGTGGTCACTCCTCCTGTATTGTTCCAGTACAGGTTATAAGATGCCGCATTGTCCACTACAGCCCAGGTTATCCCTATTTCTCTATTCATGACATAATACAACTCAATCTGAGGCGTTCCAGGTAACTCTCCCTCTCCACCGCCATCACAATCCGTGATAAATAATACACCTGCCAGTACGAAAACAGCCATGAAAAATACTTTCTTGTCTTTTTTCATCATTGACTCCTTATAATCTATGCCTCAAAACACGTATCCGGTGCTGCTGCGCCCTTCCCTCTGAAAGCAACACTGCAATGAAGGCCATCTTCTTTTGGGGAAAACGGCCAACTTGAAGAAATCGTTTCAGCTCAATTCTCCGAACCTCTTCGTTTTGCTTCCCTGTTCATTGAGTCGCAACGAACAGAGTAAACAGCCAGACACACACCATTAGACATATATTTTATTCTTTTCTTGGTGCGATTAACAACTCCTTGTTAAAAATTCAAAGACACTCTTCGGCACTCGTTCTCCATTCTGCACTCGAATTCAAACTGTCATGATAAAGTGGCTGTTGATGGGGAAAAGAAAAGACGTTTGTGAAGCGAGTCCGTTATCGCATGATCTTTCATTTATTGTGTTTAACAGAGTAGAGCCGATGCTCAACATCTCAAAGCCCGCACTGCTCTTAAAACAGCAACTCTTTAAAAAATATAAACAGCTCCGCGGTTGGTTCCTGCACCGTCTTCAAAAGCGGCGCCCACCACAGCATAATCGCCACTTATTGCTACTGAATAGCCAAACCAATCCTGATCTGCGGCATCCAAAGCCGTAAGCTTCATCACCTCTCCCCAATTGTCCTGGCCACCATAGTTTCGCCCATAGATATACGCCGCGCCTCGACTCGTCCCTGCACCATCTTCTTGAATTGTCCCGACCACGACATAATCTCCGTCTATGGCCACAGAAAATCCAAACTCATCATTATTTTCAGCATCAGAGGCCGTGAGCCGGGCCACCTGCCCCCAGCTGTCTGTTCCACCAAAATCCTTATCGAATATATAGACAGCTCCAAGATTGGTTCCTGTGCCGTCTTCGCCAAGCGTACCGACCACGGCGAAATTACCGCTTACTGCCACAGAATATCCAAAATAAGCCGCATTCTCAGGACTCGAGGCTGTGAGCTTTGTCACCTGTCCCCAGTTGTCGGCTCCACCCTGGTTTCGATTGAAGACATAGGCTGCACCGCG
>CAYFVQ010000117.1:0-2095 GCA_964346585.1 uncultured Eubacteriales bacterium | reverse complement strand
TTATATCTGGAAGCGTGATGGGATTCACGACTACACCACGCCGGGGAAGTATGGAAACAAAGCTCTCCATCTCGAGCTGAAGCAGCGCATCTCTTAAAGGAGTCTTGCTCACTCCTAATCTTTGACTTGTTTCATCCATATTGATGACCGAGCCAGGCCGAATTTTCCCCTTTTCCATTTGCTCTCGGAGGAATTCGTAAACCTGCTCTTTCAATGATTTAAGGTTCAGTATGCTTTTTTCCGCCAATTTAACCACCTCTTCTGATATCTGATATATCACATATCAGCCAAATTTGCAAGTCTTTTTTTTGGGCTTTTTGGGGTCGCATCTCAACATTCGACATTTCTTAATTATAAATTTGGATAAGAAGCACTTAGATATTCTAGGATGGCATATTAAAGAAAAATCAGAGAAATCGAAAATGTCGAATGTTGAGATGCGACCCCTTATTTGATTTATTTAATTGTGGCTACTGGTTTGCCCAGCTTTTTCTCATTCACATGAATTCCGAGACCCGGTCCTGCCGGGACATCCAGATTCCCCTTTTTTCTCTGCGGAGCGTCTTCAGCAAGATGAACATCATTGTAGCTGTTGAAATCAGTCGAGGTGAAATAAAATTCTGAGCGGGTGCTCCCCACAAGATGAGCGATGGCCGCAGTCGTGATATCCCCTCCCCAGCTGTCCTCTAAGGTCATCGCGATTCCAAGGGATTCACACATATCTCGCATCAGCTTGGTTTTGGTCAATCCTCCCAGCCTGGAAATCTTCAGGTTGACAGCATTCATAGCCCGGTGATGATAGGCAGCTAAAAGGGATTCCACTCCTCTTATCACCTCATCCAGAACCATTGGCTGACGCGTATGCTCCCGGACTGCAAGGCATTCTTCTAAAGTCGAACACGGCTGTTCGACATAAAAATCCTCCTCGACCAGCGCATTCACCACTCGAATCGCTTTATGCGCCAGCCAGCCAGTATTGGCATCTGCCACAAGAATATCTCCGGGCCGGATAACTTTCAAAACAGCTCTGATGCGTTTGATATCATCGTCGGGATCACCTCCGACCTTGAGCTGAAACTTTCGATACCCTTCCTCTCTATAACGAGCCACATCCTCTGCCATTTCTTTTGCCGAACCCTGGGAAATAGCTCTATAAAGGGGAAAATTATCGACATACCGTCCGCCCAGGAGAGTGCTCACAGGAGCTCCTGCAGACTGACCGAGAATATCCCAGCAGGCGATATCCAGGGGCGATTTAATATAGTTATGCCCAGTCATCGCCGTATCCATGAGGTGATTGATGATGTTGAGTTGGCAGGGATCCTTTCCGAGGAGGAGAGGACCGATCTCCTCGATTCCAGCGGGAACTCCCCGCGCAAAAGCATCCATGTACGCTGAGCCCAGAGGGCAGACTTCCGCATACCCGTTTATTCCCTCATCAGTTGAGATTTTAACAATTGTGCTTATGAATGAGGTCACTGCCTGGCCTCTGGACCAGGCATATTTGTGGTCGAGGAGTTTGTAATTCACCTGATAGACATCAATCTGTTTGATTTTCATCCTTACTCTCCTCGGAATCAGGCTTTAAAATCAGATTTTTTGGGGTCCGGCCTTATCTGTATTTCAAGATTCAAGACTTTATCGTAATCATTTGGCATCAATCCTGACAAGGCCTGACTCCAATATATGGCCCTAAAGCCTGATCCCATTATAGATTGGCGAACTTGAGAAGCTCCTCCCAATCTTCATCGACCTGCTTCTGGATCTCCTCGAGAATCGGTGCATTCCCCTCCTTGAACAAGTGGCGGAATCGTCCTTGGCTCTTGAGCCATTCCATGATCGGCTTTTTTTCTTTTGGCTTGTAATTGACCTTATACTTTCCGTTTTCCACCTCATACAGCGGCCAGACACATGTGTCCGTAGCCAGCTGGGCCATCCGAATTCCTTGAGACTCGTCGTATTTCCACTCGGTCGGACAGAGACAGAGAACATTCAGGAATGCCGGACCTTTTGTCTCAAAAGCCTTCTTGGCCTTGTTGTATAAGTCCTGCCATCTATGAGGACTGGCCTGAGCCACATACGGAATGTTATGGGC
>CAYFVQ010000116.1:0-5323 GCA_964346585.1 uncultured Eubacteriales bacterium | reverse complement strand
GGTTTAGGCTCGGGAGGCCGGCCGGACATAGGGAAGGAAGCCGCGATCGAGGACACGGAAAAATTAATCGAGATCCTTCAGGGTGCAGACATGGTTTTCCTGACTGCGGGATTGGGAGGCGGAACAGGAACAGGTTCCACTCCGATTCTAGCCAACCTGGCTTCAGAACTCGATATGCTGTGCATTGCGATAGTGACACTTCCCTTTGAGTTTGAGGGAAAAGTCAGAGCCAAGCAGGCCCAGGAGGGCTTATCCCAGTTGAAAACGGCTGTGGATACGGTCATCGCCATCCCCAACGAGAGGCTGCTCCAAACAGTCAACCTGGACACCTCCATCCAGGATGCCTTCAAGATGGCTGATGACATACTCAGACAAGCCGCTCAAGGAGTTTCAGATTTGATCACTCGACCCGGATTGATCAACCTGGATTTTGCCGATGTCAAATCCATCATGAAGGGAATGGGCATGGCCTTCATGGGCACAGGAATGGCATCAGGAGAGAACAGAGCTATCGATGCGGCGCAAAAAGCCATATCCAGCCCTCTCCTGGTTGACACCTCAATCGAAGGCGCTCAAGGAGTCCTTATCAATATCACCGGCGGTAAGGACATCACTCTCCACGAGGTGACCAAAGCTTCACAGCTCATTCACAGCAAGGCTCATCCCGAAGCCAACATCATTTTCGGAACTGTCATTGATGAAGGCCTGAAAGAAATGGTGAAAGTCACGGTCATTGCCACAGGCTTTGACCTGTCCGCCCGGACCGAAGCGCATATTCTGGAAGATTTCCCTCCTGCGGAACCAAAAACTCCTCCTCCATTCAAGGTTCAACGGGAGACGCCCCCCTATCTTTTCGAGCCCAAGGGAAACCAGACTCTCTGGGACAGACCAGCTTGGGAGAAGAAATGGGAGCCGTATGAAACACCCTCATTCATCAGGAAAAACAAGACCACTCCCTTGAGAAAGACTCCCGATGAGATCAGCTGACCTTGCTGTTCTGGGATGCGAACAGCTTGTCACGTGCAGAGGCCAGATACCGAAGAGGAAGAGCTCTCTGCAGGATGTGGAAGTCATAGAAAACGGCTGCATCGCTTCCAATCAAGGAAAAATTGTCTTCATCGGAAATGAAAAGAAATTCAACGAGGAGGTCCGTTTAGAAGAAAACGGCATCCGTATCGATGGAAAAGGACTGGTTGGGCTTCCAGGATTTGTCGATTCTCACACACACCTCCCTTTTGCCGGCACCAGAGAGCAAGAGTTCGTCCTCCGTCTCAAAGGCTACACTTACCAGCAGTTGGCCGAAAAAGGATTGGGGATTCAAACCACAGTCAAGGCGACTCGGCAGGCCTCCAAGGAAGATCTTGTCTCTCTCTGTCTCTCCCGTCTCGACAGGATGCTTCTCCATGGGTCGACCACTGTAGAAGGCAAGAGTGGCTACGGGCTGAACTTGGAGGATGAGGTCAAGCAGCTCGAAGCGCTGCAGAAGGCCGATGGACTCCATCCTATCGATATCGTCTCCACGTTCATGGGCGCTCATGAAGTCCCTCAGGAATTCAAGTCTACAAAAAGTGAGTATATCGACCTTTTGATCAATCAAATTCTTCCGCGCGTCAAAGAAAAGAACCTGGCAGAATTTTTCGACGTTTTCTGTGAAGAAGGCGTTTACTCGATAGATGAGACCAGAAAACTGGTCAGGGCCGCTAAAGAAGCAGGCTTTAAAGTCAAAATTCACGCCGATGAGTTTTCTCCTCTTGGAGGCGCCCAGCTTGCCGCTGAGGAAGGGGCCGGTTCAGCTGACCATCTCATCAACATAACGGATGAAGGTATCCAGAAACTCGCCAATAGCCAGACTGTGGCCACGCTGCTTCCCGCAGTTTCTTTCTTTCTCATGCTCGAGAAAAAGGCTCCTGTCCGGAAACTCATCGAGGGAGGCGCTATCGTTGCCCTGGCAACGGATTTTAATCCCGGGAGCTCGATGACCGAATCCATGCTTTTTGTGCTTCAACTGGCAGTCTTCACCATGAAGATGTCCATCGAAGAAGCCATTAACGCATCCACTGCCAACGCCGCCTATGCTCTCTCCAGGCATGAGGACGTGGGGAGTCTCGATCTCAATAAAAAAATGGACCTCGTTCTCTACGAGGCCCCAAACTATCCATCGATTGTCTACCACCTGGGCATCAATCCTATCAAACACGTCGTCAAGAACGGCCAACTGGTTATCAAAGACAGAAAAATCCTCAAGAGAAAATAAATGAGGCTCTTCTCTCTCTGCACTTCAATCCTGTTATTACTTTCTTTTCCCTCCTTCGTGAGTGCTACAGAAGAGATGGCTGAAAAAACAGGAAAAAGCTGTGGATTTTGTCATCTGGATCAGTCAGGTGGAGGTGAACTGACAGAAGCAGGAAAAGACTACCTCAAAAAACTTGTTGTCACAAGCGATGAAGCCCAGGAAGAAGTTCGCCAAGCCGGAAGAAAAAAAGCCTCAGATATTATCCGCCTCCTCGTCGGTTACCTCCATATTCTTACAGCCATATTTTGGTTCGGCACCATCCTCTATGTCCATATAATCCTTAAACCTTCCTATGCGGCTCATGGCCTTCCTAAAGGAGAAGTTAGGCTGGGTCTTATCTCCATAATCATAATGGCAGTCACAGGAGTCATCCTCTCTGTGTACCGGATTACTTCCCTCTCCATCCTTTTTAATACTCGTTTTGGAATTCTGCTCATCATCAAGGTTGCTCTTTTCCTCCTGATGGCCGGAACAGCGTTTTATGTTGTCCTGTTTGTCGGTCCGAAATTGAAAATAAAGAAAGTAACTAAACATCTCGAACCTAAAGGAGATATGACTATTGACGATTTAATTCTTTTTAACGGAACCGAGGATCGAGCTGTTTACTTCGCTTATAAAGGAAAAATATACGATGTCACTAAAAGCGAACACTGGAAGAGCGGCAATCATTTCAGTAAACACAGAGCGGGAGCTGACCTAACGGATATGCTCAAACAAGCACCCCATGGCGAGGAGAAGGTCAGAGTGATGTCCAAAATCGGTAATTTAATTCCGACACAGGCAAAAAAAAAGCATCCTCGCCACGAAAGAATCTTTTATTTCGTAGCCTATATGAACCTTGTGTTGGTTTTTCTGATTACACTCATTCTCGCTCTCTGGCGCTGGTGGTAAAAAATAAAAAAGGGGACAGGCCCCTTTTTTCAGGGACTGTCCCTTTCAGTCCTTTTATTAAGGGAGATAGGGACTGTCCCCTTTTTATTTAAAAGGACAATCGGGAAGGATGATACGCTGTTTTCGGTCCTGTTCGAAATAATCCAGATGAAGGAGCCACAACCCGATTCCAGCCGCGCCCTGCATCAAGTTAGTCTGGGCTAATAACAGCTCGGGACGCACACGGTGCTCGGCCTGCACCCATCTCAATCCGGCTTCATCACGTGTGCCCCTTTTAAGCAAATCAGAGGTCAGGCGCCGGACAAAATCGATGTATTCCTCTTTTTTTGTCAACCGGTGCAAATACAGAAACAATTCAGCCACCCCCGCGGAGCCACAGCACTGCCCGACATTGTTCCAGAATCCTGGAGTCTGCTTCTCCGGAATCCCACTCTGGAGAATGGCGCGCGCACATCTCTCGCTCCACTCTATCCACCCTTTATCCTCTGTCACCTGATACAACCGGTAGAATAGCTGGGCGGTTCCTGTGGGGCCGTGACACCATCCCAGATAGTAGAGGTCCTTGCCGTCGGGTTCATGGTGAAAGATCAAACAGACATCTTCCTCTTTATGAGCGATGGACTGAAGATAACGGGCGCCGGACAGGGCGGCATCGAGAAATTTCTTTTGCTGAGTCTCAGCATACAAAGTAGCCAGAAAGTAGGAGATACCGGCCGTCCCATGGGAGAAGTTGGGCATCAACCGGGGATATTCGGGAGCCATGGCCCATTTCGTCCCGCCCCCTTCTGCCTGGCCCAACTCCATCAATCTATTTCCGGCTTTGACAGCCAGTTCGAGCAGGGATGGATCTTTCATTTCCCGGGCCGCATACACAAGAAAAAGGCCTGTTCCGGCTGTACCGCTGATGATGTCTGTCACCTGGCTCCACTCCACGCCTTTTCCTTTTTTGAGGGCATTGTTCTTAAGATAATCAAGGCAACGCTCGACTCCCTCACAGTATTTTTTGTCTCTTGTGGCTTTAAACATTTCTTCTAAAACAAACCCTATGCCTGAAATCCCCACGTACAAACCAGGGGCTTTCTCCTCTTCCAGAGTGGCGAGCAAGTAGTCCGCACCGGAACGCGCATCATCGAGAAAAGTCTTATCGCCCGTTGAATGATAAGCCTCAAGAAAGAAAAGAACCACACCGGGTGTCCCGCTGTACAGGGTATTGTTTATGGATTTTCCATTCTCCGGAACAGCTGGCCAGGTTGTTCCCTTTCCCGTTTGAACAGCCGAAGCCCTGATCCACCGTGCGGCTTGAAGGGCTGCCTCCAGATAAGGCCTTTTCTCTAGCGCTGATGCTTTTTTGATTAACGGAAGAAATACTGCGATGATAAGAATAAAACACATCGCAATGATAATTCTTTTTTTCATCATAAAATCCCCTTTTTTTATATTCAGCCTTCCCTCGAAAGAAAGTCCAGAAAAATGTCTATTTTGATTTTATCAGTTCCTCAACTTTTACGGAAGCCAACTGCCCAAGACGAACACAGGTTTTCGAAGTTCTATCTTCAGTCCTTATTTCCGAACAATGCAAGGGAGCCGTGGAGGTCCACCACTGCCAATACTCCTTGACCTTCTGTTCGCATATTGCTTTTGCGGCTTCCTTGTCCATTTTTAACTTCCCCGATGAGAGACCAATTGCCATTAATCCTCCTGTGAGGAATCCGCACAGGTCTCTGTGCCGCATTCCCCCGCCGAAGCCGCTGGCTATCCAGACGAGCTTCTTGGATTTTCCTAAGAACTTCAACGAAACCATCCACATCGATTCCGCACAGCTGTATCCATTATGAAGATAATTTAGCAAATCTTGAGCCAGCTTTGAGCTCTTAACGAGCTTCGATTCCGAGGGAGTGAGTTCTTCTCTTAGCTCTTGAAAGGCTCGAGAAGACGGCCGGCCAAATTCCGGCTCACTGAACAGCCGGCTACCGAGCATCAGGAAGGGGACAGAAGCGATGAACTTCCTCCTGGGCATGAATAAGGCATCTGACTTCTTCATGGAAACCTCCTTTGATCATAGATGAGCTCCATGGTCTTTTTGTTTCTTTTCATTTAGACATGATGAGTGAAGATAAATATTTATCCGGGATTTTAAAA
>CAYFVQ010000115.1:0-46473 GCA_964346585.1 uncultured Eubacteriales bacterium | reverse complement strand
CCGATCTCTCTCAGATGGCGGCAGACAGTCATTTTCGCCGCGAGGGTGGCGTTCGAATCGAGAAATTCAGCCAGCTGCTCTTCACACTTCTTTCTGGATTCTGTTGAATGGCGGTGAGAACGGACATAATCTCTCAGTTGGGAGAGGATTTCCTCATCCTCCCCGTAGTCATAGGTTGAAATCTTCTCCAGGATATTTTTCAAAGAGGGAGGACGGAAGTTTTTCCAACGCCGCACATCATCGGGTGTGGGGGTATCCCTCTGCACAACCGGAAAATCCCCAGGGATCTTTTGGGTGACTTTTCCACTGGCTGCCCATTCGGCGCCCCTCTGGAATGTCACGATAAAGCCGACACACTCCATGGACGGAGGCGGGATTTCGCCGCCAGCATGTCCGAGAACGGTGTGAAAGATTCTTCCCTTTCCGTAACTGACTGTAAACAGCACCGGTTCATCCCGTCCGGTTCCGTTCTGGAGCGGAGAGCTGTAAGCGGTGGCCAAGATGTGCATGTTTTTACCGGGTCCACGCATGAGGCTGTATAACTCATCCTGGGCATGCATCCATTTCTGCGGAAGTCCATTGGTAATGGGATGTGTAGTATCGCGGTTGATGACCAGAAAATCGTGAATAAAACCATGATACCCGCCGATACCTGGACTCGTGTCCTGGACCATTTTTCCATCTTTCCAGTAGATGTACGGGCCCGCCTTTTCATTCCGGTTTCCCCATCCTCCTAGGCCGGAGATTTCGTTATATTCTTTCCATTGTGTGAAGGCGTTGTCTGCGGCATGGTAGAATACCACTCCTCCACCGTTTCGGACATAGTCCACGAATGCTTTTTGTGTGGCGGGGGGCCAGTCGTCGCCGTTATAGTTGAGTACGACCAGCTGGTAGGATGAGAAATCTGGGCTGAATCCATCCATGCTGCTTCCCTGTGGAGGGCTTGTCGCCACATTCACTTCAAAGAGACCGGTATCCTCCAGAATCTGTTTAAGAACCGAGGTGCTGGTTTTCCAATCGTGGTTATTCTGACCGGTGACGATCAAGGCCTTCATCGAGGGCGAGGCCGGAGAACCAGTCAAAAAAGGAGAGGAAGCCCAGGAAATTAATCCGATGATTGCCACAGCAATCATCAATCTTTTTGTTTTCTGTTTGTCCATTTTTTTCCTCTTCATAACTGAATCTCCTCACTCATAGGCTGAGCTGCCAGGGACTGCGATAGGCCCGACTCAGCAAGCGCGTGGCCTCAGGATCATCTATGATTGTTTCTGTTTCAGGATTAAAACGAATTTTGCGTCCCAGTTCCATGGCAATCACTCCCAGATGTCCGACACTGGCCGACCGGTGCGCCACTTCGATAGGCGTGATGGTCGATCGGCGGCTCTTGACGCAATCGAGGAAATTCTGGTAGTGGTCCCGGCTCTTGTAGAGCCGTGTCTCATCAGGGCCGATGAAATCGTTCAGGATATGGGGCGGATGAGCCTCCAATCCTCCCCGGTTGACCCATACCCAGCCGAATTCTCCGATCCATTTTGTCCCACCCCGGATCTCTCTGTGCCCACCGGCGATTGTCATCGGTGTTCCGTCCGCATACTTGGCCTGGAGATAATAGCGGGTGGGGCTATCCCAGATCCCACGGCGAGGGAATTCTCCGTATCCCTCGATTTCCACCGGGCCAGTGGTGTCGAAGTCAAGCCCCCAGTGAGCGATATCCACATGGTGCCCGACCCAGTCCATCAGTTGGCCGCCTCCCAGGTCCATGATCCAGCGCCAGTTTTTGTGGACCCGGGCTGGGCAGTAAGGCGCATAAGGCGCGGGTCCGATCCAGAAGTCATAATCCAGATGTGCAGGAGGCGGTTCGATAGCCTCTTGGCCGGCTGTGCGGCCAAAATCAGTATGCCCGGAGGGCAAACCGACTTCCACCTTTAAGATCTTGCCGATTCTTCCGTTGCGGACAAGCTCACAGGCGCGGTGGAAGTTGGCCACAGAGCGCTGCCAGCTTCCGGTCTGCCAGATCCGGCTGTACCGCTTCACTGCGTTGCACATGGCCCGCCCTTCCAGAAGGTCGTGTGATAGGGGTTTTTCACCGTAAATATCGAATCCGGCTTGAGCAAAGGCAATGACCGGAATGGCATGCCAGTGGTCGGGCAACGCGACAGAGATTGCATCAATATCCTTTCGCTGGCAGAGTTCCCGGAAGTCGCGGTAGACCACACAACTTTTATTCCCGTATTTATTGTTGACGATGTCCCTGGCCTGCATCAGGTTCTTTTCATCCACATCGCAAACGGCTACCCACTGGACTTCATCCTTTTCCAGGAAGCTTCTCATGTTGGGAATTCCCATCATGCCGAAGCCAATCCCTGCCATGACTATGCGGTTGCTGGGTGCGGGACCCCCCGATTTTCCCAGCACAGAGGCTGGAACGATAGAGGGAAAACCCGCCGCCCCAACAGCCGCCACAGACAGCCGTTTGAGAAATTGTCTCCGGTTCATTTTTTTTGGTTTCTTTCTCATAAGTTCCCTACCTAATTTTTGATTTTTTATTCACCTGTATTATGCGTATTGTGAATATTCAAGTGAATGAGTTGCCAAAATGGTAATCGCTGTAATTATTTTTATCTTGAAATTTCCCGATTAGATCAACTCAGTCTCTCCGGGAACGGCAACAGGCCTGACCGGGAGTTTTCCCATTTCATAACGAGGAGGAGAAAGATTCAATTTGGAAGAATTTATCACCCAATCCCAGCTCATCGCGCGTCCTGTATAGGCGCTCATGCGTCCCATTATGGCTGTCAATGTGCTTTCGGCAATGCGTTTCCCCTCATTCAAAGGCTTTCCATTTCTGATGCTAGCGATCAGGTCGGTATGCTCCTGGACATAGGGATTGGGAGATTCAGGCTCATAGGTGAATGCCTTGGCTCCCTTGATGTAGCCGTTCGCGCCGTCTGTGTAGGAAAAACCCTTTGTACCGATGACCCGCTCGGAGACGTTGTTGCTGCATCCGGGAGTCTGGCGGCACATGCTCATCACTCGCGCTCCGTTGGGATACTCGTACTCGACGGCAAAGTGGTCAAAGATATTGCCGAATGCGGGCGCGGTCCGCACCTGCCGTCCGCCCATGCCCATACATTTATCGGGGTGAGCGCCTATGGCCCAGTTAATGACATCCAGGTTGTGGACATGCTGTTCTACGATGTGATCTCCTGACAGCCAGGTCAAAAAGAGCCAGTTGCGGATTTGCCACTCCATGTCCGTCCAATCTTTGGTTTTGTAGTTGGTCCAGTTCTGCCACGCTCGCCCGATCCAGAGTGCTCCCATGTTCCAGTAACACTGGCCGGAAACGATCTCACCGATGTCTCCGTTGTTCACCCGTTTCATGATTTCTATGTAGTGCGCCTGATGGCGGCGCTGGGTTCCTGCCACGATGCCCAGTCCCTTTTTCTTGGCCAGTTCTGAGCTGGCAATAACGGACCGCACGCCGATTGGATCCACGGCCACTGGTTTTTCCATAAAGATGTGTTTACCCGCTTCCACGGCTGCCTTGAGGTGTTTGGGCCGGAAATGGGGCGGTGAGGCCAGGATTGCCAGGTCTATGTCAGAGGCCAGGACTTGTTTGTAGGCATCGAAACCGGAAAAACAGGAACTTGGTTTGACTGCAAGATTTTTTTTGTCGAGCCTTTTTGTGAGCCGTTTAAGGGAGCTCTCCCAGCGATCCTGGAAGATATCACCCAGGGTCGTGATGACCACATTCGGCGAAGAGCGGGCACAATCGATGGCTGCGCCCGTTCCCCTTCCTCCGCAGCCGACTAGCCCGACACGGATCTTATCCGAACCGGAGGCTGAAAGGATTCCGGTTCCGGACACAGCTGCAGCCAGCGAGGCCGCTGAGGTCACTTTGATAAATTCACGTCTGGAAAGACCCTTTTTTGTTTTTTTGTTTCTCATTTTTATGTTTACTCCTTAAATATATTCATCGTCTGATTTCGATTTCTATGAATCCTGAATGATTCTGGCCGAAAAATCAGCTCCGTTTTTCCTTGGTTAAAAATCATCACACGCCCTGTAGGCGGCGATCACTGCTTTTTCTCCTTCTCGACCCGGTTTGCTTTTGCCATGCTCCATGCATAGCACACCGTCATATTCTTTATTGTAGAGGTGTTTGAAAATATTCTTGTAGTTGATTTCACCAGTCGTTGGCTCCTTGCGGCCGGGAGAATCCCCCAGGTGAAAGCTGGCGATCTCTTCCCATGCCCTGTCGATATTCGGGATCAGGTTACCCTCGGTGATCTGCTGGTGGTAGAGGTCGTTGATGATCTTGCAATAGGGATTGTTGACAGCTTTGCAGATTTGGTAAGCCTGGGGAATTTTAGTCAGGAAAAGACCAGGGTGGTTCCACGGATTCAGAGGCTCGATAACGATCACAAGGCCTGCGGATTCACAAATTTCCACACACCTTTTGAGATTTTCGACCACATTGGCGGTCTGGTAGTCCCATTCCAGGCTTTCATCATAGCGTCCGGGGACGACAAGTGTCCATTTGGCATTTGTGCGTTTGGCAGTTTCCACTGCGTCTTTCATCGTTTGAACGAGCATCTTCTGGATATCTTTGTCCTGAGTGACGAATGATTTTGTCCTAAAGTCCGCGTAAGCGACAAAGGGACCCAGAGTCATGTTCAGTCGGGTCATTTCCTTTGAGATGGCTTCTTGTGTCTGGACCGGACGTCTCATGAGGCTGTTGTCGAACATGGCGCGGAATCCCTGGTCAGCCATGAATTTGAGCTGGTCGAACGGGTCTTTACCCGCATGTTCTCTAAACATCCCAAGAGAGGGCGCATATTTGAGCTTGAAGCCGGATGAAGCGTCTTTTGAAGAAATCTTATTTTTTTCGGCATGGAGTGGGATTGCAGACAGGGCAGCCGCGGCTGCGGCAGCGCCGCCGATGAATTGACGCCGTGACAATCTCCCGGATTGAGAGGGAAAATCTTTTTTTTGTTGTGACACCTTACCCTCCTTAAGGTTTGAATTAAATTATCTTCAATATTGATCTGTGCTTGCGTGTCATCCTCTTCGGATAAATCTGCATGATGGTGGCTTGAAATGGCACTTAACGGCTGTTTCGATTGGTTGCTTATTGGGAATTCTGCGGATTTTTGTCGAGGGGATTGATAATCAGGGTGTTCCACACAGCCGGTCCAGTGCCCATCACGCCAGCATTCTATAGGAAGAAAGATAAATTTTCAATAGGAGTTTGAGGGGCCATATCTGCGGATGATTTGAAGATTTGTTGCGGAGAAACAAGAACGGATGTCAAAAGAAGCGAATCATGCAGGTTTATCAAGATTAATCTTCCAAAGGCAAGTATTTTTCAATTTGTTTTGCTTTTGAGGGAAGAAAATACAGATGTTTTTCGTCAAAAACATAAACATTGAGTCATAGAGAGATGAGTCTAAATAAAAAGTGCATTGTCTTTCCTTCCGAAATCCTTTCACTCTTCAAATACAAAGTTAGGAGTCCTCATGATGATTCGAATGATTAAATTCATTCTCCCCTTGTTCAGTTTATGTGTTTTGATGTTGTTTTATACTATTGGCTCCGGCCTGTCTGTAACGCCTGAAGAAGACCAAAACCTTGATGAGAGAGTCAGGAGTTTTCTCGATAGCCACAGGTATTCCTGGCGGGATATGAATGTCTCTGAGTCTGATGGAAAAGTCCTGTATGACATCATTGTCAAGAATGACTACACCAAGGCACTGGAGATCGGAACATCCACAGGGCATTCAGGGATCTGGATAGCCTGGGCACTAAGTAAGACTGGAGGAAAGCTGATCACAGTTGAGATCAATGAAAGCCGGTATAGGGAGGCCTTGGACAATTTTGAGGAGGCCGGCCTCTCCGACTATATCGATGCCAGGCTTGCTGATGCCCATGAGCTTGTTCCAAAGCTCAAAGGGCCCTTCGATTTTGTGTTTTGTGATGCGGATAAAGGCTGGTACAAAAATTATCTTATAGCGGTTTTACCAAAGCTTGAGGTGGGCGGATGCTTTACCGCCCATAATGTTTCTGCTCGACGGGGAAGACGCCAGTATGGAATCGGAGGATTTGTAGATTATCTGGAAAGCCTGTCCTACATGGAAACAACATATGATTCGTCAAGCTGGTCCGGCATTTCCATCAGTTACAAGAGGGCCAAGGAATAAATATCACAAGTAGGATAAATGGCTCATAAGCAAATCTAGAAGGAGAGAAAATCCATGTTTCCGAGAGTCATTCTTCACAATGAAGTGAGTGTCGATGGACGGATAGACGGATTCACTCCGAACATCGCTCTGTTTTACGAGTTGGCTTCACACTGGAAAGAGGATGCAACCTTGGCCGGATGCGATACACTGTTAAAGGCTATGGAAGCAGAACAAGTGGAAAATGAAACGAATAAGGTCTATAAAACCACGGAGACGAATCCGAAGGACTCCCGTCCCTTACTTGTCGTTCCTGACAGCTCCGGAAGATTGAAAAACTGGAATCACTGGCGAAAGCAACCGTACTGGAAGGATGGAGTCGCTCTGTGTTCACTCGCCACTTCGAAGTCTCACCTGGATTATCTCCAGGAACAGCATATCCGCACCATAATTGCGGGCCATGATCATGTGAATTTGAAAAAGGCTTTAGAGGAGCTCTATGAACAGTATGCAGTCAAAGTCATCCGTGTGGACAGCGGGGGCACACTCAACGGGGCTCTTCTTCGGGCAGGCCTTGTGGACGAAATCAGCGTGCTTCTCAATCCCTGCCTTGTCGGAGGCGCAAGCTCGAATTCCCTGTTTAGGGCTTTGGATCTACCAGCATCAGGAGGTACGATCCAGCTCTTGTTAACCCATATGGAAAAGCTGAAGGATGACATCGTTTGTCTGAGATATGAGACTCTCTACTAAGACTTGATTATTCTTCTTGCAAGAACGTATTCGCCTCGTAACAGAGCCCGGCTCTAAGCTCAGAAGATACCTATCTTACAAGGTTGGACTAAGTCGAATCAATCAGAAATAAAGATAGATATATATGGACTGGGATTTTAAGGAAAGAATTTATTTCCCTTTTCTCCAAAACATAAAAGAGCCAATTATAGGGATATGAGAAAGACGTGACCTTCGCAGAGGAAATGTTCCTGCGCTCACCATACAGACATCTTCAACTGTGAAGAAAGCTTTGGGATTGAATTTCTTAATAATTTGAGTGACCTTTTCGAAATCTTGCCCTTTTATGGTCATATAAATGACATTCACTTTTCCCTTGATTCCTTGAGCGTCCATGCTCGTCACACCAAAGCCTTTAGATCTGAGATGCTCTATAAATTCAGTAGCATCTTTCTGGGTAATAATCCGAATGATCGAGTTTCCTATTGCAATCCTTTTTTCAATCTGAAGTCCGATAAAAGTCCCCATGGCAAAACCAGCTCCATAAGCGATATAACAGGCGAAGTTATTTAAATTTTGCATTATCACTCTTATGGCGAGAAGCCAGATGATGACTTCTACAAAACCGACCATGGGAGCTAGATATTTAAGACCTCTTGAGACAAAAACAATGCGAATCGTTCCCAGGCTGACATCTAAAATCCTTGCCATGAATATGAGAAGGGGCAAAATACCCCATTTGAAAACATCCGATCCAACCTACCAAATTTTCTAGAATTGGTTAACTCAATTCAATTCATTATAATGAGAAGAATCTGAAACGTGTTCTTTAAAAGAGGGATTGTTGTATTTGGGATATATTGCTGTTCTGAAAAATACATCACTTTTTTTACCATTTAAAGAAGTTTGGTGAGTGGAATCTTATTTCTTTTTTATTATTGATTTTGCGAATTGATGTGATGTTGGATAAAATACTTTCCGAAGATGATTGAAGATTGATTTTAAGGGTAAGTTCAAGTTAGAAATGAAAGGAGGGTGGGAAAGTGTTTAATTTAAGAAAAAGAGCAGCCAAAAAAACAGGGCTTCCGCCGGGAACTCCTGTCTACGTGGGTGAGAGAAAAGATGAGAAGGTCAGAATTTCAGTCCTGGATTATGACGAAGAACATTTTGATGAAAAAGAATTTGAGCAGGTGGAGGAGTGTTTTCCGTTTAAAGACATGTCAACCGTAACTTGGATTAATATTGATGGTATTCATCAGGTTGATATTATCCAGAAAATCGGAAAACATTTTGGTCTTCACCCGCTCATTCAAGAAGACATCGTGAACACTGAGCAGCGCCCAAAAATCGAGGATTTCGGAGATTACATCTATATTGTTCTAAAGATGATTTATCATGATGAAAAAGAAAATGAGATCAAGATAGAGCAAGTCAGTCTGATTCTTGGTGAGAATTTTGTCATTTCCTTCCAGGAAAGAGAAGGAGACATTTTTAACCATGTGCGAGAGAGGATAAGAAAAGGCAAGGGACGCATCCGGAAGATGAAAGCGGATTACCTGGCTTACTCATTGCTGGATTCTGTGATCGATAATTACTTTTTTGTCCTGGAGAAAACAGGAGAACAAATCGAGGAACTGGAGGACAAAGTCGTATCTGAACCCAAGCCCGAGACTCTACAGGAGATTCATAAATTGAAAAGAGGGATGATTTTTTTGCGTCGGTCAGTCTGGCCCCTAAGAGAGGTTATCAACAACCTCGAGAGAGGAGAATCCTCCCTCATTCGAGAAACTTGCCGTATTTATCTCCGGGATGTCTATGACCATACGATTCAAGTGATTGATTCAGTCGAGACTTTCCGCGATATGCTTTCCGGGATGCATGACACTTTTCTTTCCAGCATCAGCAACCGGATGAATGAGATCATGAAGGTGTTGACTATCATCGCCACAATATTTATCCCGTTGACTTTTATCGCAGGAATTTACGGCATGAATTTTAAATTCATGCCTGAGCTCGATTGGCGCTGGGGCTATTTTGCTGTCTGGATAGTTATTTTATTCTTGGCTGTGTTGATGGTGGTCTTCTTCAAAAGAAAAAAATGGTTATAGACATACAAAAGAAAGAAGAAGATCTTCGGTTTTGTTTAACTTTATGATTTGTGTGGTATTCAATGGAATATTTGTAGGATTTGCCAGCCACCTATTCACTCAATTTTTCACCGCAGTGGGGGCAGGCCTTCCAGCTCTTTTCCGTTGGCTTTCCGCATTCAGGACAAGATGTGTGGAGCTTGGCGGCGCAGTAGGGACAGAACACATACGTCGTGGAGACTGATTTCTGGCATTTCGGGCAAGTCTGTGTGGACGGTTCTGTTTTCGGGGCAAAAGCCGCGTCCGAACGGAGGATCAGATAGATTATCAGTCCGATTATGTTACCGATAAACACCAGAAGAGCCCATAATACTCCATTCATTCCGCGGCGTTCCGCATCCCTGTAAACCCAGACGATGACCATTATCCATATGATCAGCAGCGCAAGAGAAAAGAAAGACGTGAGGGAATAACGAAACATAGATGGGCCGATATGAATAGTCTTAAGATTCGGGAGGCGGATAGATTCAAAGACTCCAGAAAAATGACCAAAGGGAGCCCATATAAAAGGAGTTAAGTTCACCGCCAGCCATATGATCGCTATAACTAATAGGATGAGTCCTATTGTTTTTCCTGTAGATGTTGCCATGTTGACCTCCTTAACCTTGCCCGGAGCAGCCTCCCGGCAAGTGATGATTTTCTAATCTAAGATGCATTTGCATTCATCGGGATTCCGTTCGTATTTTCTCTCTTTATACGATACCTGCGAATGAGAATCGGCGTGAAAAAAAGCATAGCTGCGTTCTGGATCAGCAGAGTGAGAGCCGCGGCTGATTCAAAACTCAGGGATTCGCCCAACCTGATCTCTTTGATTACAGGTGCGATGAGAAGCACGGTCAGGATAACAAGCGGGATAAAAGCGGCCCAGACATATATAGGCACGGCATAAGAGCGAATCCGTGAAAAGACTCTTTTCGCTGTTGCAGCCTGCAGTCTTATCTCAGCGAGACATCTTTGGCGCGTTTTTTGGGCGAGATCAGGCGGAAGAACGGGCTTTGGCATCGTCGTGATGCCTAGACGTATTTTTTCCAAATCATCTCTGAGACTCGCACAAAGCGCGCAGTCTTCAAGATGTTGCTTGATAATTTTTGATTCTTCCGGGCTCAGTTCCTCTTCTGAGGAAATGAGTATTAAGCGCTCGATGTCTTTACATTGCATTTTAATGCCTCATTATTGTTTGATTTTGATTTATATTTTGAAAGCTCCTGACGGAGATGTTTTACGGCGCGGTACATCAAAGACTTCACGGTGCCGACCGGCACACCGAGAATGTCGCTGATTTCCGCTTGTCTGAAACCTGCGATTTCTTTGAGCACGAACACGCGACGCTGCCGATCCGGTAGCAAGGTAAGGGCTTGATTGATATCCTTTCCCATTTCTATTTGGTTCGCTTCATTTGAAGGATCGGACAAGGATTCTTCTTCCAGAAACGGGAAGGCCTCACCTGTTTCATGCGCTCTGGATTTCTGGAATAAAAACAGGTTTCTTATCCGCTTTTTACGCAGTTCATCCCTGTAGAGATTGATGACTATTGTAAATATCCATGCTTTTATGCGCTGCATGTTCACTTTCTCGGGTAGTTTTTTTATGATGCGGAGCCAGACCTCTTGAAACAGGTCTTCAGCCTCTCCTCGGTTTTTCGTGAGATAACAGGCGAAGCTGAAGACATCATTCTGGTATTTTTTGTAGAGCTCTTCGAATATCGGTTGAATGGTTTGTCCTGATTCATGGACGTGCTCCTCACTACAGGTATCCATCTCTATTTCTATTCTTTTCTGAGATTTCATTACCTTGAACGTTTGAGACGAAAAAAAGTTCTACTTTGAGAAAAGAATTGCATGCAAAGCCCTGAAGGCACGAACTAAGCCTCCCACCGCAGAGAATTGAGAAAATTCAGACTATAATGCATCGAACAAAAGAATGATTATCTTTTCCCGTAAAATTTATTTCTTAAATCCGCCATAGAAAAGAGGCTTTGAAGAAGAATCCTCTTTGTGTTTCCAGATATCTGTCGGCAGGAATGTAATCACTGCCTGTCCACTGGATTCTCTCGTAGAAAGAACCATAGCCGACATGGATAACCGTTCCTGGGATGTAAGTGAAGGAGGCGAGAAAGTCTGTCAACAAAGTCTTCCGGAAGGAATTGTATTCGACAATTCCCCTGAAGAAGAGGTACTTGTTCAGCTGGAAGGTGTTCCGGCTTCGGAGGATCGTGTAGTCGTATTCTTTGACAGAATCAGAATCACGGTAGAAGTCGGTGTAAGTCAGACTTAAAGCGAGATGAAGTTTTTCTGCAGGCTGGTAAATGACATCGGCTGAAGCCGAGTTGCCGCTTCCCTGGTAGGGATCGGCCACATAACGGATTTTTTTCCCGTAGCTGTATGAGAGGCGGAAATACAATTGTTTAGTGAACTGACTGGCTCCCAAGAACCTGATCGCACTAATGTTGAGTCGCTCCCCTTGAAAAACTTCAGTCGCGTACCGGCCCCCAAACAGGATAAAGGAGTCTCGGGGGAAGAGTAGTCTCAGGTCCAGAGAGTTAAAGGTTTCGTAGAGGCCGCTGAATCTGTCGCGGATTTGAGTGCTGTGAAACATGGGGTCGATTCTTCGGACTAATTTTGATTTAGGATGGAACATGCGCATGAATCCTGACCTGAACCTGGTCAAACCTGTGCGCGTTATGTAGCCTGTTTCCGTCCAAAAGTCTTTGCCGATATCCTGAAGTCCCAGCCGGATGATCCAGTTCCTGGTGAGATAGTTGTAATCCAGCCCGAGTGCGTGACCATCGTCTCTGATCGAGGCTTCATCTAACTTGGTCTGCGACCCGAAAAGATGATATCCGAAGAGGGCGGATGGGGTTAGCCTGATCTGCCCGTCTACGCCCAAAACTCTGTTGAACCCGCTCTCACGCTCTCTGCTTGTGTAGAATGCCCCAAGGAAGCCGTCCTGGGCTATAGCCCGTTTATACCGAAATATTCCAAAGTGCGCTCTGACATCTGGTTCAGGTTCTGGCAGCTCATCCAAGGCATAGATCGATGCGACTGTGTTCTTTTTTCCGATTCTGCCGTTTAATTTTAAACCCACTAGGGGATCGATGATTGTCCTTGTGTGCACGACCTCGGTGAGGGGGTCGCCAGAGTTGAATCCCCCAAAATTGAATTTTTCGAGTCCCTCGAGGAAAAAGGGCCTCGTCTCCGGAAAGAAGAGAGCATACCGCAGGTTGAAATCCACCTGCCCGGCGTCTGCTTCCACCTGGCTGAAGTCAGGATTATAAGTCCCGTCAAAGATGAGATGAGAGGTTATTCCATACTTGGCGGTGAGGCTGATGTCTGGCTCGCTCTCGGAAGAAGCCAAATCCCCTTCGTCTATCAAACTACTTTGGCTGTAGGTGAAAGCAGGCAGAACCTCAAAAAGAGTATAATGCTTTATATCATGGAATGTGATGGTTCGTGTCTGGGTCAAAAAGTTTGGTCCCTGAACAGGGTCCAGAGGAGGATATGTCCCGGCTTCAGAGCGCCGGCTGATCTTCCGTTCAAATATGACTCCCATCTCAACAGGATCTTTGTGTGTGAAGCGGATGCTCTTCAAAGGGATCTTCAGCTCGATCACGTATCCTTCATCATCGATTTTTCCGCTGCTGTACCAGACAATGTCCACACTGAAATCTTCTGCGCCTCCCTCAAACCTGGAATCCCCTTGGATTCCCAGAGGATTGACGTATAACGCATACAGGGACTGATGGTCGTTAAAAGAGTCCAGATTGATACAGATCCAGTCGTCCGCATGAATGTTGTCTCGTCTGCTGACTGAAGCTTTGACCTTATCGGGCTGACTGTCAAAACAGCGGAAAGCGAAATACAGATTCTCCCGGTCATAGGCGTAATAGACGATAGAGTTCTCGACCATTTCAATGCCGTAGTCCGGGTGATAGGTTTTAAATCCCGTCTCGTGAGGCGCCTGTTGCCAGACAGAGTCATCCAGTTTCCCGTCGAGGACAGGGGGGATATCAGTTTTATACGGAATGAGCGGGTCAAGTGCATCCTTGGCTGGTGAGGATAGACCAACCAAGGAAATCATGCAGATAGAAATAAGGAGGGAAATCATTTTGTGAATAACATATTTGAGGAGTTGGCTTGTCATCTCATCCCGTCTCGATAGTGATCGAATTAATGAACCATAAAGATTAGCTTATACCTAAAGAACATTTGTAAGTCAAATACCGACCAGGGTTCCAAAAATATCAATTTCTCTAAAAAAGGGACCTGTTGTACTCGCTAAATAACTCGGTAACATTTTTTAGATGTCATTGCGAGCAAAGCGTGGCAATCTCATGTGACAAAATTGTCATTGCGATGAGTGCAACGAAGAAACAATTTAACAAAAATGAATTTTTCATAATTTCTTACGAGATTGCCACGCTTTGCTCGCAATGACACTTTACACTTTAATATCTTTACCAAAAGAGTTGCCTGATTACTGAGCATAAACATCTGCCCCCCATTTCTTCTTTTTCATTTTGTTTGATTTAGCCAGAGCTCTTAACTATGATAAGAGGATGGGAAAGTCAGTGAGTAGAATGCTCCTCTCCCTGGGAATAGCGCTTTTTCTGGTTGTTTCTATCTGCGTCATTCAGGGCCAGGAAAAAGAGGACAGAAAAGTTGAGCTTTGCCAGGGGTATTCCTTGAGCGAAGAGGCGGCTCGGGATCAACTTTTGGAATTCGCTCGAACTTACACTACTTTAGCAGAGTGGGATACCCGGGCCAGACGCATTCGCAAGGGTATACTTGTCGGAGTAGGGCTTCTGTATCCCCCTGATAAGTTCGCTCTCAATCCAGTTGTGCACAGCAAGCGTGTCCATGGGGATTACACGGTGGAAAACGTGGCTTTTGAAAGCCTCCCTGGTTTTTTTGTGACCGGAAACCTGTATCGTCCCCTTTCAGGTCAAGAGCCTTTTGCGGGGATACTCTGCCCGCACGGACACTTCAAACAACCCAACGGAGGAGGACGATTCAGACCCGACCATCAGATCCGGTGTGCAACCCTGGCCCGAATGGGAGCTGTGGTGTTTTCCTATGATATGGTGGGCTGGGGGGATTCAACACAGACCACACACGACTATCCCAATGTCCTGGCATTGCAGCTCTGGAACAGTATCCGTTCCGTCGATTTTCTTCTTTCTTTCGAGGAGGTCAATCCCGAGCGTATCGGCGTGACCGGCGCCTCAGGCGGGGGGACACAGACTTTCTTATTGACGTCTGTGGATGACCGGATTTCTGTCTCGGTCCCTGTGGTCATGGTTTCAGCCCATTTTTTTGGGGGATGCGAATGTGAAAGCGGTCTGCCCATCCACAGAAGCCGCTTCCATGCGACCAATAACGCGGAAATCGCCGCACTAGCCGCTCCGAGACCTCAGCTTCTCATCTCCTGCGGCAAAGACTGGACTAAAAACACGCCTGAGGTTGAGTTTCCTTACATCCAGAATGTCTATCGTCTGTACGGGGTCCAAGATCGAGTCCAGAATATTCATCTGGTTGAAGAAGACCATGATTACGGACCATCGAAACGAGCAGCCGCCTATAGATTCCTGGCGAAACACTTGGGTCTTTCGCTCGAGAGAATCTTCAAACCAGAATGTAATGGCAGGGTTGACGAAAGCAGTGTTGTTATAGAAGAGCAGGAGGTTATGCGTGTCTTTAACAAAGAGCATCCCCGGCCTGCTCATGCCCTCAAGTCGGATGAAGCCATATCCGCAGCACTTTCCAGAAAGTGATTCTGCAAGCAAGAGTGATGGATGTGATTATTGATACGTTACCTAACATATTCAATTCTCTCAAGAGTGGAGATGACATTCCCAGAGATGAGCCAAATAACGGGAAGCCTCAAACAAATAACAGACTAATCAAAAAAGGGATTGATGAAATATGGCTAAACTAAAGATATCCTGGAGGGAGAAACTGGCAGACGACAAGGACCTGCCCAAGGTTATCAAGATCAACGAGAAGATGAGCAAGAGGTGGGGAACAGGAACGTGCGTTATCCCGGCGCCGAGGGAAGTGGATGAGATCATGAACAAAGTTCCCAGAGGAAAGCTTCTCACCATTAATGAAATCAGGAAGATCCTGGCTAAAAAGCACAAGGCATCGATCGGTTGTCCGATAACCACAGGGATTTTTGCCTGGGTGGCGGCTAATGCAGCCGGTGAAGCCCAAGCCGAGGGAAAAAAAAGAATCACACCGTACTGGCGCACATTAAAAACCGGAGGAATCCTGAATGAGAAATATCCTGGTGGAATAGAAGACCAGAAAAAGTTGCTGAAGGAAGAAGGACACAAGGTCATCCAGAAAGGGAAAAAATTTGTTGTCGTGGATTTTGAGAAGAACCTGGCCAAGTTATGAAGCCATTGAGCGATGTTCATCCAGCAATAATATCTAAAGAAGAATTTATTTAAAGGAGAAGAATTCCATGCAGCCTGATTTGAATGATAAAAATATGAATGTTGAAAACATGGCGAGTAAGGCATTGAAGAAAGAAGGAGTTCTTTCAAACTTGATAGATAACCTGACTACCAAGAATGAGACAGTTAGGTACAACTGCTCGAAGACGTTGAATCTCTTGAGCGAGGAACACCCTGAAGTCCTCTATCCGAAATTGGATTTCTTTGTTGAGCTTCTTAACTCCGATCACACGTACTGGAAGTTGAGTGTGATCCCAATCATAGCCAACCTGACACGAATTGATACAGAAAACAAGTTCGAGAGAATATTCGACGAGTATTACAGGTTGCTGGAAGATAAAAGTATGATTCCGGCTGCCTGGATCGCGGATTACTCGGGAAGGATTGCCAGGGCTAAACCGGAACTGCAGACTCGAATTACCGAAAAATTATTAAGTATTGATAAAACGCATCACCACCCAGAACGGAGAGACTTGATAAAGGCCGGCGCCATAGAATCGTTCGATGAATACTTTGAAGAAGCAAAAGATTAAAAAAGAATTTTGGAATTCGTTAAAAAGCAGTTGAAATGCAAGAGTCCCAAAACTGTCAAGAAAGCAGCAGAATTTTTAAAGAAAAGGGGAATCGGATAGGGATGATTTCGAGGTAGTGCTTGATAAGAAGGTGATGAAGCCCGGAACCAGCTCCTCTCATTCCTCATATTCAAAGACGTCTTCGAGCTGAACTCCGAATACTTTTGCAATCCTGAACGCAAGAGCCAATGATGGCACATACTTTCCCTGCTCCAGGGCGACGATTGTCTGGCGGGTGCATCCGGCACGGTCTGCCAGATCCTGCTGGGTCATTTCGCTGTTTTCAAAGCGGAGCCTTCTGACCCAGTTCTTGATCTCAGCTTTCGCCACGACTGACCATCCTCAAGTGGAGAATTAGTCCCAAAGTTGAATGGGATATGTATCCCCAGAATACGCTCGTGTATCCGAGGAACCACATCCAACCGACGGGCACACATTCGCTTTCACGATAAATCTCATACAGAGCAATGCATAGGAAAAACACATAGACGAGGACTAGTATCAAAGCGGTTCCACTCGAATGTCTCTGGATGTGCTCGTCACGTTCATCCTTGACAATCGTGGCTGTTTTGTCTTTGGCCCTGGTCAAGAACATCATGATGAAATAAGACAGATAACCTGCTGCGAAGAGGATAGCCACGAATACAAACCTTGGCTTATCCTGCGCATAGGTTGGCGGTCCTCCTCTGGAAAAGAAAATGGGAATAAATGCAGCTGTGACCATTCCCCAGATGATTAGAGTGAATAACGCCCGTTTAGTGGGTTGAGTCATCCTGTCTGCCTCCATAATGACAAAATAATCATACATAATGTATACTAATTCATACAAAATGTCAAGTGAATTATACAAATTTATTTATTTTTTTTATTTTCCATCGCGCAATCTTGAACTTGTGAGCACGATTTGTTTTTGAAATAGCGCGATACCCTGTCTATTCTCGGAACTTTGGGAGAGTGAGTAATTGAGGAGAGTGCTGGCGCTGACCGCTTCGGATGTTGAGAATGAGGATTAGCTTGGCTTGTTGGTTGCCAAAGACGGTGAGGAAACCGACCGAGGAGCGATTACTATTTTAATGTACTGTTGTTATTAGACTAAAACATCGACTCTGCTTCTATGCTGTATTTGATCACACGATAGAGCTCATCTTCGCCGGTTTTTACCAACCAGAATGACCTCTCATGAATATTTGTTTGGCGGGAGAAGCGATAGGGAGTGTCACCAGCGATTTGCACAGATGATATGAATTTCCCGTTTCGGTCAAAAACATCAAACTTCTTTCCAGCCTCATCTTCACTGTTCAGCACGACCAGGATATTTCCCTCCGAATCAATAAGGACATTGTCGAACGCAGGCATATTCTTCGGGAATTGTGTTTCTTTGGTAATGTACTCTGGGATTTCATTCAGTTTCGCTCCAGCCCTGTAAAATTCCAGACTGTCAAAATATTCCTTCTTATCCTTTTCAGTCACTTTTACAGGCTCATAGGAATGTGAGAAAGCCATAAGTTTCTTTCCATCTCTGTCATAGATTTCCAGTTCATACTTTTCAGAGAATCCGATGATTATCTTCCCCTCAGGGGATACGTCCCAGTGAACATTCGGCGAATAAGGAAAATAGAGAGTCGAGATCCCGAATTCTTTGGTGCGGACATATTTCTTTCGCCAGAGACTTCGCTCATAGATGGTCCTTATGTATTCGAGATCTCTCGAATACAAGTCGATCGTACAGATTTGGGGCTTCTCCGGTTCTCTCCGAAAGCTCTTTTCCTTTTCGACCACGATCTTGCCTGTCGGAAGCGATCTCAATTTCCTCACCGATCCTTCGTCATAGGAGATATTGCTGGATTTTATAAATTTGCCTTCAGGGCTGAATGCGCACAACCTCCTGTTCATCAGGTCCCAAACGACCAAGCGATCTCTGGCAAAAGTTAAATAATAAGGGCTGTTAAACTCACCAGGACCTTGCCCTTCCCTACCAATGGTCTTTATGAATCTGCCGCTCGAATCGAATTTCTTGATATTATTGGCATCGGAGTCCAATACATAGATATTTTCATCCTGATCACAGACAACGGAAGTGGGACGCTCAAAGAAAAGATCTTCTGGCATGGATTCATCATCCAGGACTAACTCCTGAACAAAACGGACTTTTCCGGTTTTATAAGACTCTGCAAGAGGCATTTGGTCAGCAGAGAGGGCACAGAAACTGAGGGCAGATGCCCATACGATCAGAAAATATCTTGATGAATTCATCAGTTCCTCCTCATTATTATATAGACTTTTGATTCTGTTTTTTTCTTTATATAATTCAACTCAGGCTGCAATCCAGAGGTTGCACTACTGTCACCATTGAAATGTTCATCCCGATCAGGAGAACGCTTTTCTTTAATTTTTTCTGTAAACAAAAGGAAAGGTTCCCAAGCAACATGACTGTAACCATAAAATAATTTGTTTTAACTTCAAAAATTATGCCGACTTTGATAATTGGGGACAGTCCCCAATTATCTCTACTTGACACCTTTTTTTGGCTTTGATAAAAGTGAGAATCTCTCAATGCGATTAAATTCCAACAACAAAGGAGGGATAATGCGTTTGACAAATCCTAGGCATTATTTACTGGTTTTCCTCTGTTTGATCTTGATTAGCCCTTTGGCTGGGCTATCCAAGAGCAAAAAAAAGGCAAAACCTCAGGAAGATTTACTGGCGAAACTGTCTTTGAGCGCCTTGAGATTGAGGGCCATCGGGCCGGCCGTGACTTCCGGTCGGATATCGGACTTTGCTGTCAATCCAAAGAAGAAAAGCGAGTACTATGTGGCCACATCCTCCGGAGGCGTGTGGAAAACAACGAACGCCGGGACGAACTATCAGCCTGTTTTTGACAGTCAGGGTTCCTATTCCATCGGCTGCGTAACCATGGACCCGAACAACCACAATGTTGTCTGGGTTGGGACCGGAGAGAATAACAACCAGCGCAGTGTCGCATACGGAGATGGAGTCTACAAGACGGAGGACGGCGGCAGAACCTGGAAGCACATGGGGCTCAAGACCTCGGAGCACATCGGCATGATCGCCATTGACCCGAGGGACTCCGATGTCATCTACGTGGCCGCTTATGGTCCTTTATGGAGAGCTGGTGGAGAGCGAGGCCTGTATAAAAGCGTGGATGGCGGAAAAACCTGGAAGGCCGTCTTGACGATCAGTGAGCACACAGGAGTGAGCGAAGTTTATCTTGATCCTCGAGACCCGGATGTGATTTACGCTGTGGCGCACCAGCGGCGGAGACATGTGTTTACCCTGGTCGATGGGGGGCCGGAATCTGCTGTTCATAAATCAGAAGATGGTGGCGAAACGTGGAAGAAAATCACTCGTGGGCTTCCCGGTGGACAGCTTGGCCGGATTGGACTAGCCATATCTCCAGTGAATCCGGATTATCTTTACGCGATCGTCGAAGCCCAGTCCGGGAGAGGCGGTTTTTACCGCAGCACAAACCGTGGTGCTTCCTGGGAGAGAAGAGGCCGCTACACTTCGCGGGGCAATTACTATCAGGAATTGTTCTGTGATCCCAAAGACATCAACCGGGTTTATTCCATGGATGTTTACCTCCAGGTATCGGATGATGGAGGAAGGACCTGGAGCGCCCTGGGCGAGAGACACAAACATGTTGACAATCATGCTATGTGGATTGATCCTGATAACACGGATTATTATCTGGTTGGGTGTGACGGAGGTATCTATGAGTCTTTCGATAGAGGGAGGACCTGGAAGTTTATGCCCCATCTTTCGGTGGCCCAGTTCTACAAAGTGGCGGTCGATAATACCGATCCTTTTTATTATGTTTATGGCGGGACACAGGACAATTACAGTTTGGGAGGCCCATCGCGCACAACAAGTTCTCATGGAATTGTTAACTCTGACTGGTTTGTGACGCAGGGCGGAGACGGCTTCGAGTCTCAGGTGGACTGGAAAGATCCCAACATCGTCTATGCCCAGTCGCAGTACGGCAATCTGACTCGTTTTGACAAGAAAAGCGGGGAGAGGATGGGCATCAGGCCAAAAGAGAGGAAGGGAGAGAAGTCCTACCGCTGGAACTGGGATGCGCCGCTTCTGGTCAGCCCGCATTCCAACACCAGGCTCTATTTTGCCGCAAACAAGGTCTTCCGCAGCGACGACCGTGGAAATACATGGAAGGTGATCAGCGGCGATCTCACTCGCCAGATCGACCGGAACAAACTCGAGGTCATGGGCCGGGTCTGGCCCATGGATGCAGTGGCGAAAAACGCCAGTACTTCTCAGTACGGGACGATTGTGGCTCTGGATGAATCTCCCGTTCAAGAAGATTTGATCTATGCCGGTACAGATGACGGTCTGATCCAGGTGACCGAAGACGGAGGAGCAACCTGGCGAAAGATCGATAAGTTTCCTGGCGTGCCGGACAGAACCTATGTCAATGATATCATCGCTTCCCAACACGAAAAAGACACAGTGTATGCGGCGTTCAATAATCATAAGAACGGCGACTTCAAGCCTTATGTCCTGAAGAGCACGGATACTGGCAAAACCTGGGTGTCCATTTCTTCCAACCTGCCTGAAAGAGGCTCGGTCTATGCCTTGGCAGAAGACCATGTTAACAAGAACCTCCTGTTTGCAGGAACAGAATTCGGAATGTTTGCCAGTGTGGATGGAGGAAAAAACTGGAAACCGCTTAAAAACGGGCTGCCCACAATCGCTGTTCGCGACATCGCCATACAGAAGAGGGAGAATGACCTGGCTCTGGCCACTTTTGGCCGGGGATTCTATATACTGGATGATTACACACCACTCCGTTTTCTCAATAAGGAAATTCTCAATTCTGAGGCCCATATTTTCCCGATAAAGGATGCTTTGATGTACATGGAATCTTCCCCTCTGGGTTCAGGAGGAGCCGCAGGAAAAGGTTTTCAAGGGGAGATGTATTTCAACGCGGATAATCCTCCTCTTGGAGCGGTCTTCACCTATCATCTGAAAGAATCCATCAAAACCTTAAGAGATAAACGAATGGAGAAAGAGAGGGCCGCTTTTAAAGCTGGAAAACCGGTTTATTATCCCACTTATGAGGAAATAAAAGCGGAAGAAAGGGAGGAGACTCCCTATCTTATTTTCACCATTCTGGATGATGAGGATAACGTCGTGCGCAAGCTCAGGGCTTCAGCCCGGGCTGGCCTTCATCGGATTGTCTGGGATTTGATGTATCCAGCTCTGGCTCCAACAAGTTTGCAGGAAACGAGTCCAACTTCGAGCGGACGATCGAGCACTCCAGTCCTTCCCGGGGAATACAAAGTATTCCTTTCGAAAAATGTCAATGGAGTGGTGACGAAGCTCACCGATCGAGTGGGATTCAAAGCAGTAGTATTGGGCAATACATCTCTTCCAGCAGAAGACCGGGCTGAGCTTGTGGCTTTTCAGAAGAAAGTGAGAGAACTGAGTCGAGCTGTCAACGCCGCCTCGAGTGTTATGAGGGAACTGGCGGATAAAGCCCGCCATTACCGAGTGGCCTTGAAGAGTGTCACGGTTGACGATTCCCAGATTTATGCCCAGATCAAGGCCCTCGAGGAAAAAGTCAGTGGAATCCAGGTCAAACTCTTCGGCGACCGCACACTGAGAAGGATTGATAGGGATGCTGAGCCCGGATTGAGCAGCCGGATAAGCAGCATCATCTATGAGCAACGAAGGTCGACTTCTGCCCCAACGCAGACGCAGAGGGATGCCTACAAGATCGTGTCGGATGATTTTGGCCCGATTCTGGAGGCACTGAAAAAATTAATCGAGGAAGATGTCAAGATGATCGAGAAGAAGCTGGATGAGATCGGTGCACCGTACACTCCAGGCCGCTTTCCGAATTGGAAGAAATAAAGAAAAGGACGTAAAAAAGGATAGAAGAATAGAGATTCGCATAATTATTCGATAGATTCAGTTAGTAGATGCAGGAATAAAAGTGTCATTGCGAACGCAGAGTGGCAATCTCTTTAGAATAATCAAATAATAAAATTTTTTGCAGTGGGAAAGGGGGACGTTCTCCGAAGTGACACCCCTGGCTTAGATTTTGGAATGAATAGAGTAGATGAAGAATTCTAGGGGAATAATTTTTTTAGATCGATTGATAAACAAAAAGCCGGCCTGATTTTTTAAGTTTAATATGTTTACTCAGTATGAGGTGGTACCTTGGGGAACGTCCCCAAAAATTAAAATAATTCCAGGCCGGCGAAATATACGGGTTTGAATTCGCTTGAACCGGCCGGGGCGTCTCTTTCTTTGATGTGGCTCAAGCCTCCACCGGCGAACAGTGAAAGCGTGTTCGAAATCCTTTTGTTCAGTGAAGCCCTCAGCATGACGACTTGCTGGTCCGGGGCTCCCATCTGGCTTCGGAAGAGAGTGGCATTATCTATGTACATATATCCGATATCTGTGTTCAGGGATATCCTGTTCAGGGGGATTGAGAGGCCGTAGAATCCGGAATAGGCCAGGCTCTCATTATTACCATCAGTGAAGTTAATGCTTCCGAGAGCGATGATCGAGTATATTCTCTTGATCGAAAATTTCACTCCGCTGTTCACTCCGGTGAGATTGCTGGCCCAACTGATCCATCTCAACCGCCCATCGTATTTGGAGATATTGACCAAACCGACTGGAACTCCATTTGTGTTTTTCGAGTAATTGACCAACCCTATCTGGACTCCCTCCAAATCTCCGGCCGCATTGGCCAAACCGATTTGTACACCTGCTGAGGTAGCGGCAGCGTTCATGCATCCTGCCTGCAGCCCGTTGAAGCGCTCACCAACGACGTTGAATATCCCAGCAGCCTGCAGGCCTCTGAAGCGTTCACCGGTGACATTGAACAGACCCGCTGCCTGTATTCCTCCACAACTTTCTCCGACGACATTCCATCCGCCACCAGCTTGAATTCCTTGATAAGTATTACCTGTGACATTCATGAGTCCCGCAGCCTGCAGGCCTTTCGATTCTTCGCCGGTGACATTCATGAACAGAGCTGCCTGGATACCCTGGAAAGATTTTCCAGTGACATTCATGAAGCTCGATGCCTGAAGCCCTTCACCTTGTTCTCCGCAGACATTAAATAATCCGGATAGTTGCACTCCGGATAATTCATCTCCGGCAACGGCAAAGAGACCAGCGATTTGACCTCCGGTGATTTTTGATCCACAGACTCCACCCAATCCAGCCACCTGGAGTCCTTTGACATTATCCTCCACGGCAGATACAACGGCAGCCAGGTCAAACCCGTGAACCTGGCCCACATGACCGTATATTAAGGAAAGGTTGATGTTGGTTGAGTCATTTTTGGATTTGTTGATGGAAAAAGGATAATAAATTGAAAGATTGAAAAAGAGGTGCCGGCCTCGCTGTTCAGACAGAAGGTCTGGTACGAAGACAGAAAGGAATAAGGCGGCAGTTAAAATCAGGACAGCGGCCCTTCGAAATTTCATCAAATTCTCCTTACACATCGAGATCTTTCAGCGGCAAAATTCAACACTGAGTTAGAAAACAACACTTTTACCTATTATAACGGAAAACTATCTGCAAAAGTTCATTCTTTATGTCCCCACTCATTTGAATTGACCGTTACCCTTCCCTGTGGTATAAACAACCTCAATTCGCCCTATGAAAATTGCGGTCACCGGAGCCAGTGGTCACATCGGGGTTAATCTCTGCCAGGAGTTGATACAACACGGGCATTCGGTCAAAGCTCTTATCCACAAAAATGATCATGGAGTCAGGGAACTCCCTTTGGAATGTATCTCCGGAGACTTGACGGATGCCTCTTCGCTTTCATGGCTTGTCAAGGGAGTCGAGGTCGTTTTTCATTTGGCCGCTGTCATATCCATCCAGGTTAGAAATAAAGAAGAGCTTTTCGAAAAAAACGTCAGGGGGACTGAGAACGTCGTCGAAGCAGTACTGAAAGAGGGTGTACGGAGATTAATCCATTTCAGCTCGATCCATGCACTTGTCCAAGAGCCCTTTGAAAGGGTACTGGATGAGGGTCGGTCCCTGGCCCTCAAGGATGAAGTCGATTACAGCCGGTCTAAAGCTCTTTCCGAACTGGCTGTCCAGGAAGCTATAAAGGAAGGCCTGGATGCTGTGATACTCAATCCCACAGCCACGATTGGACCTTTGGATTACGCCCCTTCTTTACTGGGGAGAGCCCTGATTCTGATCTATCGCGGGAAGATTCCGGCTTTGATCAGCGGGGGGTATGACTGGGTTGATGTCCGGGATGTCGTAAAGGCAGCGATCGTGTCTACCGAGAGAGGTGAAAAAGGAGAGCGTTACATCCTCTCCGGCCACTGGAAAACTCTGCGTGAGCTGGCTGAGCTGATTTACGAGATCAGGGGAGAACGATACAAAAAACTGACCTGTTCTCCTGGATTAGCCAGGGTCGGGCTGCCTTTCCTGAAGTTGTATTGTCGGTTGAACAGCACTCAGCCCTTATATACAAAAGACTCACTGAAAATTCTGGAAACAAGTCACAGCCAAGTGTCATGTGAAAAAGCCAGGAAGCAACTCGGATTCAACCCGAGGCCGATTGAGGAAACCCTCAGGGATACCTTCGATTGGTACGGAGAGAACGGCTTCATGGATTGATCCGACATGCCGAAAACAACATTCACTCTTCTGGTCTATCTCTGGATGGCTTTCGGCATCTTGCTTTTCCCTTTACTCCTGAAAATCCCAGCTCCTTATGGCCGTCATTCCAGGTCAGGATGGGGTATCACCATCCCCAATCATCTGGGATGGCTCGTCATGGAGTTACCGGCTCTGATTGTGTTCGCTTATTTCTTCCTGGCCGGACCCATTCAGAAAAGTGCAGTGACCTGGCTTTTCTTTAGTATATGGATGCTGCACTATGCTAACAGGACTCTAGTCTTCCCCTTTCGGATCAAGATGCGAGAGAAGAGAATTCCTGTGTTAATATCTGGTTTGGGTTTTGGATTCAATCTTGTTAACGGATTTTTCAACGGATACTATTTCGGGTTTGTAGCTCCGCATTATCCTCAAAATTGGTTCATGGATACACGTTTTCTTTTAGGGATTATACTCTTCTCGATTGGTTTGGGAATCAACTGGTGGTCTGACAGCATCCTCCTCGGATTAAGAAACTCGGGACACAAGCACTATTCGATTCCGAAGGGAGGATTGTTCCGCACCGTCTCCTGTCCGAATTACCTGGGAGAAATCGTGGAATGGGGTGGTTTTGCTCTGATGGTCTGGTCTCTCCCGGCCCTCTCCTTTTTTATCTGGACCGTGGTCAATCTTGTGCCAAGAGCGCTGGACCATCATCGTTGGTATAAAAAGAAGTTCGAAGATTATCCGCCTGAACGCAGAGCTTTGATTCCTTTTTTGATTTAAGTTTAAGGAAGATATCTCCTGGATTTGACTCTTTCGCTTGAAGATTTAGAAGAGTCATTGTAAGGATTGAGATCGCATATTTTTTTTACAAAAACTGATTATTGTTGACACTTTAGAGAATTATTAGTATTTTGCTATGGACATGTTTACTGGCTTGCTGATTAAGAGATAAAAATGCTTATTCCCATCGGCCATGAAAGTTCCACTGTCCGCAGGTTGCCGTGGATCACGTTCTTTATTTTGGCCAGCAGTTTCATCATTCATATTCTGGTCACCGTTGATTTAAAAAAAAGAGAAAAGGATTTAGAGAACGCGGCCAGGGAATTCCTGGGATACTACATGGAACACCCCTACCTGGAACTCGATTCGGAAGCTCTAAACCTGATTTTTGGGGAAAGACTCACCGAGCAAATCCAGGAACAGCTCGATATCATTCGCCAAGAGGCTCAACGGGATGTTCATCTTTTTAAAGATCAGCAGCAGGAAGAGCTGAATCAGCTCTCGGAGAAGCTGAAAGCGATCATTAAAAATATCCCCTATAGAAAATATGGATTCATTCCAGCCAGACAAAATTTCCTCGCTCTTTTGACTTATATGTTTATTCACAGCGGCTGGTTCCATCTAATCGGGAATTTGCTGTTCCTCTATTTGACCGGTCCGTTCATCGAAGACGTCTGGGGGAGACCTTTTTACACAGCCTTCTACTTAGTAATGGGAATAGGTTCAGCCCTTATGTTTGCTCAACACTATCCTGAGTTTACCGGACCCTTGATCGGAGCCTCGGGTGCAATCGCGGGAGTAATGGGCGCTTTCCTGGTCAGATACTTGAAGACGAAGATCGAATTTTTATTCATTCTATTCCCTCTGATTTTCATCCGATTTACGTTCAAAGCCCCCGCATGGTTGATGTTGCCCCTCTGGTTCTTACTTGAATTCTTCAATGCGAGAGTCATGGACGCCATCAATCCTCAAGGCGGCGGTGGAGTCGCCCATTGGGCTCATGTCTGGGGATTTGTATTCGGTGTTGTGGCAGCGCTTGGAGTGAAATATTTCAAGATAGAGGAAAAATACGTTCGTCCAAAGATTGATGCCCAAACATCTTATGTGGACGAGGGATTCCAGGCGCTCGAGGATGCCACTGCGAAAAAGGATGCCGGGAAACCAGCCGAAGCTTTTGCCATTCTCCTCGAAGTGGCCCGCAAAAATCCAGGGCATAAAGACTTAATCGAAGGCCTCTGGGACCTCGGAGTAGAGACCGGCAAAGAAGATGAATCAGCAAAATTTCTCATCTCATTGGTGGAAAGCGAGATAAGAAGGAACCAGATGGAGTTAGCTGCGAGCCATTTCTGGAGGCTGAGAGAGAAAATTCCAGAAGCCTCCATCAGTCCAACCTATAAAATCAGACTGATTCAACATTTAAAAGAACGCCAGGAAATTGAAGCCGCACAAGCTTTAGCTAATGAACTTATCCGAGAAGTGAATATCGAATCACCGCCTGTTTTGTTGATGAATTTTGTGAACATCGCTTCAGAATTGAATTTTTCAGTCGCTGCTAAAGTTATGGAACTCTGCCTTCAACACCCGGAGATCCAGGAGGAACAGAAAGAAGAACTCAGAAAAAAGTTTGGCGATTTACAGGAAAAAGCGCAGGTCGCGGCTCCGACCGCGGGTCGTTCCTTAAAAGTCACTCAAGCGACCCCTGTGAGCTTGGAAGATGAGAAACTCGCCATGAACGTTGAAGGTGTCGGTGAGCGAGTGCTGTTACTGGACAAGATACAATCCATCGCTGTGGCCGAAATCACTTCTCTCGAGGATCTTCCGTATCTGCTGATTGATCTTTTCTTGGATGATCCGAAATCAAGCACTTCCGTTGTTCGTTCCATCAGGCTGCTGAGTTCAGGCTTCGAACCGAGAACATTCTTCCCCGACATTCAAGATTCCAGGGAGGCTCTAAAAGCCTTCATTTCGAAACTGCTCGAATTAAGTGGGGCCACACCCTATCCGGATAAAGAATCGATCATGCTCAGCCCTCCTGTGAGTTTTCGCTCGATGGAGGAATACGAAGAATTGATTTTGTCCTGAAAACACACGCCCTTTTTGTGAAAATTAGTAATTGTCTCTCTCAGGTTTATTATGTATAAGTATATTCAATGAGAGAGAATAAATTATTAAAATTTTTTTTCTTAATCTTCTTGTGCATATCTGTCTTTTTCTCCTGCCAGGTTGAAGAGAAGAAAGTTAAATTGGGATTGGATGTTCTTCTGGAAAAGCACATGGCGCTCTTGGAGGGCCAAAGAATAGGGATCATCACCAATCAAACGGGAATCGCCTCGAGCGGTGAACATATCGTGGATATTCTCTCCAAATTTCCTCGAATAGAAATAAACGCCCTGTTTGCTCCTGAGCACGGCATTAGAGGAGATTTCCCCGATGCGGTGAAGGTTGCCTCCTATATTGATGAGAGGACAGGAATTCGCATCTGGAGTCTCTACGGTGAACATCTCAAACCCACTGAACAGATGGTGGAAGACATTGATGTGCTTCTTTTCGATATTCAGGATGTGGGCGCCCGGTTTTACACTTTTATCTCCACTATGGGCTTAGCCATGGAGGCCGCTGCTGAGCTAGGAAAAGAGTTTATCGTGCTTGACCGCCCCAATCCGATCACAGGGACTGTTATTGAAGGTCCCCTCCTCGAGGAACAGTATTCCTCTTTTGTCGGGAAATATCCCATCCCCATCCGGTATGGAATGACGCCGGGTGAGCTGGCGGGGATGATAAAAGAGGAAAATTGGATGGAGGAGATGGAGCGATTGACGCTTCGAGTCATCCCACTGGAAGGCTGGAGAAGAGAGATGTGGTTTGACGAGACTGGCCTGCCTTGGATCAAACCCTCTCCGAATATTCCCTCTATACTGACCGCGGCTGTGTATCCAGGATTATGCTTGATCGAAGGGCTCAATGTTTCTGAAGGACGGGGCACGATGAGACCGTTCGAACAGTTCGGCGCTCCCTGGATAGATGGAGTGAAACTTGCAGAAGTCATGAATGATTACGCTCTGCCAGGAATTTATTTTAAGCCGATATCCTACATCCCGGTGAGTCTTCCCGGAGTTGCCACTCAGTCAAAATACAGGGATGAAAGGGTTCATGGCTTAGAAATGGTCATAACGGACAGGGAACAGATGCGTCCGGTCCAAGTTATGGTGTATATCCTGGTGACATTGAAGAGACTTTATCCTGAAAAACTTGAGCTCAGGCGGAACCTGGAGCGGTTGATCGGCATCCAGTCTTTCCGGGATTCCATCAATAAAATGAGGGATCCAGAATCTATTTTGGAGGAGTGGGACCGAGAGATTGAGAAATTCGCAAAGCTTCGTCAAAAATATCTGCTGTACAGTTAGACTTAATGTCGTATAATTTCTTCATTGAAGGAGAATGAAATGGAAGTTGTCGTCGAAAATCCCGACCGTGTGGAGAAGGTAGAGATTATTGTCGGTATCCCTTCTTACAATGAGGCCGATTCAATCTCTTATCCGACTCAGGTTGCCAGTCAAGGCCTGATCCAATATTTCCCGGATAAACAATCCGTGATTATCAATGCCGATAATCGTTCACCTGATGGGACAAAAGATGTTTTTCTCAATACACCCACAGAGGTTCCCAAGATTTATATATCCACTCCACAAGGAGTCACGGGGAAGGGAACTAATTTAAGGAATCTGTTTGAAGCGGCTGTCGAACTTCAAGCCAAAGCAGTGGTGGTTGTGGACGCAGATTTGAAGAGTATTACGCCTCAGTGGATTCAGTACTTAGGCGAGCCGCTTTTTTCGGGTTTTCAATATGTCACGCCGATCTATGTTCGTCACAAGTATGACGGCTCGATCACGAATCATATTGCTTATCCGCTCCTCAGGACTCTTTTTGGGCTCAGAGTCAGGCAGCCCATAGGGGGAGATTTCGGATTTTCGAGAAGAATGGCCCAAGCTTTTTTATCGGAAAAAATATGGAACAAAAGGATTGCCAATTTTGGGATCGATATATGGATGACAACCGTCGCCATTGCTAGGAGGTTTAACGTCTGTCAGACTTTTTTGGGATCGCCCAAGAGTCATCGAACCAAGGACCCGGCCAAACATCTTGGCCCTATGTTTATGCAGGTGATCACGACCATTTTTGACCTGATGATCGATTTTGAGTATTTCTGGAAAGATATTGTTGAAAGCCGGCCGAGCAGTATCTTCGGCTTCGGTCTGGGTGTTAAAGAGAATCCACCCTCTGTCAAAGTGAATACGGATGCTCTGTATACGAGTTTTGTCACCGGATTTGATACCTTCGGGAATATCTGGAAAAAAATCATTCCTAAAGCTGAACTCACAGAGATTCAAAAGACAAAGAAAATTCCAAAGAAGGAATTCTATTATCGGAGTGATCTCTGGGCGAGGATTCTGTTTAATTACGCGATTGCCTACAAGAATTATTTAGTCCCGAAGGAACAATTGATTGAATCGATGGTCCCGTTTTACCATTCTCGGATTTTGTCGTTTGTCAATAAAACCGCTCATAAGGATATTAAAGAATGCGAAGAATATTTTGAGAGCATAGTCAGAGTCTTCGAGGCTGAAAAATCCTATTTAGTCAAACGCTGGGACAAAAATAATAGAAAATTAGGTTATAAATTATTCAGGTCTTAGTCACAAAAAAATAAAGAGTTCCCCCCTATTCATAGTGGAGTGATTCCACCGGATTGGCAACAGCTGCCCTGGCCGCCAGGAAAATGGTGGTGAGCACGGCAATAAGGAGGGACAGCACTCCTGCCAGGATGAAATACTGAGGCCCGAGGGAAATGCGGTAGTAATAATTATCGAGCAGCGCCTTCATGGCAAAATAGGCCAGAGGCCAGCTGATGATATTGGCGATGCCCACCAGCCAGATGAATTCCCTTATCAGGATATCGATGATTTGAGGAACACTGGCGCCCAGGACTTTGCGGATGCCGATTTCTTTGGTCCTGCGGTTAACAGCGATGGATGTCAGCCCGAAAATACCCATGCAGGCGATGATGACAGCCAGCGCAGAGGAATAGCCCACAATCGCTCCCCATCTTTTTTCTTCGTTGTACATGGCTTCCATCGTATCGTCCAGGAAAGAGTATAGGAAGGGTTTGTTCGGCTGGATTTCCTTCCAGGTTTTCTCCAGCAGCGAAAGAGTTCCAGAGATGTTTTGTGGTGAAATCCGCACCAGTATTTGACTGATTCCCCAGTTCGGCTTGTTATGATGCAGGGCTGGTCGGATGCTGTTCCGGAAATCGTCAAAGATATAATCCTTGACCACACCGATGATGGTTAGAGGCATGTAATATCCCTTGAGCGGTTTTCCGAGAGGGTCTTCTATGCCCAGCTCTTTGAGCAGTTTCTCGTTGACGACCACGCCGTCAGCATCAGTGGCGAATTCAGGAGAGAAGGTGTGGCCCTGAACCACCTCGATACCCAAGGTTTTGAAAAAATCATAATCCACACGGTTCTGATAAACATGGACCTCCCGTCCATCCTTTTTGAAGGGGTAAATACCCACATCGCCGATTTCCGTGCTTGTACCCGAGATGGAGATGATATTCGGCTGCTGGCTTAAACGTTCCCTGAAAAGCTTCATGGCGGCATTGCTGGCCTCAGCTTCTGGTTCCTGGGCGGAGATAATCACTACACCTTCCTTGTTGAAGCCTGGATCCGCAGTGAGCATGAAATGGATCTGACGTCCCATGATGATCGTGGCAATGATGAGAAATATAGAGAGAGCAAATTGGACGACAACCAGAGCTCTGGTCAGTGGTTTTTTCCAACCGATTCTCAGTTTCCCTCTGAGGATTTCCACCGGCCGGAACCTGGACATGATGAGAGCCGGGTAACTTCCTGAAGCAATGCCCACGATGATGAAGAGAGCTAGCAAGATCAAGAAATTGGAGGGCTGGAATATCTCTCTCAGGCTCAGGATCCTGCCGGATAAGCGGTTGAATACCGGAAGCAATATCTCGGCCAGGACGAAACCAACAACCATGGCCATCCCTGTGATGACCAGGAATTCTCCCCAGAACTGGTGGATGAGCTGGCGTCGCTCAGCGCCCAGGACTTTGCGCATGCCGACCTCCAACGACCGGCTTGACGCTCGGCTGATGGAGAGGTTCATGAAATTGATACAGGCGATAACCAGTACAATAAAGGCGATGCCGCTGAGGATGAATATGGCACTTAAATTGAGAGAGCCTTTGACGTAAGGATCCAGGTGAACATTGGTTATGGGTTGAAGTCCGAATGAAATAGGCAAGCCTTCTCCCTTCCATCGTCCCCGGTTTCGCCATTCTTCGATTTCGGGTGCGTAATACTGACGTGTGAAATTAGGAAATTTATCCAGCACGCCACCCGCAGAATCCCTGCTGTTAAGGAGAACGTAAGTCTGCCACCCGAAGGCTCCCCAGTTATCCTGCCACATTCTGTTCATCTGGAGTCTATTTCCGCTTTCGATATCGATCAGGATGTCAAACTTGATAGTGGAGTTTGAAGGGGGCTGGGTCGAGACTCCGGTCACCATGAATTCGCTCTGTTGCTGGCCGCTGATCAAGGTTATCCTTTTGCCGAGTGGATTGGTATCACCAAAATATTTCCGGGCATAATTTTCTGTGAGCACTATGGAATTGGCCTGGGAAAATACTGAGGTTGGGTTGCCTGCGATCAAAGGGATGGAAAATGACTGGAAGAAAGATTTATCCACCTGCGTAACTCGTTCACTGAAAAGCTTCCCTTCGGCTCGGATGGTGGCATTATTTCTGCCCACCCGGATGGAGTGAGTGATTTCCGGAAAATACTCCTCCATCGCAGGTCCCTGGGGCATGGTCACGCCTCTGAATGTACTGTCGACGCTTCCGTCTTCCGCATAGTAGATAACATACACTCTGTACAATCTTTCTGCGTTTTCGTGAAACTGGTCGTAAGACAGCTCGTTCCGCACAAAAAGGAAGATCAGGATAGCTCCGGTCAGGCCAACTGCCAGACCCATAATGTTAATGACTGAGTAGATTTTTTGCTTTATCAGATTGCGTATGGCTATTTTTAAATAGTTTTTAAACATGGCTTTTGTCTCCTGAACTCTTTTATTTGCAAGAAATGTACCACTTTAATATATCTGAGTCAGAATCGAAATCTCTCTGGATTTTGGCTCCATAAGTGTTCGTTTCCGTAACAGGCGGTGTTCTGGTGCGAACATTGATTCTGACGTCAAAAACACGGGCACTGATTCATCTCCATCTGCTTTTTGGATGTAACAAATCTTCACCTAGCAAGTATATACCTAAAAGAAATGGGATTTCTGTGATGCTAACAGGTTATCAATCATGGGAAGAGCTTCGTTTGCCAGGAATGACGAAGCATCTCAGTGCCCTCTTTGACGTGTTATGATTGATGCACCGAAATACGTTAAGGAGGGAATTATTCGTAAGTGAATGTCAGGAGACGCTCAATCTTGTGATGGCTTAAACAAGAGGAGTTTGTCATGAAGCTACCAAACCTTTTCCTGTATCTGGCTTTGGTGGCGATGCTTTTCAATGTTGTTATAAATATGATCATTGTCAGTAAACTCAGCAGAAGGGGTGTGAAGATCAATATAATCTTTTTGCGACTTCTCTTCCCGAAGTATGTCCACCAGTACAAGAAGTTGGTGACTCAGGAGACAGGCAAGGAAAGCCCTCTCTATTATTTTTGGCTGGTTTCCATAAACCTGGCTCTTGTTTTATTCGTTGTGGGTCTATTGATCAAATTTATGTGAATATTTAATGAGCATCACGAGTATTCCTAATGAGCACAAATACAGATTGAAAAGTTAACAATAGGAGGTCAAAGATGATCCACAAAAGGAATTGTCGGACATGGCTGATATTTATGCCAGCCATCCTGGCCATTGCTCTGTTGGTTGCGTGCGCGGCCAAAACAGCCAGCTTATGGGGTGACCCGGAGACAGGTCTGATCCTTCAATACCGAATGCCTGAAAATCAAGTGCTGAAGTATCAAGGTTCGGGTGAAATGACTTTGGACATGGAAATCATGGGGCAGGAAATGGAGATTGAGGCGGATGAAACACTGGCTTTCACGGTGAAATCCAAAGGACTGAAGGAAAATAATTATCATCTGCAGGTGACGATTGATTCTATGAGCATGAAAATCGCCACCCCTCAGGGAGACTTAGTCCCGGACTTGAGTTCTGTCCAAGGGAAGAGCTTTGATATGACTTTTTCTCCGATAGGTGAGGAAAAAGATGTATCCGCGGCTGAATCCATTCAGTATGAAGTAGAGCCGGGAACGCTGTACAATTTGGCTTCTAAGTTCCAAGCTGTGTTTCCGGATTTTGCGGGACGGCCAGTTAAAATCGGAGATACCTGGACGACCAAAGCGGTTATCAAAGAAAGCACCAACAGAAGTGAAACCAACATCAACCTAGACATCCTGAACACCCTGGAGGGATTCGAAACGGTGGACGGGATGGAATGCGTCCGGATAAAGGCGGAATTCACCGGGATTGTAGAGGGAAAGAGTGAGCCTGAACCCGGTGTGGAATTGGTCTCAGAAGGGGAAGTAAAAGGCACGGATATCTGGTACTTTGCCTATAAAGAAGGCATCTTCGTCAAAACTGTATCCAACGGCACGGCAGACATTATCGCCACAGCGAGCGTTCAGGGTATCTCTATCCCGATGAAACGCGAATTCAGTGGAGAAATGGTTCTGCTTAAATAACAATGACACTCTATGAGATTGTATCGCTTCGCTCGCAACGGTATTATTGATATGTCAGCGGATTTTTGAACGAGTCCGACTGACTGCTTTTTCTCCAAGAGGGGGACGGGCTGTGCTTGAGTTTAAGTGGCCTGTCCCCTTTTTCATTTATGTGGACAGAATCCATTTTTACTTTTGATGTAAGAAAGAAAGCAGAGAAGCAAGATAATCCCAACTGAACAGGAGAAAGGGAGGATACAAGCATTTATTTGCTTGCCAGTGGAACATAAATTGAGGAAATCCGTATAAAATAGTAGTGTATTCCGCATAATCCAGCGGAAAAATTGTAAGATGAGATCGTGAAGAATAAGCAAGTAAATATGGAGTCGATATGAGAAAATTGCTCAGATAAATCGAGAGGAATGTGGACGTGATAAGCGATTTCATAATATGATTGGAACCGCTAATCCCAAAAAGAGGAGGCTGTAATGCCAAAAGCATTAAAGAATTTCCGGGATGGAGCCATCGTTTGCGTAGTCTGCATGCTTCTTTTTTTAAACTTATCTTCTTTGGCTAAGGAGAGAAGGGAGGAAAAGCAAGATGATGCCAAGATCCTGGCTGAGATTGAGGGAAGATACGAATTTGAATGGGAGGGTGCATTCATGGTGTTTGTATTTTCTGTTAAAGAAGGAAAACTCATGGCTGCGCCTGAAGGGGAAACCCAGGAAGAATTAGAGCCTGTCCAAGGAGAAGAGCTGACATTTGTGGGCTATGCGCCTGATGGGACTGAATTTCGTTTTGTGTTTGTAAAAGATGAGGAGGGAAAGATCTCAAAATGTAAGATAAGTGTTCCTGCAATGGGATTAGAGGTAGAGGCCACCAAGATTAAAGATTGAGGCCTGAATCAATAACCTTAAAAAGCTGACTTTGTAAACAGCTGTTAGATAGTTCAGCTGCTTTCCAAAAAAATAAAAAAGGGGACAGGCCCCTTTTTTTAAATTGTATGGGGTCAGGCCTTATCTTAAGGGGCACGGGAAGTAAAAGGAATAAAAGTCGCATTTTTTGACGACAAGGCCTGACCCCAAAGTTCCTCCTTTTGACTTGGGTATCTGGCTGTGATATAAGATTTACCAAGAGAACAGAAGATTGAGGAGGGTGAAGTGCTTGTGAAAAAAGCCCCAGACATGAAATCATCAGAGATTACTGATAAAAAGCTTTACATGAACCGCCGGCAGTTTATCGCTGGTTCCACAGTAATGGTTGCTTCCGAGCTGTTGAAACCCTCTTTGCTCCAGGAGTCCGAAAAAAAAGCCAGAAAGAAGCTCAAAGTCGTCAAACGGGGAGAATACACGGTTCCTGATAAAAGGACTTCCTATGAGGAGGCAACATCGTACACCAACTTCTACGAATTTTCGACCGGCAAACGCTCCGTTAAAGAAATCAGTCAGTCGTTCCGAACCCGTCCCTGGACACTGTCCGTGGAAGGGGCTGTGGAGCGACCAAGGAAGTTCGATATCGAAGAGCTCATCCACATGTTCCCGCTCGAAGAACGGATTTACCGCTGGCGGTGTGTCGAGGCGTGGTCCATGGTCATTCCTTGGATTGGATATCCTCTTGCTGAATTCGTTAAAAAGTGTCAGCCGACCTCAGACGCCGAGTATGTGGAATTCACAACCATCTATGACCCGGAACAAATGCCCGGACAAAAAACGAATGTGCTGGGTTGGCCGTACGTTGAAGGCCTCAGGATGGACGAGGCCCTGCATCCGCTCACTCTGGTGGGTGTCGGTATGTACGACGAGATGCTTTCCAACCAGAATGGCGCCCCCCTCAGACTCGTCGTCCCCTGGAAGTATGGATTCAAAAGCATCAAGTCTATCGTAAAAGTGAAGTTCGTCAAGAAAATGCCAAAATCCGCCTGGGTGAAGAAGAAACCGGAAGAATATGGTTTTTATGCCAATGTGAACCCGGAGGTGGATCATCCGCGCTGGAGCCAGGCCACAGAGAGACGCATTGGTGAAGAAGGACGAAGAAAGACTCTGATGTTCAACGGCTATGCGGACCAGGTGGAGCACCTTTACACAGGCATGAATTTAAAGAAATTCTATTAATTCCACGCTTCAAGCCATTTTCATTCTTACCATAAAAAACCGGCGTACTCTAGCTAGTTTAGCGACATTCCTCTAATGAGATTTCTGTGAACTTGTGGTGGAGGAAGTTCGGCGGGGAATAGAAACGGGGCTAGCTCATTCTCTCTTCCTTTCGCTCTCCTGGCGGTAATCTCCGTCAGGAAAGGTCAGCGGTTCTGCATATCCGCATCCCGCTTGGGCTTGAATTCACTGCCTTCTTTCCAGTTAGGAAAAGTGGATTCCATGCTCAGGCGCCAGCCAATCTTAAAATACATATGCAGGTCTTCCAGGGCGCCGCTCAGGTCCCAATGGGGATCATACTCATCCGAAAGTTTATGGTATTTTTCTCTGATATAGTTTGCCCTTTGGGCCAGTCCCCATTTCTCTCCCTTCTCCAGATGCTGAACACCTGAACCGGCATTTAAGGCCGGTACACCCTGCTTGGCGAAGGGAAAATGGTCGGAGCGGTAAAAGGAGCCTTTTTCTGGAGTCGGATTGGGCAGAACTACCCTTCCCACTTCCTCGGCATAGGCCTTCACGTAGTCATCCAGTTCGGACTGTCCATAACCCACAATCCGGATATCTTTCATCCGGCCGTAGATATTCAAGCTATCCATGTTAATGACCGCAACGGTTTTTGTTAAAGGATAAATGGGATGGGTGGCATAGTAATCTGAGCCCAGTAATCCCTGTTCCTCGGCTGTCACAGCCAGGAATAGGATAGACCTATGTGGAGCGAGCCCAAGCCGCCGAAAGGCCTCCGCCAGCTCGATCAGAGCCGCAGTTCCGGTAGCATTGTCCAGGGCTCCGTTGAAGATTTGGTCGCCTTCCAGGTTGGGATCTTTACCGAAATGGTCCCAGTGGGCGGTATAGATGATATACTCATCCGCTCGTTGAGAGCCGGGTAGGAGTCCGATGACATTATTGGATATGGAATTTCTGATGCTGTTTTCCAGGGTGAGGCTGGCTTTCAAACCCAGAGGTGTCGCTTTGAATCCGTGTTTTTCTGCAGATTTTTTCAAATCGTCATAATTTTTCCCTGCGGCTTTAAAAATTTTCAGGGTTGTTTCTAACGTGATCCAGGACTCGACAGCACACCTCGTGGCATTACCGTCCTCTGAAACATGACTGAAGTTGGGGCCGGTCCAGCCTTTCCGAACAACATCCCAACCATAGGCGGCTGGATCGGTCTCGTGGATTATCACCGCACACGCGGCTCCCTGGCGTGCGGCCTCCTCATACTTATAAGTCCAGCGGCCGTAATAGGTCATGGCTCGTCCATTAAAAAGTTCTGGGTCTTGAGTGGCGAAACCGGGATCATTGACGAGCATAACCACGGTTTTTCCTCTTGCGTCGATTCCCTTATAATCATTCCATTGATACTCAGGGGCAACAATGCCGTAGCCGACGAATATCATATCGGAATTCTCAACCGCCACTTTTTCCTGAACCCGCAAGGTCACACCCACGAAATCATCTCCATAGGTAAACTCGAGAGGCTTTTTCCCTCCAGTGATCACAAGCTTTGTCTGAGGGCTAGCAGTGATCTCAACTAGAGGAACTTCTTGGAAAAAATTTTCGCCATTTCCAGGTTTGAGCCCCACTTTTTCAAACTCTTTCTTTAAAAACTGAATGGTTTTCTCTTCGCCTGGGGAAGCAGGAAAGCGACCTTCAAAATCATCCGAACTGAGAATCTTCACATCCTTGGCAAGTTCGTCTGTATTCAAGCTGGCCAAGGCAGCCTCTATATCATGCGTTTTTTGGCTGCACGATAAAAAAACAAGCAAGGTTAAATCCATGATCAATAAACAGGTGATGAATTTTCTAATCATCGAGAACTCCTTCAGTAGAAAATGAACGCTCTTGAATTTTTATGAATATCGGCTGAAAAGTCAACGCCAATGAGTCGAGTGGGATGGATGCCACTAGATTTGTCCTTTCGTTCAGGTTTTGCTACTATTTATATTCAAAGTTAAAAATGGGAATGAACGAGGTGAAATCCGAATCCATTTCAAGACAAAGGAGATTTTCCATGCTGTCAAAATTAGGACGAGGTTTGTTAGCCCTCTTCATTTTGTTCGGTTCAATCTCAGCTGTGCAGGGGCAAAAAGAAAAAAAGGGAGTGAACTGGCCGAGTTTCCGTGGGCCGTATGCGAGAGGAATTGGTGAAAATTATTCAACTCCTCTAACCTGGGATGTTGATGCATCAAAAAATATCAAGTGGAAGACACCGATCCCTGGACTGGCTCACTCCAGTCCCGTAATTTGGGAGAACCGAGTGTTTGTCACGACAGCTCTCAGTGAGAAAGACAACCCGGAACTGAAAGTAGGGCTCTATGGCGGTATTCAACCAGTGGATGATGAATCGGTTCACCAGTGGAAAGTGTACTGTCTGGATAAGAAAACTGGTAAGATAGTGTGGGAACAAACGGCGCACAAGGGGGTTCCTCAGGTCAAACGCCATCCTAAAGCTACACACGCCAATTCCTCACCTGCCACAGACGGGGAACATGTTGTTGCCTTCTTCGGTTCCGAAGGGCTTTACTGCTACGATATGAACGGCAAGTTGATCTGGAAGGAAGATTTCGGCCTTCTCGACTCGGCTTTTTTTGTCGCGCCTTCAGCCCAGTGGGGATTTGCCAGCTCTCCGGTTATCCATGAGGGTGTCGTTGTCGTCCAGTGTGATGCTCTCAACACAGCGTTCCTGGCTGCCCTGGATATCAAGACAGGAAAAGAAATCTGGCGCACACGCCGGGAGGATGTTCCCACCTGGAGCACACCGACTGTTCATGTCGGCGCCAAGAGAACGCAAATTATCGTCAACGGATTTAAACATATTGGTGGTTATGATTTTAAGACAGGCAAAGAATTGTGGAAAATATCGGGAGGTGGGGATATACCGGTTCCCACGCCCGTAGTGGCTCACGGTCTGGTGTTCATCAACGGTGCCCACGGCCGGTTATCCCCCATTTATGCCATCAAACTGAACTCGGAAGGGGACATCTCTTTGGCGGAAGGGAAGACGTCCAACGAATCCGTCGTCTGGAGCGTCAGCCGTGGAGGCGCCTACATGCAGACACCTCTTATTTACGGTGATTATCTTTACAACCTGCAGTGGAACGGCTTATTGAGCTGTTTTCGTGCCCAAACTGGCGAGCTTATCTACAGAGAACAGCTGGGGAAGATGACCGGTTTCTCGGCGTCAGGCGTCGCCTCTGACGGAAAATTGTACTTTTCCAGTGAAGAGGGCGATATATTCGTTATCAAGGCCGGACCTGATTTTGAAATTTTGGCGACGAATTCAATGAAAGATGAGTGCATGGCCACACCAGCCATATCAGAGGGAACGCTGTATTTCCGGACGCATCATTATCTTGTCGCTGTTTCCTATAAATAAAATTTCAGTCTTATACTAGTTTACTCAAAAATAGAATTCTCTTCTGACCCAAACCTGCGTCTTCATTGACGTAGAGGTAACGCTGGTGTAAAATGATACTAATTCAATAGGATAAGTATAATATCGTGGTTTGTTCATATGTTGGCTGTAAAAAAAGCCAAAAGTGTCTTAGAATATATATTTCAGGAGGATAAAATCCTGTTTTTTTTTACCCGTAATCGACTTGTCAATGAGAGCATTTATTCAAAAAATTAGTACAATCGAGCAGAATGAAAAGAGGTGTTAGATGAAGAAAATATTGATGATGATCTTTTTGATGCTTTTCTGTCTGGGTTTTTCGGCAGCTTTTGGACAGATTGAATCCCAATGGCGGGGACCCAATCGGGATGGAGTTTATCCCAACGAAAATCTTTTGAAGGAATGGCCTGTTGAGGGGCCGAAACTCCTCTGGTCTGTTGAAGGCTTAGGTGCAGGCTATTCTTCTCCGGCCGTGACATCAGGCCATGTATATCTGACAGGGATGATCCGCGGAGAAGGATTTCTGTCCGCCTTTGATAAGAACGGGAAAATGGTTTGGAAGGCTTCCTACGGTCCTGAATGGGATGGGAGTCGACCTGGAGCCCGGACGTCTCCAACCGTGGTCGGCAACAGAATTTATCTGATGAGCACAGAGGGACAGGCCGTCTGTTTCAGCACGGCTGGGAAAAAGATATGGTCAGTGGATCTCATCGAGGAATTCGGCGCGAGGAATCTCCAATGGGGAATGACGGAATCCCCTCTTGTGGATGGGGATCGTGTTTTTTACACTCCAGGCGGACGTGGTGTCATGGTCGTCGCCTTGGATAGGCATTCTGGAAAAACAATCTGGAAAATCAAGGGAAACGGACAGACATCCGGATACTGTTCCCCCTGTCTCGTCAAACACAGTGAAAGTCGTTTGCTTCTAACCATGACAGCCAACTATGTCGTCGGTATCGATGCAGATACAGGAGAGTATTTATGGCGTCACTCTCATGTCACAGATTATGATGTCAATGCGAACACTCCTCTATACCATGAAGGATATCTGTACACTGTGAGTGGATACTCTACCGGCGGCCAGATGTTCAAGCTTTCTAAAGATGGGAAGAGTATTCAACGAGTCTGGGCGCAAAACACTCTTGACAGTCAGATGGGTGCCGCTGTGTTGGTCGATGGGTATATTTACGGCTCCGGCCATTCAAGCAGAGGATGGCACTGTTTGGACTGGAAGACCGGGAAAGTCCAGTACTCGGCAAGAGAAATCGGGAATAAAGGAGCGATCATCTTCTCGGGCGGAATGATGTACTGCTACAGTGAAAGAGGAGACGTGGCTTTAGTCAAGCCTAATCCTCGAGAGTTTGAGGTAGTGAGTTCTTTTCGGATCAGAGAAGGGACTGGCGAACACTGGGCTCATCCTGTTATCAAGGACGGTCGCCTTTACATACGGCACGGCGATGCCTTAATGGTTTATGATATAGCCAAATAAATGAATGAAAAAGTAGCCAACCTCGTCACCATTGTCGGGGCCGCTTTTGTCGGATTGGTCTTTTTGACGTGGTGGCTCCTCCATAATCCGGTCAAGGATTTTGTGGAGAGCGTTCCGGGTAGGGATAACCGGCCTCCGGGATTCACGAGCCAGATCCAAGCTGTGGATATTGGGGCCTATTTTGCCAGTTTTGACGGAATTTCTTCTAAGATTCGGGGAAGCTGGCCGAGATTCAGAGGAATCGATTTCGACAATATCAGCAAAGAGAACATCAGGCTCGCCGACAGTTGGGATGCGGCGGGGCCGGATATTCTCTGGTCCATTGACCTGGGGGAAGGTCATGCCGGTCCGGTTGTCGCTAATGGAAGGGTTTATCTCTTGGACCATGACGAAGTGGAGAGAGCGGATGTTTTGCGCTGTTTTTCTTTGGATGATGGGACAGAGATTTGGAGGAGGGGATATGAACTGTACGTCAAAAGGAATCACGGAATGTCGCGGACAGTCCCGGCGGCCACGGATAAATATGTGGTGACCATCGGGCCGAAATGCCATGTGATGTGTGTGGAGGCTGTTTCCGGTGATCTCAAGTGGGGGATCGACCTTGAAAGGGAATACGGAGCGGAAGTGCCTCTGTGGTACACCGGACAATGTCCGCTCATTGATGGTTCCCAGGCTGTTATTGCGGTCGGGGGGAGGTCATTGGTCATTGCTGTTGATTGCGAGACCGGTGAGGTCGTTTGGGAAACGCCCAATCCCCACAACTGGAAAATGTCGCATTCCTCAGTCATGCCCTTTTTTGTTCACGGAAAAAAGATGTACGTCTACTGCGCCATCGGAGGGATACTGGGCATATCCGCAGAGGGAGAGGATGCTGGCCAGGTGCTCTTTGAATCCACGCTGTGGAATCACAATGTCATCGCCCCTTCTCCCGTTTATTTGGGTGACGGGAGAATCTTTCTCACGGCTGGATATGGTGCCGGAAGCCTGATGCTGAGAATAAAGGAAGGAAACGGTGTTTTTTCAGTCGAATCCCTTCAAGCACTAAAACCGGAGGAAGGACTGGCGTCGGAACAGCAGACTCCGGTATTTTACAAAGGGCATCTCTTTTCTATTTTACCCAAGGACGCCGGGCCTCTGAGGAATCAGTTCGTCTGCTGCCATCCGGATGACTGCAGTCAGATTGTCTGGTCCAGCGGAAAGACGAACCGATTTGGCTTGGGACCATACATCGTGGCTGATGACAAATTCTATATACTGAGTGATGACGGGGTGTTGACCGTGTTGAAGGCAAGTCCGGGGGAATACAGTCCGCTCGCCCAGGCCAAGATTCTGGATGGAGTCGACGCCTGGGGGCCGCTCGCTCTGGTGAACGGCAGACTGCTGGCCCGGGATTCACGCCGAATGGTCTGCGTTGACTTAAGGGGCCGTTATTAATCTGGAGGCTGTGATATGCTTTCTTTCAAAGTAAAAAAAGAACGCTTGCTCACTGTCGCCGTCATCGTTATCTCAGTGGCAGGGATTCTCTATTTTGGCTACAGGGCCATCCGAGACAATTCGGCACGGAATCAGGAGAATCCCTTCGAATACGATATAGAACGCTTTAAACAAAGTGATGCGGATTTGGTTCACTACACTGAGGTCGGTCGCATTCCTTTAGAGTTGAAGAATGTCTTCGGAGTCTCTATCGGGCCGGATGACAGGATCTATGTGTCCGGAGATAACTCCATACTCATTTTTGAAAAAGAGGGAATCCTTCATTCTGAAATATCCATGAAGGACCCGGTCTTTTGTCTTTCTGTTGACAGGAACCACGATTTGTATCTCGGAATGTCGGACCATGTTGAAGTCTATGATCAGAATGGCAAGAGGAAAGCCAGCTGGGAGTCATTGGGAGAGGAAACCATAATCACTTCGATTGCCGTGGCCAAAGAATCTGTCTTTGTGGCTGATGCCGGGAATCTCATTGTCTGGAAATTCAATAAATCCGGGAACCGTCTGAAAAGAATCGGCGAGAAAGATGAAGCCAGGGATATCCCCGGATTCATCATACCCAGCCCCTTTTTCGATGTGGCTATTGACCCGGATGGATTTCTCTGGGTTGCTAACACCGGACGCCATTCGCTCGAAAATTACACCCCGGATGGAGACTTCAGGACCTCTTGGGGTGAGTTTTCGATGGAGATCGAAGGGTTTAGCGGATGCTGTAATCCCTCACACTTCATCATTCTGGAGGACGGTTCCTTTGTGACCAGTGAAAAGGGCATAGCCAGAGTTAAAGTCTACAACCGGATCGGGAATCTTGTTTCCGTGGTTGCTCCTCCGGATCAGTTCATCGAGGGGACGGTCGGCCTGGATCTAGCCGTGGATTCGTCACTGAGAATTTTCGTTCTGGACCCGCTGCAAAAGCTTGTCCGGATCTTTGAGAAGAAAAAGAATTGAGCCGGGAGAACATCATGAGACAAAGTTTAGAGATAACAAAAAACAGACGCGAGTTCTTGAAGGATGGCTTGCGGGCCGTCTTGTTTGGTGGGCTCGCGTTCACGGGCCTCTTCCTCGGATGGAGGGGATACTCTCGTGCGGATAAGGAATCACCCTGTTTGATCGACCTGCCCTGTCGAAGCTGTTCAAAACTGCCCGGCTGCCCGGAGCCCAGAGCCATCGATGCCAGGCAGAAGCCAGATAATTCCCGATTTCAGTCTTCAAAGATAAATAAAGGGGTTCAGGATGACAGATAAAATAGCAAAAAAGCCGATAAAACGACGGGATTTCATCCGGAAAAGTCTCCACGCTGTGGCCGGTCTGACGGCCGGAGGACTGGCTGGGATTCTGTTCAGTAAGTCTTCCTCAGAAGAAATGGTCTGGCAGCTGGATCCCAATATCTGTATCCAGTGTGAAAAATGCTCGGTCAACTGTGTTCTGCCTCACTCCGCGGTGAAATGTGTTCATTCCTATTCGATGTGCGGCTATTGTGACTTGTGCAGCGGGTATCTTCAGCCCGGGACGAAATCGAGAGATACAGGAGCGGAAAGCCAGCTCTGTCCCTCCGGCGCGATTAAGCGGACCTATGTTGAAGACCCTTATTTTGAATACACGATCGATGAGGAGTTGTGCGTCGGATGCGGCAAATGTGTGAAGGGCTGTAACTCTTTCGGAAACGGCTCGTTGTATTTACAGGCACGACATGACCGCTGTTTGAACTGCAATCAATGCTCCATTGCCAGACGGTGCCCCTCCCGGGCCTGGAAGCGTGTGCCAGCCAGCCAACCTTACATTCTCAAAGGAGACGAGAGTCAAAGATTCCTGAAAAGCTAGGCTTTTGAGGGATGCCGCCCATGTCAGGATGAGAAAAAAGGAGCGGAAAAGGCGAAGATACCCTGACTGAAGAGTCATTCGAATGAGAGACATGTTGAGACGATCAAAGATTTTCATCGTAGCCTTGTTTTTTCTCTTCCCGCTGCTGAGCCTATCTCAAGTCCCGGAACGCTTCCCCAAGCCCGATTTTCAAACAGATTATACTCGGCCCGATTTACTCACCCCAACACCCCGGGCCAATGCATTGGAGTACATCGATGTCGGAGTTCTCGTTGTGGCTCTCTCTCTGGCCACCTATCTTGCCCACAAGCAGCGATCGCGGCGGAATATCTTCCTCTTGATGGTGTTTTCTCTTGCCTATTTCGGGTTTTACAGAAAGGGATGCGTCTGTTCGATCGGCGCTGTCCAGAACGTCAGCCTAGCGCTGTTCAACCCGGCCTACGCCATTCCTGTGTTCGTCATCGTATTTTTTGTTCTTCCCCTTGTTTTGGCCTTGTTCTATGGCCGCACTTTCTGTGCCGCTATCTGTCCTCTTGGAGCGATTCAGGATGCTGTGGTTTTTAAGCCCACAAATGTCCCCGGATGGCTGGCCAGCGTCTTGGGTGTTTTTCCTTACATTTATTTGGGGCTGGCCATCTTGCTCGCTGCCACCGGAGCAGGGTTTGTTATCTGTCAATACGACCCATTCATCGGTTTTTTCCGCTTTGGCGCGGATTTTAACATGGTCATTTTCGGCATGTCCATGCTCCTGCTGGGAACGGTTGTGGCCCGTCCCTACTGCCGCTTTCTTTGTCCCTACGGCGTACTGCTGAACTGGATGTCTCGACTGTCCAAGAGACATGTCGGGATCACACCGGATGAATGCAACAATTGCCGGCTGTGTGAGGAATCCTGTCCGTTCGGGGCGATAAAAAAACCGGACGAGGCCGCACCGCCAGTCAGCAAAGAGGCGGAGGTTAAAAAACTGGCATTCCTCCTCATCCTGCTTCCTGTCGTTGTGTTCGGCAGCGGCTGGGTCGGATCTCGACTGGACATTCCGCTCTCCCGCCTGCATTCGACCGTCTCTCTGGCCGAGGAAATTCTGCTGGAAAACTCTGGCCAAAGGACAGAGATGACAGATAGCACAAGAGCGTTTCGGGCATCGGGAAAACCGACAGAGGAATTATTCAAAGAAGCCCGAACCATTCAAAATCAATTCAAAGTGGGAGGATGGATCCTGGGTGGATTTATAGGATTGGTCCTCTGCCTGAAGCTCATCAGCTTCTTCATGCGGAGGAGGCAACTGGAATATGATGTCGATAGAGGCACCTGCCTCAGCTGTGGGCGTTGTTTTGCCTACTGTCCGTTTGAACAGGTCCGCTTGGGCCTTATTACGCCAGAAGAAGCCGAAAAAATGGGAGCCAAAGAAGTGAGGATAAAACAGTTTAGAGCCTGAGATAATGGAACTACAAACTCAAGATAATAAAAGAGAAGACAGGGCGAAACTTCTACACAACATCGCCAAGAGAATCGCTATCGTTTCGGCCGTGTTGGCTGGGATACTCAGTGTCTTGATGATAGTCAATTACATCCAAACCAAGGCTGTCGATCCCCTCAACAGCCAGGCTATCTCTCAGTTGATGACACGACTCCAAGAGAATCCGGAGGATACGGCCTTAAAAGAGCAGATTCGGGCGCTCGATCTGCTGGCCAGGAAAGCTTATTTTACTCACCAGTGGCAGATACGGACAGGAAGTTATCTGCTCTTTTCGTTTGTCCTTGTTCTTCTACTGGCAATGAAATACATGAGTTCTCTTCAGCCCCGGTTGCCCGATTTAAGCAAGAGCCCTAAGCCGGATGAGACCTGGGAGAGCAAACTGCTCTCTCGAAGAACCATCCTCTATGCTGGA
>CAYFVQ010000114.1:0-8858 GCA_964346585.1 uncultured Eubacteriales bacterium | reverse complement strand
GTGGCCAATGTATTCGCCTGGCCGATCGCCTATTTTGCCCTGAATAAATGGCTGCAGACTTATGCGTATAAAACAAACGTCGCGTTGTGGTCATTCATTCTCTCCGGTGCCCTGGCACTTTTTCTGGCTCTTGCGACAGTGAGTTACCAATCGATAAAAGCTGCCCTGGCGAATCCAGTGGACTCATTGCGGTATGAATAGGAAAATTCATGACCGAGTCACATTTATGTCCACTTTTTGTATAGAACAATGAAATTAAAACATATATATTGAAAAATTTTATATACACCCATTTTCCGAAATTTGTTGATCCATAAGCAAGATACTGGCTATTTATACTTTATAAATTCTGTGAAATCCTCTCCTCACAAAATTATTTTTGAAAATGATGCAACCTTTTTTACAAGAAACTCGTATATATAATATGAATATATACAAGTTTCTTGTAATCTTTTGAAAAAGGATCTTGGATGAGAGAACTAACCAAAGCTGAAGAAACACTGCTCTTAGCCATCCTGCGGCTTAAAGGCAATGCCTACGGAGTTGCCATAAAACAACACATCCAAAAAGCCACAGGCAAAGCCCTGCCCTATGGCACACTCTATTTTATTCTGGAACAACTTACTAAGAAGGGATACGTCAAACGGTTCAAAGGGGAATCCAAACCTGAACGGGGAGGCCGGAGCCGGATCTATTATACCCTTACATCCGAAGGCAGCAGGGCGCTCAAACACGCCTATAAAATGCAGCAAAAAATATGGAACGGATACACAGAGCTGACCTACGGAGAGAAAACCGGAAAATGAAAAGGACAAAGCCTCCGAAATTTGCGGAAAGAATCCTCACCCTTCTTTCATCTTCTAAAAAAATCGGCATCCTGGGCGATACAGAAGAAGAATACCGCATGATCCTTTCGGAGAGAGGCCAATTTAAGGCGGATATATGGTATATTTTGCAAATTTTTCAGCCCATGCCGCTTTTTATCCGATCAACTGTTTATTGGAGTTATGAGATGTTTAAAAATTATCTAAAAATCGCCTTGAGAAATTTAAAAAGACACAAAGGTTATTCGTTCATTAATGTTTTCGGCCTTGCCGTAGGAATGGCCTGTGCAATACTCATCCTCTTATGGATTCAAGATGAACTGAGTTATGACAGATTTCATGAAAATGCGAACGATATTTATAGAGTTGTAGAGAAATGGCAATATTCAAGTGGTGAGATGGATTACAACAGGGTGACTCCCGGCCCACTTGCCCCTGTTTTGAAAGCGGATTATCCGGAAATAATTCATGCCACTAGATTTTTTGGGGCATTTGAAAAATGGCAGCTCACTTATGATAAAAAAAGCTATTTGAGTCCAGGAGCCGCTGTCGACAATGACTTTTTCAGTATATTCACATTTCCATTTGTGAAAGGGAATCCACAAACAGCGTTCTCCAAGCCTCACTCCATGGTCATAACAGAAGATGTGGTAAAAAAACTCTTCGGCGATGATGATCCTCTCGGAGAAACCATTCACCTGGAACATCGCACTTTTGAGATATCAGGAATATTAGAAAACATTCCTCGAAATTCACACCTCCGGTTTGATTTCCTGATTCCCTGCGAAATCTTCTCTTCATACATGGAGGGCTGGACAAACAATAATTGCTACACCTATGTATTGCTTCAAAAAAATCAATCCTACAAGGAATTAAGTGAAAAAATTGCAGGTGTTATACAAAAAAACAGTCCGACATCCATTGAAACTCTCTATTTGCAACCGTTAAACCAAATTCACCTTTTCGCCCTGGAGGGAGGTGGACTGATTTCCTACGTGTATATTTTCTCTGCTCTGGCAATTTTTATTTTGCTCATTGCAAGTATCAATTTCATGAACCTATCCACTGCTCGGTCGGCCAAACGTTTTAAAGAAATCGGAATAAAAAAAGTCGTGGGATCGAGCCGCATTCAACTTATAAAACAATTCCTGAGTGAATCTATTCTTTTATCCTTAGTGGCGTTCACTTGTGCGGTCATACTGGTTGAATTACTTCTTCCCGTGATCAACAGTATGTTGGGAATGCAGTTAAAAATGCATTTCTCTGGCGGCCTATTCTTGAGTTTAATCGGCATAGCCATCTTGACCGGCATCATTTCCGGCAGCTATCCTGCATTTTTTCTCTCATCTTTTAATCCCGTGACTGTATTGAAAGGCCATCTCACTTTGACTCCATTCAAACAATGGGGAGCCAGAAAAGACTCCAGTGGATTTTCAAGAAGTTCAACTTTTAGAAGAATTCTGGTGGTCACTCAATTCTCTCTTTCAATTATTTTTATAGTGTGTTCACTAGTCGTCTACAGCCAGCTTAGTTTTATAAAAAAAAGAAATTTGGGATTTAACAAAGAGCACATTGTCCATTTACGAATGAGGGGGGAGCTTAGACAAAAATACGAAGCGATCAAAAACGAGCTATTAAAAAACTCTAATATTCTCAGTGTAACAGTCACGGATAGAACACCGGTTATGTGGAGTAATTCCACTGATGACGTGAGTTGGGAAGGGAAAAGAGCGGATGAGAAAATTGGCTTTGGAGTCAGAATGGTCGATTATGATTATTTAAAAACATTCCAAATGGAAATGGCACAGGGGAGATTTTTTTCAAAGGAATTCCTGACTGACTCAACAGAAGGCTTTATCGTCAATGAAGCCGCTGTAAAGGCGATGGGAATGAAATCCCCCCTGGACAAAAGATTTTCACTGTGGAGCAGACAAGGCAAAATAATCGGAGTGATCAAAGATTTTCATACCGAATCCCTCCATAAAGAAATTGAGCCCTTCGTACTCCTTATAAGGCCCAATTGGTATGGCTGGATGAGCGTCAAGTTAAAATCGGACAATGTTTCCAGTGCGTTAGGATTCTTGGAGAATAAAATAAACGAATTCGTCCCGGGTTATCCGCTTGAATATCAGTTTCTCGATGAAGAGATTGACAATTTATATAAAACTGAACAACTCACGGGTAAAATCATAATTTATATTACACTGCTTGCACTATTTATCTCTTGTCTTGGTTTATCCGGCCTGGCCTCTTTTACGGCAGAGCAAAGGACAAAAGAAATCGGCATCCGCAAAGTCTTTGGCGCTTCAGTATCAGGTATTGCGGTCTTCCTCAGCAGAGAATTCACAAAATGGGTGGCTATTGCCAGTCTCATCGCCTGGCCGATTGCCTACTTTGCCATGAACAGATGGCTGCAGAATTTTGTCTACCGCACAAGTATCGGCTGGTGGACATTTATACTTGCTGGAGGACTCGCATTGGTTATTGCTCTGGTCACAGTGAGCTATCAATCGATAAAAGCCGCCCTGGCGAACCCGGTTGATTCATTGCGGTATGAATAACTATACGTGTCAAGGCTCGACATCAGACATTTTAAAACCATAATTATTTTCAAAATTTATGCACAATCTTTTCTCTTCTCGATGAGACTATGAATATCTGAAAACTAACTCCAACGAGGCTCTTCTTATCCATAAATTTAATAAAGCAGCGAGCGAAAATGATAATATGAAGACGAAGATATTCACTGTCGAGTCCTGAGTAATTTTCTCAGACGGCATCAACCCATTAGAAACTTAATTAAGGGCATAATTCTGGCCTAAACATACATTTCTAGACTTAGGTGACTATTTCTTCCATAATGGTATGAAGGGAGGAAAAATGCGAAGACTATCCATAACACTCGTTATCATCTGTTCACTGCCATTCATTCTTTCTTTAACTGGATGTTCAAAAGCAAGGCAACAACCAAAAGAACTATCCCTGCAAGAAGAGCTCAGTATAGGAGTGGAAAGTGGCGCTGAATATGAAATGTTCGCTGAAATCGGGGATGTTTCCCTGGATTCAGAAGAAAATATCTACATCCTGGATAGTAAAGAAGGTAAAGTGCATAAGTACGACACGAATGGGAATTTCCTCAAAAGCCTGGAAATCAAACGAGGAGAAGGCCCCAGGGAAGCTTCCTACGTCCATGGACTAGCTGTGACACAGAAAGGAAGAGTCTTTGCCCTGGATCGGAACACCGGAAAAATCCTAGTCTTCGATGAGGAATTCAATTTTGTTCGCTCCTTCAAAACAGATTTTCGGACCATCGACATTCTTCCCTACTCAGAGGAGAAGTTTATAGTTTTCGGGATAAAAGATGAAAATGTCTTCCATATATTCGATCAGGAAGGAAATCTCCTGGAGTCCTTCGGGGAAACCTTCGAGATTCCTTCAGAATATCTGGAATATAAAAATTTGCCTCTCGCGAAATTGCCCAGAAGGGCGGATATCGCAAGAGACGGTCGTATCTATCTCGTGAATCTGCACAAGTATGAAATAAGAGTCTATGAGGATAAAAAAGTCCATCATATCATCAAAGACGAATCCGAATTCTTTACTCCCTTTAGAGTTGTAGTTAGCGAAAAGTCCGATGATGGAGTCCAACGGATAGGTATGCGCTTTCCCTATGTTTCAGTGCTCGAACATGACAAAAAACTGTATGTGACGATGATGGCCTGGGAGGAAGATGAACTCAATCATCTGGATGTCTTCGAAAACGATAAACTCATCGCATCTCAGAAAATCGTTGGATTCGCTCGCGCCATCGACAAAAAGGGCCATCTTTATCTTGTGGAGGAGGAAGACTATCCCAGAGTAGTCAGAGCTTCAGTTGAGTACAAATAATAATCAGACAGCTCAAAATCAGAGATAATTGGGGACTGTCCCCAATTTTTGTCCCCGATTTTCTATCCCCGATTTTCCTTCATTTTCAGCCCCTTTTTCCTCCTTATTTTTCTCTGATTTTCTGGTCAACGAAAAGCCCTCAACATGCGTTCTGGTATATGAAAAGAAAAACTGCATATGATATATAAAAAGTATGGATGAACAAGCTGTCATTATATCCGCCCAAAATGGAGACAAGGAGGCATTGAGACTCTTGTTTGAAGAAAACAGACAGAAAATTTTCTCGCTGGCCTACCAGTATGTGAAAAATGTCGAGGACGCCGAGGATATCCTCCAGGAAACATTCATCAAAGCCTACCGCTTTCTCCACAAGTTCGAGCCCCAAAACGGAATGCGTTTCTCTCCATGGCTCTACCGCATCGGGATCAACTGCAGCATCGATTATCTCAGAAGAAATAAAATCAGAAAGCTACAATCTTCTGATCCTGATGACCTGGATAACCTTTCTTCGGGCAGCGGCAGCTCAGGCTCCGACCCGGAACAGACAAGAGACCGGAATGAAATCCGGGAAAAAATTGATCAAACTTTAAATAGATTATCAGGCCGTCAAAAGATGATCTTTATCCTCAAGCATTATCAAGAGCTGACCACAGCTGAAATCGCAGAATACTTGAATTGCTCTGAAGGAAGTGTGAAAAGGCAGCTCTTCCGGGCAGTTCAGGTTGTGAAAAAACATCTGAAAGGCCTGGTTATGGAGAAAAGCTATGAAATGCAAAAAGTATAAAGAAAAAATCGTCCTCTATCTCTACGGCGAAATCAACGAAAGTGAAAAGGTTGAAGTCGAGACCCATGTCAAAGAATGCCCCGCTTGTTTAGAGGACTTAGAATATACCAAGACAGTTTTTAAGCTCGTCGAGGACAATAAAGAAGTTGCTCCTGAAGCGAACTGGGAAAAGTGCTGGAGAGAAATCGGTGCAGGCACTCAAGTCGAACCGCGAAAACAAAAAAGTTTCCTTCTCGCTCCCCGCTGGGTGTATGCCGCCGCAGCGCTGCTCCTTGTATTCGTTCTGGGAGCGTTGATCGGAAGATACTGGTTCTTCCCTTCTCAGGAATCTCCTCTGGAGCCTGGGATCACTCAAGGCTCAATGAATCTGGCCATGAACGAATACATCGATGAGATCAAGCCCATACTGATCGAATATGCCAACTACACAACACCGGTGGAGGAGGAAACCATCGTGATAGATAAGGAAGTCGTTCATAATCTTCTCATCCAGAATCTTCTCCTGAAGGATTTAATCGCCAAGTCGGATCCCTCTCTCATACCTTTTCTAGAGGACCTGGATATTATCCTCAAGGAACTATCCAATATGCGAAGAGGAGACGAACTGACTCCTTCGATGATCAAAGAGCTTATCCATGAAAGGGAAATCCTTTTCAAGATAGAAATCTTACAAACCATGTAAGGAGGTATGACAATGAAATACGTGAAAGTAATCTCAATATTCCTTGCTTTCTTCCTGATTTCTGGGAGTTTCCTTCTTGCCCAGCAGGAAGAAAAAGCCAAACAAGAAAGGGAAAAGGCCCGTCAGGCTCAGCAGGAGTCTCGAGAGGCCGAACAGAAGGCTCGCGAAATATACCAAAAAGCGAAGACCTATCTTTACTCTAAAGAGTATTTGAGAGCAATCGATGCCTTTCGTGCTCTGGCTGATGCCTATAAAACCAGTGTTTATTTCGATGAATCACTCTACTGGCTGGGCTACAGCATGTACAAACACAGTGCCAACCTGAAAAACATTGAACATCAGCTCAAGATGCAAGAGGAGGCGCTCGAAAATCTCAACAGATTAATCAATTACCACCAGAAAAGCTCCTGGGTAGACGATGCCCAACGCCTCCGGATCGAGCTGGCCAAAGAACTCTACGAGAAAGGACTGCACGAATACAAAAACTACATCAACGGCACCGTGAGAGGAGGAATCGTTGAAGGAGTTGAAGGTGGTGTTATCGGCGGTGTGACAGGAGGAATCCTTGAGGGAGTTAAAGGTGGTGTGGGTCTGCAAAAAGAGAAAGACCCTGAGCTCGAAATGAAGCTCATTGCCCTGAATGCTCTCATGAGCATGGACCAGGATGAAGCCTTCCCCATTCTGGCTAAAATTGTCAAAGAAGATGAGAATCCGGAAATGAGAGAGAGGGCCTTGATGATCCTCCTCCGGTCCAAACATCCTGATGCTCTGCCTCTTTTCATTGAACTGGCCACCAAAGATTCAGACGAAAAAGTCAGAGAAATGGCTGTAATCTATATGGGACAAAGGAGAGAAAAGGAAAGCCTGGATGCTCTTTTTGAGATTTACGCCAAAACGGATAATCCAAAGATCAAAGAATACATAATCACCTCCATCGCTCAAAACCCGAGCAAAAGAGCCCAGGACAAACTCCTGGATATCATCAAAAACGATAAGGACAATAATGCTAGGGAAAGAGCCATCATGATGCTCCCTTTAAGAAGGCGAGAAGGAATGGCCGACGAACTTATCAGGCTCTATGACAGCGTTATGGACCCAGAGCTCAAACAACGATTGATCATCTCCATGGGGCAGAGCGACGATCCCGACGTCAGCGACAAGTTGTTAGATATCGCCAGAGCCGAAAAGGACAGAGAATTGAGATTAAGAGCCATCACTATGCTCGGAGTCAGCCACCGCGAAGGAATGTTCGATAAGATAAACATGCTGTATGGAAGCATCGATGACCCAGAGCTCAAAGAACGTCTGGTTATTAGCATGGGCCAGAGTCGCGAGCCCAAAGCCACAAACAAATTACTCGAAATAGCCAAAAAAGAAAAAAACAAGAAGCTCCAGGAGAGAGCCATCATCATGCTTAGCATGAGACGAAGAGATGGGATAACTGACGAGCTCATCGACCTGTATGGCAGCACAACCGACCGAGAGCTGAGAGAGCATTTAATCACAGGATTCGGACGAAGTGACGATCCTGATGCCAGAGACAAATTATTTGATATCGCGAGACATGATACGGATAGGAGGCTGAGAGAAAGAGCCATCATTATGCTCGCCTCAAATCCGGCAGAGGAGACAATCAGCAGGCTTATCAGACTTTATGACTCCTTGGAAGATGATGAGCTCAAGGAACATGTACTCGTTTCATTCTACCGCCACAAGAGTCAAAAAGCCCGAGATAAACTGATTGACATCGCAAAAAATGATAAAAACGCCGAAGCCAGAGAAAGAGCTATTCTGATTCTGGGACAGCATAAAAGCGACGAGACAATAGATTTCTTCGCGGGATTGTACACAGGGACAGATGATGTTGATCTTAAAGAAACAGTCATTCATGCTATCGGACAGAATAGGAGCGATAAAGCTGTCGAAAAAATGATCGAGTTAGCCAGGAAAGAAAAGAATGTGGAATTGAAGAAACAGTTTGTATTCTACCTCGGCCGGTCCAAGAACGAAAAAGCCATCCAGTTCCTCAGGGAAATCATTGAGAAATAAGAAGACTCAGAATAGGTAAAAAACGATGAGCCCAAGAATGAAGCGGAGTGCAGGTGTTGGAATCCTTGTTCTGATCGGAGCCGCAGTTGTCCTTTTGGCTGCATCTCCCCAGGCAGAAAAAAAACCATCCGAATTCTTAAAGGGCAGAGTCCATTATCTGGATGAAGACAACCTCAGCCTGGCAAAAAAGATGAAACTGGCTGAGACAGAATTCAGGAAATCAAAAACCGGAGATTCTTACTTTACTGGATACGTCTTCCTGACCAGCCGCAAAATCCATATGGGTATGATCGAAACCCGTAAGGGCGAAATATGGAAATCATCGATTCCTTTTAGAGTCACTATCGATGAGAACGAAATAAAAGTCCGCAGAAAATACAAGTCGAACTTCACCAGCCAGCATTTGGACTCGGAGGAAGGCCATAAGCCCGTCGGGCTCCTTCTCCTTCACCGAATCTCCAAAGGAAAGAACGAAATACAGGACGCTCGAATGATCGACCTGGACCAGACCTTCGAATTCGAAGAGCAGCCGGTCTACTGGCTTGGAGAAGTGGATAACGAAGAAAGCTTCCGTTTTCTGGAGAGTGAATTTGAATCAGGAGACCTGAGTCTGCAGAAAACGCTTCTTTCT
>CAYFVQ010000113.1:0-9844 GCA_964346585.1 uncultured Eubacteriales bacterium | reverse complement strand
ACAAATCGAGTGTTCGAAAGAGCTTCAATAATTATCTCTTCTCCTCTTTCTATTTCCTTTGCTATGTCTATTTCTCCCTTTCTTGTTAACAGATGAATGTTTCCTATCTCTCTCATGTAGATTATTACAGGATCCGATGTCCGCCCCAATCCCTCGAACGAAACGATAGAGGGATCTCTTTTTTTATTTTGAATTTTCCTTAGTTTATCGAGAACTTTTATCCCGCGGTCATCCGCTTCCATGTTCAATACTCCAACAGGAAAAGAACAGAATTGTAAATGCTCTCCCGAAACTCTCCAAGTTACGGAAAATTTCTTCTTTTTCTTTTTTCTCTCTTTCTTCTCTCTCTCTTCCTTTCTCTTTTGTTGCTTGCCTTTCTCTCATATTTTTTCATTCAGCATTCCTTTTTGGAATTTAACGGTTGAATACAACTCCCTACATTCCAGTTAGGGCGCCTTCATTCACCACGGGAAGCAGAAAGTCGAACAGCTTGATATTAGCAAGCAATCAATAGGATAGATTTGGCTTCTCTCAGGCAGAATTGTCCTCTTTTTTGACTATAATGATATACAATTACGAATTTGTGGAGGCAAGTGGGCAAACCAAGCAACCCCCAGATATACTTTAATGAAAAATTTGACTGTGATTTTGAATGTCTGAGTGCCAGTTATCAGTAGCGTCTTCCACCCCCGAATCCACCTCTGCCACCTCCTCCACCTCGACGGTCATCACGACGAGGCCGGGCCTCATTGACTCTAAGAGTGCTCCCCTTCAAATTTTTGCCATCAAGCCCTGAGATCGCAGACTGAGCTTCGGAACTGTTGGACATCTCCACAAATCCGAATCCCCTCGAATCCCCGGTGAATTTGTCTGTGATGATTTTAGCAGAGGTGACCTGCCCGAAGGCTTCAAAAGCCTGTCGCAAATCTTCTTCAGTGGCCTCTCGCGGTAAATTACCTACGTAAATATTCATTCTGACTTCCTTTAAATATTGGTTTTTTAGTAAGGGGGGGACGTAATGTTTACTTATTGAAATTTTCCCTCATCCCTTGTGATCTCTGCCTGTTCATGCATCCGGACAGATCTCTTCAATTTCAACTTAAGCAATATTACCACAGGAAGAGTTCAATTTCAATTTAAAATGAAAGCAATCAATACAGTTTAAAATTATGTCATGAAATGTAATATTTCACGACGTTATATCAATTGTGACCAGATTGTGACTATCTGAGATATACTTCGGTATACCTGGGTATACCTCCATATACCTAGAGATAATTTGTAAATTGCTGATAAGACTGACTATTACTTTGTTTTCAGTAGGTTAGAGAAATCCCTAAGATTGGATCCGGAGTCCGTCTCTCTATCCCCTGAGCTACAGGCGCACATAATAAACAGAGGATTTAAAAATTTAACACGTTCTGAAAGTTTTTTCCACTTTTATGTATTGGGATGGCAAATTACTAAGACCTGGAAGTTTTCACTTTGCCTTGACAAGATGCTCCTTTTATTTTGACACCGTTTATTCTCTGTGATAAAAACGTTTGCGCGGAAAGAAAAGCATTTAAGGAAGAGATTTTAATGAGGAGGAATGAATGAATTTCAGAAAACTTTCCATTATCTTTCTCTGCATGTTCATTCTCATCTTTGTGACCAGCAGCTGTGCTCCAGGAAACACGAGGTTTGACGAGAAGCCGGCTGGCTTCTGGGCTGGGCTATGGCATGGTCTCATCTGTTGGATCACGTTCATCATCAGTCTGTTTTCCAAGAGTGTGGAAATGTACGAAGTGAGCAACAGCGGTGGCTGGTACAATTTTGGCTTTTTACTCGGAGCTTCAATAGCTTTGGGAGGAGGCTGGAGTACTTCGTGTAAAAAGAGAAGGAAAAAGAGCGCTCGAGAAAAAGAGTGGGGCGAGATCGCTGAAAAAGTGGAGGAAAAGGTCCGCAAAGGTATCAAAAACTGGGCTGAAGAAGAGGATAAGGAACAGGACGACTGGGAAGAGATTGGGAAGAAGATTGAGGAGAAGATAAAACGCGAGCTCCGCAAGTGGGCAGAAAAGTAAGCTGTAATTATAGACATATTCACCATAATCCCAGGTTAAGTTTGACTATATGGCGACTGTCTGAGATAGACTTCGGTACAACTTCAAATACTTCCGATAACTGGGACATTCCGGATGTAATTTGTAAATTCCTGATAAGACTTCTTATTACTTTATTTTCAGGAAGCTAGAAGAATACCTCAAATTGAACCCGGAGTCCGTCGCTCCGTCACCTGAGCTTCTGGCGTACTTTGATGAATTATCTTACTTCATCAAAGGATTCTAGGAAATCATCCACATCTGTCACATTACGGCCACAATACTTATGCCTAAAAAGTCCGAATACCAAAGAAATCAAATTCCACTTTCAGAAATGAATTCCTAATTTTTCAACAATTCGGAAATGGATTGTAACATTTTCCTTCTTTATGCATATTATAATCAAAGGATGTATCAAGAGAACTTATGATCAACTTCCAGGATTTATACGAGTCCTATGCAACTGAAGTCTACCGTTTCTCTCTTTGGCTTGCAGGTGACAGCTCAGAAGCAGAGGATATCACTTCTGAGACATTTATACGCGCCTGGGCAAACAACAGTAAAATTCGCACGGAGACGCTAAAGGCCTACCTCTTCACAATCTCTAGAAATGTCTATTTAGAACATATAAGGAAGAGAAAGCGCCAGGCTGTCCTTGAAGATATTCATCCTGATCCTTCTCCAGGGCCAGACAAATTGACCGAATCTCAACACGAATTACAGAGTATCCAGAAAGTTCTTCAGACTTTACCTGAGATTGACCGCACTGCCTTTATTTTGCGCGTTCAGCATGAACTCCCCTACGATGAAATCGCGCGTGTCCTGGAATTATCCGCTACAGCAGCAAAAGTAAAAGTCTACCGTGTTCGCAAAAAGTTGATCGCTGCATCTATCGATAAGGAGGTTTATTGATAATGGAAATAACACGAAATGTAATCCTTGATTTATTACCGCTGTATTCGGCCAATGAAGTGAGCGCCGATACGCGTGCCCTCGTCGAGAAATACTTAAAAACCGATCCCGAACTCGCAAATGTGGCGAAGCAATTAGAATCAATGGAAAAGCCGCGAAAGATTCCTGTTCCGCTTTCCCAGGATGATGAAATGAAAGCCTACAGGAAAGCCAGGCGGCAGAACCTTCTCCATACCATCATCATAGCAGGATTAATATCCCTTGGATTTATTTTGGTAGTTTCTGTGTGGATGTTCTTTTTTTCCTCGCCATAGCCAATTAAATAGCGCTGATTGAATTACAATTTCTTAACAGGACCATGGATATATTAATGACTATTAAAAAAACACCTATTTCCTTATCAACCGAAAAAAAGTATTTTGCTTTTTTCTTACTAGAGGTAAAAAAGGAAAAAAAGAATGATTAGAAAAAAGATGGAGAACCTGATGAAAATCAATGGAAAAAACACATCTTCTGTCGTAATGTCTCTTGTATTGTTGATCACGGCAGGAGCGACTCTTTCTAATCCTGTTCAGACGTATACCTTTCCTGACGAAGAAATTGAGGGTATCTGGCAGGGAACCTTGAAGTTTTCCGGGATCGAGTTGCGAGTTATTTTCACAATTTCCCGAAGTCCGGACAACACACTCACTGCTACCTATGATGTTCCAGAACAGAATGTGACTGGTGTACTGGTTGATGAAATTGCTTTTGACAACAGAAACGTCCGCCTTGAAATAATCCCTATCGAGGGAGTTTTTAAAGGAAAGCTCTCAGAGGATGGAGTAAAGATTGACGGGAGCTGGACACAGAGCGGAATGACGCTACCTCTCATGCTTGAATGCACTCATTCGAGACCTGTAATCAAACGCCCACAAGAACCTAAAGAACCGTTTCCGTACAAGAGTGAGGAGGTTGTTTTTAAGAACATCGACGCCGGGATAACACTTGCCGGAACTCTCACGTTTCCTCCCTCAAAGGGAAAATTTCCCGCAGTACTACTTCTTTCTGGATCCGGTGCACAGGACCGTGACGAGGCAGTTTTCGGTCACCGCCCTTTTTTAGTGTTGGCAGACTATCTAACAAGAAGAGGCATTTCAGTTTTGCGTGTTGATGACCGGGGAGTAGGCGGTTCGACGGGGAACTTTGATGAAGCTACAGCCGTGGACTATGTTGCAGATGCCATATCTGGTGTAACCTATCTTAAGAGCCGGAAAGAAATCAAGCACGAATTAATCGGTTTGATCGGCCACAGCGAGGGCGGTATGATTGCATCAATGGTGGCGGCTCAATCGCCTGATATTGCTTTCATTGTCCTGATTGCAAGCCCTGGGATGGCCATTAAGCAGATGGAATATTCAGAGCTGGTAAGAACTTTAAAAGCAAATGGTGCGAGTGACCACCTCATAGCAAGAAACCGGGCCGTGCAGGAAAGCTTGTTTGCAGTGATAAGTCAGGATATTGATAGCAAAGCTGTACAGAATAAATTCACTTCGATTATAACAGAATTTTTCAAAGGATTAAGTGATGAAGAAAGAAAGATCACAGGAATATCTGAAGAAAACCTGGAAGCCTATATACATGATCAGTTCCAGAAGCTGCACTCGCCATGGTTTCGTTTTTACCTGCCCTATGATCCGGGAACGACATTACAAAAGGTAACCTGCCCTGTACTTGCCGTTAACGGAGAAAAGGACGTACAGGTAACGCCCAAAGAAAACCTCCAGGCAATAATAATGGCACTCAAGGCCGGAGGAAATAAAAATTATACTGTAAAAGAACTGCCTAGCTTGAATCATCTATTACAGACTGCTGAGACAGGAAACATTTCTGAATATGGAAAGATCGAAGAGACAATGTCACCAACCGCTTTAAAAATAATCAGTGACTGGATTCTGGAACAAACGGTAATCTGAACGGGGCTGTTCCTCTCTCTCATTCGTTCTTCCTGGCACGCCGTCTGTTTCTCCAAATAATCAAAACTCCCAGGACTCCCAACACTGACATGACTGCCGCGAAGTACAACCAACCCCAGCTCCAGCGTGTCGAGTGAAGCGCCCTTTGCTCTGGCCTGACATCGAAGTCAATCCATGGCCCGACACGCCCCATTACGAAAATGAGGACTCGTACAGCATGCAAAATGACCGCGGCAGCGCAGGTTCGAAGCGGAAAGCGGGCGTGTTCTTCTGCGCGAGTTACCCACCACCGCACAGAGCCCGCCAAGGCGGCCACATCAAGCACAAACTCCGTCACGAGCAAGCCTGACACCCAGGCGACCAGCACTGCCATTGCACCCTGGGCCATCATCAAGACTGTTCGGAAAAGCAAGATGCAAGCTCCCAGGATGACAAGAGTCGCATACAGACGTTGCCGGGATCCAATCATATGAGATTCTCCTTCAAGAGGAATTCCTGTTTTGTGCTCGCACCAAATCTCATGTAATTTTTCGCGGTTTCCACAGACTAACCTCCTTGACTAGACCTAACACCCCCAAATCAGCTTGGAAAGCTCAACTATCCTTTTGAAAATTGTTGATAAAATTAACAAGCTGAGTGCGATTCTTTACGCCAGTTTTTTGGAAGATTTTATAATTATGGTCTTTAACTGTATCAACAGAAATGAAGAGAAGGTCGGCAATTTCTTTGTTTGTTTTACCCTGACAGATCAATTCAATAACCTCCATTTCTCGTTTAGTGATTTTGTATTTTTCTGCTAAACCATCAATGTCATGGCTTTTAGTGCTTAAGCTGATGCTATCATATTTTGAAAGAATCGATGCGTATTTGGCACCCCACCAGGCATTTGAGATATTAAACAACACTAACGGCAAGTATATCATCGATCGTTCAAGGGCAAAGGTGATTCGACTTAAACTCGAACCGATTACCAACTTGATGATCCCTATGGACATGGGGACAATGATGATTATACTCAGTATAATTATTGCCCTTCTGTATTCTTTATTAGGGAGAAACTTGGCACGATAATGTAAAAAAATAGCGGCGACAATTACAGTTGCGAAAAGCAAAAAGTCAGTCAAAGCCATCAATTGATCCACGATATAGCGGCTACCAAGAAGAGGGATCTCAAACCAACTCACAAACCATATAATCGAAAGGATGATCACACTATTGCGCACAGCCAAAACGACCTTCTTTGAAATTTCCACTCCCAGAATGTGTTGAATTAGGGAAAGAAGCGCTATAAGCAGACCAAATCGGATAAGATAAATGAGAGAAAGAGCTAAAAATTCAAACCAATATATTTTCTCCGGATCACCCGGGCCAGGAAAGAAGGATCTGAAATAATGAAAGATCAAAGTAGAAAACCAGATGATGTTCAGAAACAGCACACTCATGAATAAAAGAGTCAATCGTTTGTTTTTATAGATGCGGGAAACCACCCCCAAAATTACAATAGATATTATGCTTGAAAAAAAGGTTATCAGCACACCAATAGTGTATTCTTGATACATAAAACAAAACTATCATTTTCGTCAATCCTAATCAACTTTGAGATTTGTGCCTTAAATCACGCAGTTTCCTTCCCCACTAAAGTTGGGTTTTTGAAATAACCCACTTTAGTCTGATGTTTTTCCTTCGCTTATGAATTACTTTTTGAAAGATGTTGACCTCCGGAGATAAAACACGCGATTAAAAATTCTTTTAAATAAAAGGAGCAACCAAATGAAACGCTTAAAAATTGTTTATCTTCTGGCTGTATTGCTTTCGAGCTTAGCGCAGGGCTTTCCAGGGAAGCCGCCCAATGCTGAAATCCTCCCCGAGGATTTCAGCGCTAAAGTATTCTCCCATATAGTTCATTTGGCCAGGATGGGCCACAGGCAGGTCGGCTCAAAGAATGATAATCTTTCTGCTCAGTACATCAAAAATCAGTTTGAGAGTATGGACATAGATGTTGAGACCCAGCCGTTTGAATTTGAATCGTTCGAATACACGAATGCCCGTTTAAAAGTTGGAGACAAACAGATTACCGTTGTCGGACTCGGATTCAATCCTTATAAAAACAAAAGAGCTTATGAAGGGATAGCCTTCTTGATCGACTTAAACGATTCCGAGTTCCTTTACACTCAAAAGGAAATTGAAGGAAAGACCATAATCACTAACAATTGGAATGGCCATTTCAGATTGCTCAGGTCTAGGCCAAAGCTTATCATCTACATTGATTCGCTCGGATTCGAGAAACTAAAATCGCAAGGTGAGCTTAGTTTCAAATTGGTTATAGAAGGGGAATATAAAAAGTATAAATCTGCAAATATTATCGCAATGATGGGAGATAAAAGAACTGCCTCAAAAGAGATTTTGATAACAGCTCATTTTGACTCGTACAGAAAAAACAATCCCGGTGCCAGCGATAACGCATCAGGCGTGGGTGTTGCATTAGAATTAGCGCGATACTTTAAAGAGATGGAAGGCAAGCTGAATTGTACTGTGAAATTTGTTGCATTCGGTGCAGAAGAAATCGGAATTATTGGTTCACGAAATTATCTCTTTCATAATGACAGGTCACTTAAGCGATGTGAGTTGTTATTTAATATTGATGATGTCGGGGGAAATGGGCCTGTCCGGGTCGAAATGACCGGTGGCGTGAGCGGAATATCGGGGAAAAAATGTGTATCCCAAATACCTGAGAATATAAAAACTTACTCATGGGAGGGAATTAACAGCAAATGGCGAATTCTGCCGGATGAAGACCTAATGAAAATCATGGCCGCATCGAATCACCCTCAATGGCTGGTTGATATTGTGAATAAATCCGTTGAAGATCTCGGATATAAAATCGAACCAACCGGAACCCAGGGTTCCGATCAAATCACGTTTGCTCAAGCCAGTATTGTCACTTCGGGTGTTAGTATTGTCAGCAAGCACAGTCACACACAACAGGATATTCCGGAAAATATCAATAAAATGAGTTTGAGAATGGCAGGTGAATTAGCCGTTCGTGTTGTCCTGAATATACTAAAAAAATTCGAGGAGAAATATTGATGAAGCAGAGAGTGCCTTGTCAAAATTTCATCGTACCCACAATTCTCTTATGCGTGATCTTTGTTGCTGTCGATTCAGTACGTGTGAATTTTCCAGAGAGCGAACTAACTCTCTCAGAAGTGGAATCACATCTGCGCTTTCTCGCTTCGGACGAACTCATGGGGAGAAAGCCGGGCACAAACGGCGCCGATATCGCGGCTCGTTACATCGCAGAACAATTCCGTGTAGCCAGGCTACAGAAGTTATCAGGCGCGCTTGATTATTTCCAGGAGGTTCGTCTTTTCTTGCAAAAAAAATCCGACAGTGAAAAAGACAAGGGTGATATAAAGCCCATCATCTCAAAGAATGTTATAGGGTATATTGAAGGTAAAGATCCCCGGATGAAGAATGAATTTGTTTTGCTCTGTGCCCATTACGACCATCTTGGTGTGAAGCGCTTAAAAAGTTCCGCCGATACTGACATTATTTTTAACGGAGCAAGAGATAACGGTATGGGAACCGTTGCACTGATATGTGCGGCCAAATCATTCGCTATCAAACCCACCGCACGCTCACTTGTGTTTATTGCTTTCACAGGAGAAGAGGAAGGATGTCTAGGTAGCCAATATTTCGTTGATAATCCCCTCATTTCCTTGGACAAAATAGCCTTTGTTTTAAACAACGACGGTGGAGGATTCAACGACACAAATCTTATTAGAATCGCGGGTTTTGAAAGAATTTCCGCAAAAAAAATAATCACAGATGCCGTGGATAAATACGGATTATCTGTTTTGCCTTATCCTAAAGAGCTCCAATATCTTTATGAATTTTCTGACAGCATGCCTTTTGTGCGCAAAGGAATTCCGGCTATAACTGTAAGTCCTGGCTTTGATAAAATTGATGATGAAATCCTAAAATATATTCACACTGTGAAAGATGAAGCAGATGATAATTTCAACTACTCGTATTTGCTAAGATTCACAAGGGCCTACATTTCTATTGCTAGGGCAATAGCAGATACGCCAATCCGTTTTCGACGGAAGAAACTTGATTGAGGTTATAGTTGTCAAATAAAGAACCTCCAGTTACAACAATTCTAGCTGCTCAAACCTTATGAATGTGCGTTTCTCCATCCGATGCCTCCTTTATTTGAGATTTTTTGACTTGCATCACGGCAAAAGATTTATTGCAATGAATAGTGCCGCCGGAACAATGACTGCTTGAGGGCTTTCTTCTTAATCGGGATTGTGATATATAATCCTAGGAAATAAAAATCAAAAACCACGCTAAGGAGGTTTTCGCTATGAAACGCTTTGTCTTTTTCACCTTTCTTGTTATTTTTAGTTTCTCAATTTGTGGTTTAGCAACCGCGGAAAATATTGGATCTGATCGACCCGTCCAAGCCACCGCACAGGACTTGAGTTATCTGCAGCCAACACTCGACTGGCTCCAAAAGATTCATCCTACCTATGAGACATACACACTGGAACGTTTACGGGATATGAAGAACCTGTCCCTCCAACTTTATTCTCAAAGCACAGCTCAGTTGATCACAGATGCCAACATGGTTCATGTCGGGCGTTTGAAGAACTTGGAGCAGCTGAGAGTTCACCGATTGATCGGAGATGCCGGGTTCGCTCATTTCAGAGAGCTTACCAACATGCGAATCCTTAATATGCCCAACTGTCGCATTACAGATGCGGGGATGGTGTACCTCAAAACCATGACAAAGCTAGAAAATTTAGTTATGTCTGCTACGAATGTCTCAGACAAAGGCATCGTCTACATCATGGACAAATCCGCTTTGACCCTGCTCAATCTCACCCGTAC
>CAYFVQ010000112.1:0-2985 GCA_964346585.1 uncultured Eubacteriales bacterium | reverse complement strand
TTGAGGTGACAGGCTATATTCCTGGAATAGGCCATAACCTCCAAGAGCACTCGATCGTTATCATTCGAGGAGGACGTGTTAAGGATTTGCCAGGAGTTCGTTACCATGTCATTCGTGGTTCTTTAGACTGCGAAGGAGTCGAGGAGCGGGCGAAAGGCAGGTCCAAATACGGAAGTCGAAAGCCAAAAGGGAAAAGAGTCGCAGAATAAAGGAGCCGAGCATGCCCCGAAGAGGTACAATCAAGAAGAGAAAACCCAAGCCAGATCATTTCTACAGCAGCACTCTCATCTCCAAATTCATAAACACCGTCTTGAAAAAGGGCAAAAAGAGTTTAGCCGAGAAGATCGTTTACAGTGCGATGGATCAGGTTAAAGAAAAGTCAAAAGAGGATCCTCTCAAAGTGTTCGAGAAAGCTGTGGAGAATGTGAGGCCTGTTCTCGAGACAAAATCGAGAAGAGTGGGTGGAGCCACCTATCAAGTTCCCGTTGAGGTTCCCTTGCATCGGTCAAACTCTCTGGCAGTCAGGTGGCTAATCAGGTATGCTCGTGAGAGAGCAGGGAAGAGCATGGTCGAGAAACTTTCTGCAGAAATTATCGATGCCGCGAATAATCGAGGCGGAGCGATCAAGAAAAGAGAAGATACCCATAAAATGGCAGAATCCAATCGGGCTTTTGCTCATTATAGATGGTAGTCTCCCTTATAAAGAGAGAGAATTTGATTTTAAAACCCATGGAGTGGATTTTTGACAAAAAGACATCCAATCGACAAGATCAGAAATATCGGCATAATGGCCCATATCGATGCGGGGAAGACTACCACAACAGAGCGCATCCTGTTCTACACGGGCATCACGTACAAGATGGGAGAGGTGGATGAAGGCACAGCTGTTATGGATTGGATGGCTCAAGAGCAAGAGCGCGGAATAACCATCACCTCAGCAGCCACCACCTGTTACTGGGAAGACCACCGAATCAACATCATCGATACCCCAGGACATGTGGATTTCACGGCTGAAGTCGAACGTTCTCTGAGAGTACTTGACGGGGCGATCGTGATTCTTTGTGGTGTGGGTGGAGTCGAGCCTCAATCCGAAACAGTTTGGAGGCAGGCGGATAGATACCAGGTTCCCCGAATTGTCTACATCAACAAAATGGACAGAGTGGGCGCTGACCCAACCAAAGCCATAAAACAGATGAAGACGAGAATCAGCGCGAATCCAGTTGTGATTCAGATGCCACTCGGGATAGAAGAAGATTTCAGAGGAGTGATTGACCTCGTAGAGATGAAAGAGATTGATTGGGGAGATGATTTGTTGGGCACAAAATTCGAAGTGCGAGAGGTCTCAGAGGAGAATAAAAGAGAGGTCCTGAAAAATAGGAATGAAATGTTAGAGAAACTCAGTGAGACGGATGATGAACTGATGGAAAAGTATATTGAAGGTGACGAAATATCTGCTGAAGAGATCAAAAGAGCTATTCGGAAAGGAACGCTCTCTCTGGATTTTGTCCCAGTTATTTTTGGAGCTTCTTTCAAGAATAAAGGAGTTCATCCCTTGTTGGATGCGGTTGTGGATTATCTGCCTTCACCGAAGGATATTCCCTCCATCAAAGGGCAACATCCCCGTACCCTGGATGTAGAAACAAGAAAAGCATCCGATGAGGAACCATTTTCAGCGCTCGTGTTTAAGATAACGAATGATCCTTTTGTGGGAAATCTTTCCTTTTTCCGGGTGTATTCGGGTAAAGCGAAAGTTGGTTCCACGATTTATAATGCCACAAAAGAAAAAGAAGAACGGATCGGTCGACTTTTAGAGATGCATTCAAATAAAAGAAAGGATGTTAAAGAGGTATTTGCAGGAGACATCGCAGCGCTCGGATCCATGAAAAGTCTATCCACCGGTGACACGCTTTGCGTGAGGAATCATCCTGTTATCCTTGAGTCCATAAAGTTTCCGGAGCCCGTCATAGCCGCTCATATCGAGCCCAAATCTAAAATAGAACACTCAAAACTGGCTGAAGCATTGGCGAAGCTCACGAGAGAGGATCCCACATTCCAAGTTAAACAGGACCCCATGACCGGGCAAACACTCGTCTACGGGATGGGGGAGCTCCATCTAGAAGTCCTCATGGAGCGCATGAAAAGAGAATATGGAGTCAGAGCCAATCTCGGAAAGCCACAGGTCGCTTATAAAGAAACGATAACAGATTCTGCAGAGGGAGAGGGGAGATACGTCAAACAAACGGGAGGAAGAGGGCAGTATGGCCACTGCAAGGTTGTTGTTGAGCCGCTCAAAGGAGGAGAGCCTTTCGAATTTATCGACAGGACGAAAGGAGGCGTCATCCCCAAGGAATTCATACCTTCCGTGAAGCAAGGTGTGGAGGAAGCCATGGAAATGGGAATTTTGGCAGGTTTTCCCATGACAGATGTGAAAACCACACTCGTGGACGGCTCATTCCACGAAGTCGATTCCTCCTCTATTGCTTATAAAATTGCGGGCTCTTTGGCCTTTAAGGATGCGGCTTCCCGGGCCGAACCCGTGCTCCTGGAACCCATCATGAGTCTTGAAGTTATTTCTCCAGACGAATATTTAGGAGACATTGTTGGTGATATCAACGCTCGTCGAGGAAAAATTGAGGAGATGGAAATGAGAGGGAGTTCGAGGGTGATAAAGGCTTTTGTGCCCCTCGAGGAGATGTTCGGTTACGCCACGACCCTCAGGACATTAACCCAAGGAAGAGGTGTTTTCTCAATGGAGTTCTTCCAGTATGCACCAACAACTGAAGTGATAAAGGAAGAAATCATAGCGAAGGTTGAAGGGAGAATTCCCGCCCATAGATAGGTAAGTATATGATTTATAAAAAGAAAAGAGTTATTAACTCAAAGGATAGGAGGTAAGGGAAAATGGCGAAGGCAAAGTTTGAGCGGACGAAGCCGCATTTGAACATAGGGACGATAGGGCATGTGGATCATGGGAAGACGACGTTG
>CAYFVQ010000111.1:0-3297 GCA_964346585.1 uncultured Eubacteriales bacterium | reverse complement strand
GAGAATATTGCTCAAGCCTCTTATGTTTTGAACAACAGGATGTCTCTCATATTCAGGGCCCGTCATTACTGGTCATTGGTAGAATACGATTCTTACTTTGAACTCCTGGAGGACGGCCGCTTAGGAACATCAAGCTATCACACAAACCACGATGTTAACTTTAATGCATTCAATATAGACATGACATTCCGATGGAATTTCGCTCCCGGCAGCGAGATATCCGTTAACTGGAAAAACTCTGTATACACTTCGGATAGACAGCTTGTGCATCTTTACTGGGATAATTTGAGAAATACGCTGGATTCCCCGCAAATCAACAGCCTTTCGATCAAAGTCCTTTACTATTTTGATAGACTCTTCAAATAGCTTTTTTTCAATTTCTCTACTTTAAGGGGATTGACCTAATTGTTGTATTGAGAGGACTAAGCTGATTTTTGTTCCATATACTTGGGATTTTGGGTGGGATAATCTTCCTTATCTATCGTTGAGGAATCGAAAACGGTAGCGCTTCACAAATTTGTATCCATCCTTATCTTCAAAGGTCGTGTACAGCTTGTCTCCTTTTGATAGGCCCTTCTGGATCGGGAAGGGGAGATTCTTCTCGATGATGAATCGTCCATGGGAGTCGAAAATGTTTATGAGAGCATTTTGTCCGAGCGATCCGTCTCTCAGTACCATGATATAATCATTATCCATTGGAATGATTTCCAGAAAAGCCGGCTTTGTTGCCGCAAACCGGATGAGGTTCTTGATTTTCTTCTTCATTTGCTCGTTCAACGTACTCCAGGTGGAAATATCCCTGGGCACCCATATGTTCAGAAAATCCTCTTGATCTCTTTTTGTGACCGGTCGTAAAGGAAGCGCCGTCCGGATCATACGCTTGAGTTTCGCCTCGGATGAGTACACTTTGATCTCATACTTATCCGAAAAGGCGAAATAAATTGATTCCTTCGCATCCAGCGCGATAATGGTTGTCCTCTTGAAAGCAGTGCGGGACATGGTTTCTGCCAATCGCTTGGCTCGGGCGTCTGGGTCATTGCGTGGCCATGGTTGTGGCAGTTTGGCTTCTCTCTGATGCAGGACGGATAGAAGCTCGGATTTGCCATTGAACAGCCCAGTGGTGACCACTGTCTTCTGTTGGCCGTATTGCACGTGTGTGGCGATAAAATTTCCGTTTGACAGGCCAAAATACGGAGAATACATGAGATTGAAAAACCTTCCGCTTTTCACAAAATTGCCTTTTAGGTTGAAAGCAGAAAATTTTTGACTCTCTCCTTCGAAGATAATCAGATGGTCATCGGGCAAAAAGCGAATCTCCTCAGGATCAGAAAATTCTCCCGGCCCCTGCCCGGCTTTCCCGAAAGACAGAAGATAATCACCTTTGGGCCCAAATTTCCTTATAGTTTTTGCTCTCCAGTCGAGAATATAGATATTCTCTTGGTTATCAACCGTGTAACTGATGAATTCTCCGAATGTTGTGTGGGGATCTCCTTCTGTCGACCCGAGGATGAGTTCTTCTTCAAATTCAATATCCTTCGGACTATTTTTGGCCGGGACCGGAAAGTCTGGGTTGACAGCGACAGGGATGCCATTCTCTTTTATAATTCTAAATTCTTTTTTATCGGCGCTGAAGCCGAGCAAAAAGAGGATGAGGAAACAACAGAGAATAAGATTCAGCTTTCTCATCGGTTCAACTCCCTTTAAAAAAAGCTGTCAATCAAGCCTTCTCCCTGATTCCATCCTTTATTGCCTTTATTCAATTATGTTAACTTATTCCGCTGCAATAAAGTTCCACTCGAGACATATCTGTAGTTGAGACCTCCCTCTCTTTATCAGGAGCCAGGCTCTTTCCTGAAGATCAGCGTGGTGTATTCTTCAAGATATTTGCTCTTTACCAACTGACAGCCTGATTTCAAGACCGCTGTCTTGACTTCATAGGAATATTCGTACTGAATTCCGGAAAGTAGTAAATAGCCTTCAGGCTTTAAAAGAGAAATGAACGAGTCAGACAGAGTCAGGAGAATGTCCCCGTATAGGTTGGCCATGATCATGTCGAAATCCTTTTCGTCCAGAGCTCCTAGCTCTCCCTGTAGAGTGCGCACGATTTTGTCTACTCTGTTCAGTCGGATATTTGAGATAGTCGTTTTGATGGCCTCGGGCTTTGGGTCAAGAGCTGTAACGGAAAGAGCGCCTATCTTGGCCGCGGCAATAGAGAGGATACCGGTCCCACAGCCAAGGTCCAGGATTTTTGAGCCAGGGAAAACCGGAATATTTTCCATCTCCTCCAGGCAGCTGCGCGTGGTTTCGTGCTCTCCGGAGCCAAATGCCAGCCCGTGCCCAAGTATAATCGGAATTCTCTGTCCCGAATGAATTTCTTCCGGGGAGCGCAATACAACGAAACGTTTTCCAATTTCGATACTCATATTAAGAGCGTCTTGTTTTGAAGATTAAAGGGGCTATGGTGATCCAGATCAAGAACAGCACCCACAGCCTTCCCTCGAGTAGATTGTAATCATGAAGCAGTCTGCTCCAGGGATTCCCCATGACATAATGTCCAAACACAAACTCAAATGCGACAGTCAGAGACAACCATATCACGCCGATGGTGAGAGCTTGACCCGATGACTTGATTCTCCATAGTCGGCTGAGGAACCAGACATAAAGTCCAAAAAGAATCATTCCTGTGAGAGTAGAAATTTGATGGGCTGTCAATTCGCTCATGAATTTTCCGTATCCAAACTGCCGGATCGATCCGTTTATTATCCCGATGAGAGGCATCAATAACCAGGCAAGGATGTATTTCCAGATCATTTGTTCCTCCATGTTCTTGTCTGGCGTTTAACTTTAATGCGATTTTTTGGGCGTAAATGACTGAGCATTTCGATTTTCCTGTAAGGTGCTATTTTACGATTTTGTCGGCAAAAATGGAAAGAGCAGGCTTTCAACGTACTCAGCCGTGCAACCTTTTTCTGTTTTTAACGTATATATATTTGAAGCCAATAGAAATGGAGGAAAAATGGATCTGCTGACACGTCTGGAAGAAACAATACTTGTCGCTGTCATTAAGCTTGGAGACGGCGCCTATGGCGTGGCTATAAATCGTGAGGTCTCCAAGGTCTTTGGAAGAACGTACACCATGGGAGGACTTTATTTTGCTCTGGACCAGCTTGTCCGTAAGGAATATCTGATGAAACGATCAGCAGACCCAACGCCGCAGCGAGGCGGCAGAAGTAAGACCTATTACAGGCTGACGCCTGAGGGAAAGGAAGCCCTGGAAGCCACACGTGAGCATCAGAT
>CAYFVQ010000110.1:0-2698 GCA_964346585.1 uncultured Eubacteriales bacterium | reverse complement strand
AGCATGTAGCGCCTGATGTGGGCGTTGCCCGGATTTTCAGAAAGGGCTTCCCTGCATCGTTCAATCTGGTCATCAATGGTCTCCAGCCTGTCTCTGTAGAGCAGCATCAATTCCAAATTCAATTCTGCCATTTTGGGAAGAGTCTGCTCTTCCAGCTCTTCGATGGCTTCAATGTATTCCCTTTCTTTCTTTTCTATCTTCGCCAGTGCAGATTCAGTCAGTATCCCCGACTTTCCGGTTTCTGGTTTGAGCAAAAAATAAAATCCAACAATAACTATCAGGAGAGCAGCTGCTGCTGCAGGCAATAGCCGAATCAGGCTCCAGCGAGAATCTTTACCCTCTGAGCATTTTCCTTTGTGCTGTTCTTCCCTTAAGCTCTCCTCGATTCGACCCCAAAGATGAGGCGACTCAACCGGCTTCTTCAAGGATTTGGCCAGAGACAGCAATCGGGTATCCTGTTTCATTTGTTCCTGACACACAGCACACGCTTTTAAATGCTGCTGGAACTCGCTCTGGCTCAGTTTTCCAAACTCATATTTTTTAAACTTTTGACAGCTCATGAGCTCTCCTTTACTTGAAGGTTTGATAATATGGCTCGAAGCCGCGTTTTGGCATGATAAATGGTTGATTTCACTCCACCCGGTGTGATGTTCAAGATCTGTGCGATTTCACTCTGCTTCAGTTCTTCGACGGCAAACAGAATGAAACAGGCTCGCATCCGTTCTGGCAGAGCTTGGATCGCCTCTTCCAGAACCATTTTTTCTTCATGCCGGGAACGATAGGAGGCATATTCTTCCTCAAGAGGATGGATTTTTATCCGTTTTCTCTTTCTGAGAATGTCGAAACAGGCATTCATCAAAATACGGAACAAATAGGTGCTGAATTTCGAGCTGTAATTGTAGTTCTGAATCCAGCGATAGAGTTTCAGGAATGTCGTTTGAACAGCGTCCTCCGCATCTTGCTGCTGTCCCAGCATCCGCAGAGCGGTATGAAGAAGAGGTTGTTCATATCGGTCATAAATCATTTTGTATGCTCTCAAATCATGCTTCTGGCATCGTTGAATGATTTCACTTTCATTCATCCAGTGTTTTTCCTGTTTTCTAATTGTTAGACCTCACTTATAGATAAAAGGTTTAATTCCTAATATAAAGCTTTTCCCATATAAAACTAAAATGAACCTAAAAAACAAAAAAGGCAATCCTTATTATTAATACTATGTTCGAAAGAGTGGATGTTCGCTGTTTTGATGTTTATCCGGTCAAGATTTCTTTTGCTTCAGAGCTTTCAATATCTTCTCAGGAGTTATCGGGAGTTCTTTGATCCAGACACCTGTGGCATTGGCGATGGCATGGGCAACAGCCGCCAGCACAGGTAAGGTCGCTCCTTCCCCCACTTCCTTTGCCCCATACGGTCCTTCAGCCTCGTAGGAGTCAACGATTCCGCTGAAAATTTCAGGGGCATCTTTGATGGTCATCAGGAGATAATCATGAAGATTCGCGTTGAGTATACTCCCCTTTCTGTCATACTGTACGTCCTCCATGAGTGTCTCCCCTGTGCCCATGACAATGGCTCCTTCAACCTGGCCGTGCACAGCCTGGGGATTGACGGGCGTACCGCAATCATGGTAATCAGTGAATTTTTCAATCTTCACTTTGCCTGTTTCCAAATCCACGCGGCATTCACAGACTGAGCTGGAGTAAGAATAAGCCGGGCTGGTTCCCACGGCTGCTCCCTTATAGTCTCCTCCGAGTCCTTCCGGAGGTTTGTACCAGCCTGTGCCCACCAGCGGCCCATGGTCATTGAAGTATTTCCGCGCAGCCTCCTCCCATTCGATAACTCTGGATTTATCACTTTTATGGAATATCCGGTTGTCCTTTACGGCTAACTCCTGGGGATCACAGTCCCATAGTCCAGAAATGATAGTGAACAATTTTTGAAGAACATCCTGGCTGGCCATGACCACAGCGTTTCCTCCCATCAGGGTTGTTCTCGATGAATAGGCTCCCAGGTCCAGGGGGCTGATGTCAGAGTCTTCCGTGCGGATCCGCACTCTGTGAAGACTGACTCCTAAAGTCTCCGCACACATCTGAGAGAGAACCGTGGATGAGCCCTGCCCGATTTCTGCGGCCTGGATGAGGAGGACGACAGCTGTCCCGTCTTCGCTGATCTTGACTATGGCGTTTGCATGGGGAAACACGGCTCTTTTCCTGAATGTTTCCGGTTTTTTCTCAGAGTGACGCTGAACCTGACCTCTGTAGATGGCGTAACCTGCTCCGGAGACAAACCCGCCACAACCGATACCGATTCCCTTTCCCGGAGGGAGCTTTCCGTATTTCTGGTCCCAGCCGGATTTTTTCCTTACCTCTTTAAGAGTCGCTTGGAACTCGCAGCTGTGAACATCCAGATCATTGCAGGTCCGAGTATTTGGGTCCATGGCATTCCGGAGCCGTATTTCCATAGGGTCGATCCCGATGTCATCAGCAATCATGCTCAGCAAACTCTCAAAGGCAAAGCGCGGTTGGGGCGTGCCATGACCCCGCATGGCCCCACAGGCCGGCTTATTCGTCATGACCCGGTAACCCTCGTATCTGTAATTGGGAATGTGGTAAAGGGTGGGGATCATGCTTCCGGCGTAATAGGCTGTCACCACTCCAAACGAAGAATAAGCTCCTCCATCGAGAAATATGCGGGATTTAAC
>CAYFVQ010000109.1:0-3461 GCA_964346585.1 uncultured Eubacteriales bacterium | reverse complement strand
TCAAAGAGCACGGATAGAAGATTGGTTCACAAGACCTAAGAAAATGAGAAAAAAGAATGGAAGAGAAAAAAGTGCTTGCATCACATCTTCATAGAAGATTGCCACACTCCGTTCGCAATTACACAATTAAAAGCGGCAGGCAATTTTTTAATGAAAAAGGGGCCTGTCCCTTTTTTTATTTCTGGCTGGCGAGGCCTCCGGCAATCTCCCCTCCGTCAATGACGAAGCATTGACCGGTGATGAATTCCGCATCATCCGAGGCAAGAAACGCAAAAAGAGCTGCCACTTCTTCCGGTTTGCCCAGTCTGCCGAGGGGAACTTTATTCTCAAACGCATGAATCATCTCGGGCGTATATTCGGCTTCCTGCATCGGTGTCAGGATGAAGCCCGGGCAAACGGCGTTGACGCGGATTGTTGGCGCTAGTTCCAGTGCCATCGATCGAGTCAGTTCGACAACACCGGCTTTTGAGGTGTTGTAAGCAGCATAATAAGCATAACCCATAATGGCGTTGGTCGAACCCATGTTCAGGATAACGCCGCTTCCTCCGTCAAGCATTCTTTTCGCCGCTTGTTGGGCAACGAAAAAGACTCCACTGAGGTTCACCTCCAGCACTTTATTCCAATCCTCTGGAGATGTTTCCAGAAAAGAATTTCTCTGGCTGATGCCTGCATTGTTTATCAAGACATCCAATCCTTCCCACAAGCCATCCAGCTCCTCAAAAGCCTTTTTGACGGTCTGGTCATCTGAAACATCGCAGCAGATTGTTCCCGCAAGTGAAGGCATTTGACTCTGGATATGGCGAAGACCTTCCTTATCCAAATCCAATACGACTACTCGTGCATCTTCTTCCAGGAAACGAGCGGCTGTTGCCGCACCGATTCCTTTGGCTCCGCCTGTTATGAGAATGCGTTTATCCTTAAGTCCACGCATCTTTCCCTCCATTCGAAGTATATCTTCTTTCCTTTTTATATGTATTTTGATTATTGGATAATTAGCATTAATCTCTTTTTATGAGATTGCCACGCTTCGCTCGCAATGACACAGAAATAAGATAGCCTTCCTTCGCTCGCAATGATATCAACGTGAAACTGAGAAGCCTTTTCCGTAAAATTAGGGACTGTCCCCAATTTTGTTCTGAATTGAGTGTTTACTCAATCTTAACTTCCTTTGGCAGCTTCACAGGACTTATGTCGTTTTTCTCCAGTGTTTGGTTGAGCTCGTGGATATCCTTCCTGATGAATTCATTAAACTCATCAACAAGGCCATTCACTTCCTCGGTTAATTCCTTGAGTTGGGCTAAATCTGTTTCCGTCGGGGCGGATGGGTATTCTGAAATCGACATACCCAAAAACAAAACTAACACATTCAGATGGCCTCCTCGGAGAGCGGTTTCCATCGACCCTCTGTAAAACATTTCTTTAGGCACAATCTTTTCTTCCAGACCAGTAAATTTCCTCTCAAACCGTTCTACACTTCTGCGGACGGCGTCTGGGATGTCACTATTTTCACTCAGAGTCTGGTTCAGCTTATCAAGTTCCTTCCTGACTTTTCTTGCTCCTGTAATGGATAGATTCATCTTTTTCGAAAGAACCATGACTTCAACCATGCTTTCACTCTGTGCGACTCGATCCTTTTCAATCATCCAAAACCGCCGGTCAGGATAGACCAATCCTTTTTTCTCAACCTTCTGCTCTCCCACGGCCATTTCCACAGTGTATTCTCCTGGGGAAACAAGAGGTGCTGCGATAAATCCCATGCCAGAAGGAGCTATTGTCTTTCCGTCTTTTGTTTTGGGGATATACTGCAAATTCCATGTCTTTCTTTGAAGGCCTTCCTTTTTTGTTAATTCGAGTTTAAATATTATCTCACCCCTCTTATCCAGGATGGAGATTTTTGGTCTTTCTTCAGGCTTTGTCTTGAAATAGACGTTGAATATCATACCATAAGTGGGATTTTTTGCCGCATAGACCTTGCTGCTGTACGCTTCTCCCCTTGCCGATCGGAGAAATTGAGTGGTGGGCCGGATGCTGAAGAGGTGAAGGTTCGAAGCAAAGACTTCCTCGGTCATTTCCTGCAAAGGAGAAATATCATCAATAATCCAAATGCCTCTTCCGTGTGTCCCGATTATCAAATCATTTTCTCTTGGATGAACAGCGATATCCCGCACGGCAACTGTCGGTAAATTGTTTCTGAGTGAAAACCAGCTTTCACCGCCATCCAGAGAAGCATACACACCAAACTCTGTACCCACATAGAGAAGGTTTTTGTTTTTCAGGTCTTCTCGAATGACATGCACCCAGCCAAAAGGCAAGTTGCCCTTTATGGATGTCCAGGTTTCTCCATAATCCGAGGTTTTATATACATAGGTTTCATAGTCATCAGTTCTGTGACCATCAAAAGAGATGTAAGCTGTTCCTGGGTCAAAATGAGAAGCTTCGACTCGAGAACACCATGTATGAAGAGGAAGGTCAGGTATGTTTTCCACAACATTTTTCCAGGTTTTTCCACTATTGCGCGTCACCTGCACGTTTCCGTCGTCTGTGCCACACCATATGATACCTGGAACAACCGGTGATTCAGAGATTGTGATTATTGTGCAGTGGATTTCCGCTCCGGTATTATCCAGAGTAATCGGCCCCCCTGAATCTTTCTGCTTTTCCGGATCATTGGTGGAAAGATCAGGGCTGATAATCTCCCAGGATTGCCCTCCATTTCTGGTTTTGAACAGGAAGTTCCCTCCTGTGTATACAGTTTTGGGGTCATGAGGAGAAATAAGAATGGGCGAATTCCAATTGAAACGGTAGGGAGGCTCTTTTTGCGATGCCAGAGGTCTAATGGTCTTTCCCTTCCCAATTCTCATATCATAACGGGATAATCCATTCATTTGGTAATTTCTGTAGATCGTATTCGGATCAGTGGGGTCAACCTGGGCATAAAATCCATCACCACCCCCTATCGAATACCAGTCATCATTCGTGATACCAGCAGAATCCAAAGAGGCGCTGGGACCTCCCCAGCTCCCGTTATCCTGCAATCCGCAGTAGACGTAATACGGATTTCTCATATCGAAACCAATCTGATAGACCTCAGCTAAGGCCATATGCTGGATGGCCTGCCAGTTTTTTCCGCCATCATAGGAGATGTCAATACCTCCATCATTCCCATCAATCAGGTGGAGAGGATTAGAAGGGTCAATCCAGAGAGCATGGTGGTCTGGATGTGTGCCCCTGGAGATAATACTGAACTTCTTACCCATGTCTTTTGAAACAAAACTCCCGCCGGAAAAAACATAGACTACTTTGTCATCACTTGGGTCAACGCGAATCTGGCTGTAATAGAACGGCCTGAAATTGACTCGGTCATAGGTTTTCTTGTCGCACGTCCTTGTCCAAGTTTCACCTTTATCCTCAGAACGCCAAATCCCCCCATCTTTATGCTCGATCAGAGCGTAAACAACGTT
>CAYFVQ010000108.1:0-1769 GCA_964346585.1 uncultured Eubacteriales bacterium | reverse complement strand
AACCGAAGGTTGCGGGTTCGAGTCCTGCCTCACCTGCCAGAAAGTTCTCAATCTCCATAGATATTAAATAAAAAACTGAGAGATTAAGATATTGCTTGGTTATTTCTCAGGGTAGAGGTTAATGAATGAGTCAAAAAGTCAGATGGTATAAAAGGCTTTCCAATTTCTTGAGGGATGTCAGAGCAGAGGTAAAAAAAGTCACATGGCCTTCGAGGAACGAAGTGTACAGCACAACCATCGTGGTGATTTTTGCGACTTTTTTCTTCGGATTTTACCTTTATTTTATGGATTTGATTTTTTCTTGGGTGATTGCACACATCAAGGCTTTATTTGGATAAACTGAGTGAGATAATGGCAAAAAATTGGTATGTGGTTCATACGTATTCAGGATTTGAAAAGTTTGTGGCTGAGTCTATCCGTCAGAGGGCCATGGAGCTGAGTTTAGAGGATCAGATTGGTCAGATCATCATTCCGACAGAGGGTGTCGTGGAAATCAAAGGAGGGAAAAAAGTCGTTTCCACCAAAAGATCCTATCCGGGTTATATCCTTATTGAAATGGAGATGTCCGATGAGAACTGGCATATCATTCGCGAAACTCCAAAAGTGACGGGCTTTGTCGGATCTGGAAAACGGCCTTCTCCTTTAAGTAAAGATGAGGTCAGCCAGATAGTGGAGCATATGGAAACGACCTCTGAAAAGCCAAAACCAAAACACTCTTTTGAAAAAGGAGAAGCTGTCCGAATCATAGATGGGCCTTTTTTCAATTTCAACGGTATTGTCGAAGAAGTGAACAATGAGAGAAACACATTGAAGGTGCTGGTGACAATTTTTGGGAGGTCGACTCCGGTGGAGTTGGAATTTTTACAGGTTGAAAAGATTTAGGAGGAAGCATGGCAAAAGAAGTTGTTTCGAAGATCAAACTCCAGATTGTCGCTGGACAGGCGAGTCCAGCTCCTCCTGTAGGGCCAGCACTCGGTCAGCATAACGTGCCCATAATGGATTTTGTGCGACAGTTCAACGATAAAACAAGCAAGATGGAAGAGGGGACCATCGTTCCTGTTATAATTACAGTTTTCAAGGATAGGAGTTTTAATTTTGTCATGAAAACTCCTCCAGCTTCTTATCTTCTGAAAAAGGCGGCTGGGATTGCCAAGGGATCCGGAGAGCCGAACAAGGAGAAAGTCGGAAAAGTGACTGAAAAGCAGCTGGAGGAGATCGCTAAAGTTAAAATGGCGGATTTGAATGCGAATGATTTAGACTCCGCAAAAAAAGTCATTGAAGGTACAGCTAAAAACATGGGATTGGAGATTGTCCGTGGCTAAAAGAGGGAAAAAGTATAATCAATCAAAGGAACTCAGAGATAAAGAAGAATATTCCTTAGAGGAATCCGTCAGTCTTGTCAAGAAGCTCAGTTATGTCAAGTTTGATGAGACCGTGGATATTTCTTTTCGTCTGGGAGTGAATCCAAAGCATTCCGACCAGATGGTGAGAGGCACGATCGTCCTCCCTCATGGAACGGGCAAGACAAAGAAGGTCTGTGTGATTGCGTCCGGTGAGAAAATTAAAGAAGCGGAGGAAGCGGGGGCCGATTATGTTGGAGGGGATGAGCTCATTGAGAAAATTTCTAAAGGGTGGGTAGATTTCGATGCCGTTATTGCGACTCCGGATGTGATGAGGAATGTCGGTAAATTGGGACGCATCCTTGGAACGAGAGGATTGATGCCCAACCCGAAATCTGGAACCGTGACTTTCGATGTGAAGAAGGCGGT
>CAYFVQ010000107.1:0-9176 GCA_964346585.1 uncultured Eubacteriales bacterium | reverse complement strand
TAATCTGTGTTGAAGTGGCCACAGAAAAAAATCTGCTCATTGCTCAACCCAAACAAACGGACGATAACTTTTTTTCAAGCCTTAAAGGAAATAAGAATATCAGTGGCCAGGAAATCAAGACTGATGATAGGGGCGAATTAACTTACACGCTTCCCCAAGGAGCTTGGAATGCTTTAACTGGCAAGAATGTAAGGATTCTTCTTTATTATCGAGCTTATCAGATTAAAAATAATAATCCAGAATGGGGGACTCTGAGCGTCTTGAATTGGGAAGATGCCCCTTCTGTAGAGATATATAAAGAAATCGGAATGAAAAATGCTTATGATTGTTTCGAAAAGGGGAAAGAACTTGTGGGGAAAGGAGAGTATGAAGAAGCTATTAAACAATTTGAATCGGCTTGGCTCTATTGGGATGATCCAAGCTTTCTTTATAACATAGGAATATGTTACGTTTGTTTAGCCCACCAGAGCTTCAAAGAGACTATAGAGTTTTCAGATACGACTGGTCAAACCCAAAAAGATGCAGAGAAACATATACAAAGATTGGAAGAAATTGTACCTAGTCTTAAATAACCTGGATTATTCACGAGTCGAGGTTGCCGCAGATACGAGGCACAGCACAAGATGCTGTGGTCGTCCACCGCTCTTGCGCTGTAACGAAGTAGATGGGGTGAGATCGGCTCGCCCGAAGGGGAAAAGATGCCGACATAAGATTATTTGTTATACTTCAAAGGTGTTTTGAAAAAGGCGTCGGCAAATTTTATGAATAATTCAGGATAATAAAAAATAACATTTACACTCAAATAAGAAATGATGAGCATTTGTTTGACTTTTCGTGTTTTCTAGTTTTTTACCAAGATATTTCAGGCTCGCTCAGTGAGGAGGAAAAAAATGATTAGAGCTTTTCTGAAAATCAGCCCTTTAGCTTTAACACTATTATTTATTATTCTGATTCCAGCCGCACAAGAAACATCCGTAACCCTTCTTCCAGATATGGAATATTACTATTTTGATTCAGAAGGCCCTCCATCTTTTGCCCTCGGAGCTGACCCGAATGCTGTCATATGCATTGAGCTGGCGACCGAAAAGAAAATTCTCATCGATGTGGATAATCAGAATGATAAAAACTTCTACTCAAGTTATTATGGAAACAACAGTATCGGAGGGGAAGAAATAAAGACAGACAGTAAAGGAGAAGCCAGCTACGAGCTCCCCAAAGAAGCCTGGGAAGCATTGGCAAAAGGGAAGTTCGTTGTGCGGCTCTACTACAGAGCTTATGTCATTGAACCTTCTTATGATGAAGACATCGAGGATACGATCAAATGGGGGACTTTGAGTGCAAAAAATTGGGAGGATGCACCTTACGTGGAGGTATTCAAGTCAAAAAAAGTTGCCGAGGGTTATGACCTGATGCAGAATGCTAAAAAATACGTGGATGAAGGAGATTATGCTAAAGCGGCTGCGGAGTATTTAGAGGCATATAAGTCGTGGGAAAACCTGGATTTTGTCTATAACTCGGCCACATGCTATATGAATGCGGCTGCCGAGCGTTATGACAATTATATTGACTTGGGAATTACTGGCAGTGAAATCACTTCTCAGGAACGAAAAGCAGTCGAGGATTTAGTCAAAAAAATAAGAAATCTTATTCCAAAAATTAGAGAAATTAAATAACCTGAATTATTCATAAAATCTACCGACGCCACATAAAAAAAATCTCTTAGGTTAACTGATTATTATATGTCGGCATCTTTCACCCTTCGGGCGAGCCGATCTCACCGAATCTACTTCGTTACAGCGCAAGAGCGGTGGACGACCGCAGCATCTTGCGCTGTGCCTCCTGTCTCCGGCAACCTCGACTCGTGAATAATCCAGGATAACCATTCTTTTTTTATTATCAAGAAATAGTATAAGTTATTACAAGTAATTTGTATTTTCTCGGTCTTGCATTCCATATTCTCTGTATTAAGGACTTGATTGTTAGTAGAGCTATGGATAAAGTATAGAGAACTGTATGGAGAAAGATAGATGAACGATTTAAAAAAAGCGCATCAAATGGCCCTCACTCTGAATGCGGCCATCATTGCGACCTTGATAATTTATGCTATCGTCGTCGAAATCATAAGAAGACAATTCGCGCCGTTCACGGGTTTTGTAGAGATATCGGATATCACTACAATCCGGTATTTATTCTACGGAATCGTAGTGGTCAATATTTTTATCATCAGGGTCTTACGAAACATGATGTTGCGTAAGTCATCCACCGATGATGCCCAAAGCCTCATTCGCAAGCTTTTTCGATCGGCTGTGATCACAGTGGCTCTCTGTGAGGTGCCGGCGATATTGGGCCTCCTGATTTTCTTGCTGGCCGGCTCTATCAGGGATTTTTATCAGTTAGCCGGCTTATCATTCATACTCGTATTCCTCCACTTCCCAAGGTATGGCAATTGGGAAGACTGGACCAAAAATGCGGACAAAAGCATTCCGTCTTGTGTGTAGCGGTTGTCTGAGAATTCAACTTTAATTTTTTAAAATTATCATACAAGGATTCGGTTCAACGTAAAATGGGAAAAAAGAGGAGGATTGCCAACATGCTCATTCCAACACTTGTCATGGCTATTCTTGCCGTGATTCTCCTTATCATCGGATATTCTAAAGGAGAGGGCCAGCATATTGTCGGATTGAAATCCGCCATGAAAATGACGGTTGATATTCTTCCTTTGCTGATCTTTGCCTTTATCATGGCAGGAATGATACAGACTCTCTTGCCTCAGGAACTCTTATCAAAGTGGATAGGGGAGGAGTCGGGAATTCGGGGGATTCTCATCGGGACTGTTGCCGGGGGTATTACTCCTGGAGGGCCTTACGTGAGCTTACCGCTTGCAGCTGGTTTTTTGCGTGCGGGGGCTGGCATCGGAACCATGGTGGCCTTTTTAACGGCGTGGTCGCTGTGGGCAGTGGCTAGACTTCCCATGGAGATAGGAGTTATGGGATGGAAGTTTACTTTTGTTCGTTTAGCATGCACTTTTTTCTTTCCTCCGATTGCCGGATTACTGGCTCAGATGTTTTTTTCAGGGTATAAGTAGGAAGAGAACAACAACTCTATCCTGTGTCCGATACAGGATTCATCCCTTTTTTCACGATCATAACCAAAGGATTTCTTCTTTTTCTTTTGAAATGGGCAAAAAAAGAGAAATTTTTCTTTGATTATCGGATTAACGAATAAACTCTCTACCGCTGAAGACTAAAGCGTACCTTTTATCTCATCCAAGCGGCTCTTTGCATCTGGAACCATTTCAAAGAATTTCTCCAGCTTTTCGCAGGCATAATCATTGCAATGCGCGCAGTTTTCAACACCTTTTTCTATACCACATTTACGGATTTCGCATATCTTGGTGTAGTTGAATACATTATCGCTTCCAGAAGTACACCCTTCACAGTTGATATCCTCAGGTTTAAGGTCGGCGTTGTATTCTTTTGACCAGAGTTCAGCCACCTCGACTCGCTTTTTGCCATCGTTGTTTTTTGTGGCCAAGTAAGCCCCGCATTCATGGCAGGGGATACCACAAAACGCTATTAGGTCTGCCAAATTTCTCTCCTTTTTTATCGTATTGACTCATTATGACCAGACAACATGTTTGTCCCTCAAATTTGTTAAATTCCATAATCAGGATAACGAGTTTATACCAGAATCGTTTTCTCTCGGTAAGAAAATAAATAGGATCCAGTCTCAATGCTAGATAGGAGCCAGGCCACAGGATAAGATTTAAAATCTTAACGTAAAAACTGTCTGGGCTCCTGGCTCAGAGTGGGCGCCGATTGATCCATGATGCAAGCGGATAATCTGACGAGACAGGCTGAGTCCGATGCCTGAGCCCTCTTCCTTTGTTGAAAAAAAAGGAATGAATATTTTCTCCAAATTTTCCTCAGAAATTCCTGGCCCGTTATCCACGACCTGGATGATGATCCGGCCTCTTCCATCCATGAGGGCATTGAGCTCTATTTGAGCTTTTTTTCGATTTTCTACGGCTTGAAAAGCATTCAACATAAGATTGATCAAAACCTGTTCGATGAGTTCAGGGTCTGCAGTGAGTTCAAGGCTCTCAGGCTCGACGCTAACCGTGAAGCGGATTGAATTCTTCTCGATATTAGCCTGCATGAGCTTCCGGACTCGGTCGAAAAGTTCTTTTATGGGGAAAATTTGGAAGTTAGGCTTAGGAATCAGAGCTAAATTTCTGTAGGCATCCACAAAATGAAGCAATCCCTGGCTTCTTTTCTGGATAGTCTGAAGCGCCTGCTGGATATCTTTGAATGCTTCACTCTGGAATTTATCGGCTTTGATTTTCTTGCCATACGCGTCCTTGATCAGTCCACTAATCGTAGACGTCAGAGAGGCTATGGGTGTGATAGAGTTCATGATTTCATGAGTGAGCACTCTTATGAGCTTCTGCCAGGCTTCCATTTCTTTTTCTTCCAGTTCGCTGTGGATATTCTGGATGGAAACCAATGAGTAATTCTGCCCTCTCAGTTTGAATTCTGTGGCATAGAGAGCTAAATGGAGCAAATCGTTCTCATCTTCCACTTTAATTAATGCGCTTTCCCTGGATTTCATGCGCAGCATTGTGTCGACTAGAGTCTTGCTAAGAGACTCGAGGGATTTAATGTTTTTAAGCCGCGGGACTCTTAAAAGGCGTTTAGCTGCCGTGTTTATGAGCTCGACATATCCGTCCGGTTGAAAAGCAATCAAACCTATGCCCACATGCTGGACAACGGTCTGTAAATACCGGAAGTGTTCCTCTTTATCAGCTCGTGTTTTTCGGAAGGCATTCATAACTTCGGTGAAAGCTTCTTTCAGCTCATCAAAGGATGAGCCAAATTTTTTCTCCATGAAAGTCTGAGAGAAGTCTTGGTATCTGATGGATTGGAAGAAACGAGCTAAATCTCTGTTTGTCTTTTCAACATAATGGATAAGGCCGTAGATTTGATAAATAATCATGGCCCCGAGAATTATAAGAGCCGTGTATAAATTTGTTCGGAAAAGGAGGTAGAAAAAAATGCAGATGGTCACTCCGATAAAGAACACTCGGATGATGCAGTGGAGCCTGAATCGTCTAAAGACCATATTTTTCGAATCTTCGGTATAAAGATGTCCGGGATAGTCCCAGCTCTTTGGCCGCATGGCTGATATTGCCGGCGTGTTTGCTGAGAGCTTTCCGGATGACCATTTTTTCAATCTCCTCAAGATTGAAATCGTCAAAAACCAGGCCATCTTCTTTGGCTTCGACAGAAGGGAAGAAAAAGTCCGACGGTTGCAGCGCTGTGGAATCACTCATGATAACTGCCCGCTCTATCGCATGCTGGAGTTCTCTGACATTTCCTGGCCACGGATATTTCTCCACTCTTTTTAAAGTCGCAGGGCTCACTCTTTTCAACGGTTTGTGGTATTTTTTACAGTAAATTTTCAGGAAGTGACTCACCAACAAAGGAATATCTTCCGTTCGCTCTTTTAAAGAGGGCATATGGATCTCGACAGTGTTGATTCTGTACAGCAGGTCCTGACGAAATTTATTTTCTGCAACCAGTTCATGGACAGGCATATTCGTGGCACAGATGAGCCGGACATCGATCGGGATTTGTTTGTTGGAACCCAGGCGTAGGACCATGCGGTTCTCCAAGACTGTCAGTAGCTTTGCCTGGAGAGTTAAAGGAAGATTACAGATTTCATCGAGAAAAAGAGTCCCTCCCGAAGCAATTTCAAAACGTCCCGCCCGGTCTTCTCTTGCATCTGTGAACGCCCCCTTCACGTGACCGAAGAGCTCGCTCTCGAAAAGGGTTTCGCTCACAGCACCCATATCCACACTGATAAAAACTTCATTGGCGCGCTGTGACTGGCGATGCAATTCCCGGGCAACCAATTCTTTTCCTGTTCCGTTCTCTCCGAGTATCAATACGTTCGCATCCGTCTTCGCCACTTTTTGGATGGAAACGAACACCTTTTCCATCGCCTGGCTCTGGCCGATAAAATCGTGAAAAGGCTGGTCGAGGTCTGCACTGAGCTGTTTTTGACGGGAACGGAGATTATCCGCTTCGATTCGGGACCGCCTGAGATGAATAGCTGAGGAAACAGTGGCGATGAGCTTCTCGTTCTGCCACGGCTTGAGGACAAAATCAGTCGCTCCCTCTTTGATTGCCCGAACCGCCATTGAAACGTCTCCAAAAGCTGTGATGGGGACGATCACTGCTGCCGGGTCGACCTCGAGAATCTTGTTTAACCACTCGAAGCCTTCTTTCCCGCTCGTGGCTCCTTTTGCGAAATTCATATCCAGAAGAATCACATCGTATGAATTATTTTTCAAGAGGGAGGGGATGATTTTCGGATTCTTTTCCGTATCGACCTGGCCATAATGTTTTTTAAGGAGAAGCCGTGCCGCATGGAGGATATCTTCATCATCATCGACTATGAGTATTTTTCCTGTCTTTTTATCCATGAGATTAATCCTTCATTATTGAAATTTTATTATACCAAAAGAAGGTGCTAAAATCTTTTCCTGCACTTTGAATCATCTTTCCTCTTTGTAATGACCTTGCAAAATACGTGCCCTTTTGATTTAAACTGAACTTTCCTCTTGTTTTCCTGAATAAATCCACCTTATTCCATCTGTCAAATCCATGTTTATCTGTTCGGTATCGTACATCTTCTGTCATACTAGCGAACACTTATTTCGTGGATTTCGGCAACCGTTTGGTTATTTTCTCCGTAAAATCAATAATGGCACATTTATTGCAAATTAATTTTTTGGAGTAGAAATGCAAAGGAGTTTCTGCATGAGTTTAACATTTCAGCTGAAAAGATTAAATAGATGTTCAAGCATGGAGGATTAAAATGGGAATGGATCGCAAAATAAAGAAGAAGAAATGGCCCCCCCAAAAGATCGCTATGTATTCCGCTATTGGAATATTTGTCATTGTCGTTCTTTATGTGCTTCTTTTCAAAATGAGTAAATCTACGCTCAACGTTAGAGCCGAGAGGTTGACTATTTCCACAGTGGAGAGAGGTCCTTTTCAGGAATACATCCCTGTGGTCGGAACTGTGCTTCCGATCTATCAACATTTTTTAACGGCGGATGAAGGAGGAAGAGTGGAGGAGATTTATGTGATTGCCGGGACAATGGTCGAGGAAGGGGATGCGATTCTCAAGTTGGCTAACACCAATCTTATTATCAATATCATGTTGAGAGAGGCTGAGATATTCCGGGCTAGCGATGACCTGCGCAGCACAAGGCTTTCTATGGAACAGTATAAACTGCGATTAGAACAGGAGCTTGCGGATATTGAGAGCAGGCTTCAGCAGCAGAAGCGCGTCTATGAAAGATACAGTGAGCTCGTCAAGGACGATTTAATCGCGCAACATGAGTATGATCTCGCTAAAGATCAGTACGATTATTTGGTCAAGTTGAAGGAATTGACCATTAAGAGCCAGAAAAGTGATCTCCAGTTTCGTCAGGCCCAAATCGAATCGTTGGAAGACTCGTTGGAACGGATGGAGTCCAACCTCGTTGTTCTCAAACAGAAACAGGATAATCTGGTTATAAAGGCACCTATCTCCGGGCATCTCACTGCGTTGGAAGCAGAAATCGGAGAAAACAAGCAGCCGGGTGAAGAAATAGGGCAAATCGATGTGCTCGAAGGATTCAAAGTCAGAGCAGGAATTGATGAGCACTATATCGCTCGGATTGAGAGAGACCGAATCGGGACGTATGAGTTTGCAGGTCAGAATGGAAAGCTGGTGGTCAAACAAATTTATCCGGAGGTGCGGGATAACAGGTTTGAAGTGGATATGGAATTTTTAGAAAAGGAGCCTGAGGGGATAAGACGGGGGCTCACTCTCCATATCAAACTGGAATTAGGCGATATTGCTGAATCCCTTCTTTTACCGAGAGGTGGTTTTGAACAAACAACCGGAGGAAACTGGGTGTATGTGTTGGATAAATCAGAGAATATCGCAACGAAACGAAGAATCAAAGTGAACAGGTACAATCCTGATTTTTATGAGGTGCTAGAAGGATTAGAACCTGGAGAGCAGGTCATCACCTCATCTTATGAAAGCTTTGGCAATATGGAAAGATTAGTCCTGAAATAATGTATAAGACTACAGTCAGTCAATTTTCATTAAGAATAAAAATTCAAAAAATTTTTAGGAGGATTTAAATGATAAAAACCAAAAACCTTAAGAAGCTTTACACGACGGAAGAGGTTGAGACGACTGCGTTGAACAATGTGAACCTTGATGTCAAAGAAGGAGAATACGTCGCAGTCATGGGACCATCCGGATGTGGAAAGTCGACGCTCTTGAATGTGCTGGGCATGATCGATAAGGCCTCCAGTGGTGAATATTTTTTTCTCGGAGAAGAAGTGGCCACTTACTCAGAAAGACAGCGGGCGAATCTCCGGAAATCCAACATTGGCTTCGTGTTCCAGAGTTTTAACCTCATCGATGAATTGACTGTTTTCGAAAACGTCGAGCTTCCCCTTCTTTATCTAGGCTATTCATCTGCGGAAAGGAAAAAGAGAGTCAATGAAGTTCTGGAACAGATGGAAATCATGGCTCGGAAGAATCATTTCCCCCAGCAACTATCAGGTGGTCAACAGCAGCGAGTGGCCGTGGCCAGAGCCGTTGTCGCCAAGCCCAAATTGATCCTGGCTGATGAGCCGACTGGAAACCTGGATTCAGCCCATGGCGAAGAAGTGATGAAATTGTTGGGAGAACTTCATGAGGTGGGGACCACGATAGTCATGGTTACGCATTCCCCCGCTTATGCTGAATACAGCCATCGAATCATTCATCTCTTTGACGGGCACATAGTCTCTGAAAACATCCAGAAAGAATTCAAAATTTAAGTTAAACAAAGTCCATCAATCCTCGTTATTTAGACTTGCCGAGGACTATGAAATGGATATAGGAGGAATAAAATGAGAGAAGTCGTCCTTCAAATACCTTCCTTTGAAGCAGAGCAAAACATTGACATTGATGTGAAGATCAACGGGAAGAAGAGAACCATGCATTACAGGGTGGAGATCATCGAATGGGAAGACTATGACGGAGAATCTGCCGATAAGGTTGAAGTGTTAAAAAAAGTCATCAGAGAGCATGATAAAGCTTGGCAGTTGATTCAAATC
>CAYFVQ010000106.1:0-13999 GCA_964346585.1 uncultured Eubacteriales bacterium | reverse complement strand
ATCAAAGCCGCATCAAAGCTCGTCCCGCCCATATCAATGGTCAGACAATCATCATATCCTTGAATAGACGTGTACTCGATTCCAGCGACTGGTCCGGCCGCAGGCCCTGAAAGAAGGGTGGCTGCCGCCTTCTCCATCGCAATCTGGGGCGAGACAACGCCTCCATTGGATTGCATGATGAGCAAGATGCCTTCAAAACCCGCGTCCATCATCTTCTCGATAAGGCTTGTCAGGTAGCCCTTCAATATTGGCCCAACATAGGAATTCAGGACGGTTGTCGATATCCGGTCATAGAATCGGATGCTCGGCAAGAATTCCGATGAAACCGTCAGGTATGAATCAGGAAACTGCTCCCTTATGATTTTCTCTGATTGTGATTCGTGTTGATCATTCGCAAATGAATTCATAAAACAGATGGCTATCGCGTCAACGCCTTCTTTTTTGAACAATCGGGCCGCATCTAAAACATCTGACTTACTGAGCCCGGTTACAACATCTCCCTTATAATCGATCCGCTCTTCCACAGGAAATCTCAAGTATCTTGGAACCAACGGCTCCACATTCGTGTACCTGTTATTGTACTGTTCTTCCCTTATGCCTCTCCTCATTTCCAGAGCGTCCCGCAAACCTTTGGTGGTTAAAAGCCCAGTTTTAGCTCCTCTCCGAGTCAGGACCGCATTTGTCGTGACAGTGGTGCCATGGACGATAGTCGTCACATCCTTGATGAAATCCCTTAAGGAAGTGTTTTTGGCTTTCGCCATTTCTGAGAGACCATTCATCAATCCTATGGATGGATCCTCGGGGGTCGATAAGACTTTATAAATCTCCGAGCTCCCATCCCCAGAGGTGAGTAAAAAATCCGTGAATGTCCCCCCAACATCAATTCCTATTCTGTATGTCATAGGCTTTTTTGTTCTAGAGTCCTGTGGGTTCTTTGAACTCGCCGAAAACTTCCTTGAAAATCCTGGTTATCTCACCCAGAGTGGCATAGCTTTTCACCGATTTCATCAGATGAGGCATCACATTCTCACTGGTTTGAGCCGCCTTTTTCAATCCAAGCAACGCTTCTTTCACTGTCTTCTCATCTCTTTGAGCTTTTATCTCTTGCAGCTTTTTCTTCTGCACTTCAGCGACTTCAGGATTGAACGGGTGTAGCTCAACATCAGTTGTTTCTTCTTTCATCACATACTTATTAACACCGACTTTCGTGATTTCTCCGGATTGAATCTTTTTCTCGCGGATATACGCTTGCCGACTGACCTCTCCCTGGATATATCCGGATTCAATCCCCTTGATCATTCCACCCCGCTTTTCCACCTTTTCCATGCACTCTTCAATTTTCTTCTCCATCTCGTTGGTTAACCACTCGACATAGTAAGAGCCGCCAAGCGGGTCGACAGTGTCCTTGAGCCCCAACTCGTCTGCCAGAATCTGCATTGTCCTCAAGCTGATAAGCGCCGCTTTCTTTGAGGGAATGGTGTACGCCTCATCATAAGAACAGAGGGCCATGGTCTGAGTTCCGGATAAAGCGGAAATAAGCGCATAATAGGCTCCGCGCACGATGTTGTTTTCAGGCTGTTGAATCGTTAATCCCCCACCTCCTCCGCCAGCAATCATCCTGAGTGTCATGGAACGGGGATTCTTCGCCCCAAAGCGCTCCTTTATAATTTTTGCCCAGAGCCTCCTCCCGGCTCTAAATTTCGCCACTTGCTCCCATAAATTACCGTGGATGTCGAAGTTAAAAGCGATCCTTCCAGCAAAATCATCAATCTGGAGTCCCCGCTTGAGCACCTCCTGAATATACGTAATGGCAATCTCAAAGGCATAAGCCATCTCTTGAACAGGCGTCGCACCTGACTCTCGGATATGATAGCCACAGACACTAAAAGGATTGAACTTGGGAACATTCTGAGAACAGAATTCGGCCACATCTCCAATCAGCCGAATGGAAGGCGCGACAGGGAAGATCCAGGTTCCTCTCCCGATGTATTCTTTGAGAATATCATTCTGTGTGGTGCCTCTCACCTGATCCCAGGATAGGCCCTGTTTCTCTGCGACTGCCAGATACATAGCCAGCATCACCGAAGCCACAGGGTTGATAGTCAGCGAAGTGCTGATTTTATCTATCGGGATATCCGTAAAAGCCTCTTCCAGGTCCTTGAGCGTATCTATGGCCATCCCCACCCGGCCGACTTCTTCCTCAGCAAAGGGATCATCTGAATCAAGGCCCAGCTGCGTCGGCAAATCAAAAGCCACATTGATGGCTGTCTGCCCCTGCTCCAGAAGCCATTTGAACCTCTGATTCGTTTCCTTGGCCGTGCCGAAGCCTGAATACTGACGCATGGTCCAGGGGCGTTGGCGGTACATCAGAGGATGGATTCCCCTTGTAAAGGGGTATTCGCCAGGCGATCCGATCTTTTTCTCAAAGTTCAGTTCTTCGACGTCTTCAGGACTGTAAACAGGCTTGACTTTAATCCCGGATTCAAGAATAACCTCTTTAGGCTCTTCTGGTTTAGGTTTTTTCATTTTTTTTGACCCGCCTTTTTCTTGATACACTCGACAATGTCATCCAGGATGGATCCAACCGGGAAAACCTCTGATACCCCGTAGCTCTTCAGAGTCTTGATGTCTCTCTGGGGAATATTCCCGCCGACCAAGACTAATTTATCCGAAACTTCCATCCCCTTCAGTTTGTCCATCAACTTTTTGCTCAGCGGAAGATGAGCCCCAGAATAGATGGAGAGACCAATCACATCCACATCTTCTTGGACAGCCGTATTCACTATTTCATCGATTGTCCTGTGAAGGCCCGTGTAGATGACCTCCATTCCGGCATCTTTGAGGGCAAGAGCGACCACCTTGGCGCCTGTATCATGCCCGTCGAGCCCTGGTTTCGCTATAAGTATTCTGATTCTTTTTTCGTCTGAAGATCCGTTGTTATTCACACTCAATGCTCCCTTGGCCTGAATTATACAATATGACCGTTCCTGCTTCAATCTTTCCTAATTTAAGTCGTCCCAAGAGTGATATCACCAAGCATTCGTTCAATCTCTTCAACTCTACAAAACAATTTATTCATGGATTTTGAGAAAGCAAGTGATTCGATTCCGTTCTATTATCTGTAAGTGACAATTCAAGTGTTGACAAAAATATCTAAGTGTAGTATTTGTATTATATGTATTCATTGTATTACATATAGGAGGAGTACTATGGCTGTATTGACTGTTCGATTGGATGATAAAACTTACAATCGCCTCGCTAATCTAGCCAGCAAAAACCGAAGAACAAAAAGCTCTTATATTAAAGAAATGCTGGAAATTTATCTTGAAGACATTGAGGATGCCTACTCAGCCCTTGAACGTTTGAACCAAAAAAATGCCAAATACCTGACAACAGAAGAAGTGGAGAAGAAGCTTGGCTTATAAAGCCATCTGGCATGAAGGCTCTCTTGAAGATTTGAAAAAATTCGATAGAACAATAGCTAAAAAAATCGTTGCCAAGGTCAAAAATTACCTCATCTTAGATCCGGCGAAACTTGGAATTCCGTTAAAAGGAAATTTGAAAGGGCTTTACCGCTACCGAATAGGCGAGTATCGAGTTATTTTTGTAATAGATGAAGAAGAAAAGAAAGTTATCATCCTAAAAGTAGATCACCGTAAAAAAATATATAAATAAAAACCTAAACAATAATATCAATCAGGGATGTAGATCGAGAAGCAAACTAATACTTGCCGTCAATAATCTCGGTCAAAATGCCGTGTGTGGCCGCAGGATGAATAAAGGCAAAATTTCTTTTGTACTCGGCAAACCATCTGGGTTTTTGATCGATCAGCTTGACCTTATTTTTCTTGAGCACTTCCAGAGACTCTTCGCAATTATCCACGTTGTAGCTGATGAGCATAACTCCTTCTCCGGCACGCCGTATAAACTTGGCCACCTCGCCGGTCCCATCCAGGTCTTCCATGAGTTCGAGAGCTGTTTTCCCGACCATGAAACCAGTCACCCGAATCTTTTCCGGCTCGTCCACATAGCGGTAAGCCACTTCCCAGCCAAAGGCATCGACATAGTCCTTTTCTGCTTTTTTCACATCATTCACCGCTATGCATATGTGATCCACATAATTGGCTTTTAATTTTTCAGTCATTATCAATCCTCCTCTTAATTCATAGAATCGATCCGAATGATAACAATCCGAATCTTACTTCCTGGATAAGAACGGGATATTTTCAGTTTCGGGTGAGCCGGGAGGGAGTTTGAAAATAATGGCGCCCTCCACTGGACACGCCTCGAAACACTCCCCACACTGCTGGCAGAGGTCGAGAACCACTGCTGCCTTGCCTTTATGAAAACCGATGATGTCAGGCGGACATGCCCTGGCACAGGCCTTGCACCCGTTACAGCGAAAAGCATCAATCCAGGGATACAATCCCGTATGACTTGAACCAGAATGGGGATAGACACTCATTTTTGTGCCCGGTATTCTCGGACGAGCACTCGAGATTTCTGATAATATCATTAATGTCTCCTTTCCATCTTTATTCCGGGATCAGGCTTGGCCAATATCCGAGTTATCAAAATAGATCAAATCCCGATTCAACTTTCCTGATAAAGCCTGACCTTAATCTCCATTTAAAATCTCATTCCCAGGCGGTAGCCATCCTGGATAGCATCAATGCCCCGCCTCACCCATACACAATCACCGATCATAGATATATCACCCTTGAAGGAGCCGTAGCTCAGCTCTGTGTTGGGAACAAGTCTGGCCAGGATAACTGTATCCGCAGGCACAACCTGGTCTTTAAACGGCTGTTTCTCTTTAGTTTTCCTGTCCACGATCGTCCAGTCAGCTTTCACTCCTTTATCAGTAATTTCCTTGACCTGTCCGTTGGTGAGCTGCTGAACCTTTGCTTGCCTGAGCCTGAGCCTGTAGCGCCAGATGTAAGAAGGATTCACATCCCAACCAAAACGAGGGGCAGGGTCGATCATCGCCAGGCTCGAATCCTTGACCCCTTCTTTCTCCAGCTTATCAATCACAAAAAGTGTGAGCGATATCGCTGCACCTGATCCCCCGAGGATAACCACATTCTTGCCCAGTTTCGCTTTTCCTGTAAACACATCAAACATGCTCACGACGTGGGATTTATCTGCCCCAGGAATATCTGGGATTTCGGGCACAGCGCCAGTCGAGACAACAAGTGAATCCGGTTTTTCTTTTTCCAGAAGTTCCTTGGTCACCGGCATGTTGAGAACGAACTTGGCACCGAACTTGTCACACTGGGCCTTCATATGGTTTACCCATCTCATAAACTCCTGGTCATCCCAGTATTTATTGGATTTTTCGCCCCAGGGATTCCGTGACGCATAGTACCACTGTCCACCGACATGATCTGTTTTTTCATAGACAGTGACATCATGGCCCTTTTCAGCGGCGATACGCGCGGCCTGAAGGCCGGCAATACCTGCACCGGCGATTAGTATCTTTCTCTTTTCTTCTGCTTTTGGAAAACTGTGGTAGCCCCATTCACGCTCTCCCTCATGGCCGCAGGAGGGACGAACCGTGCATGTGACTGGAGCGTCACGGAAAAGCCGGGCCAGGCAGACCTGACACGCAATGCAGGGAGTGATATCCTCCTGACGGCCCCACATTATCTTGATGGGCAAGGCTGGGTCAGCGATCATGGGTCGACACATCTCCCAAATATCCAGCTTGCCTTCAGCGATCGCCTTCTCTGGAATCTCAGGAACGAAAAGCCGATAGGCCATGCTTACTGGCACTTTAACCGTTTTCTTTGTCTGTTCAGCCACATAGAGCCATTTTCCCATCGGGATATCCCTGGAGATAACCGAGCCTAAGGATTCCTGCCAGCCGACTGTCACACTGATGTAGTCACACCCGGCCGCTTCGGCTATCTTAATCGACTCCAAGCTTTCTTTTTCAGTATTTCCCTCCACCTCATCCAACATCTCCCAACCGCAGAGGCGGATGCCGACTGCGATATCAGGGCCCACTTCTTCACGAATCCCCTCGATAATCTTCCGCATGAATGTGCACCGCCCCTTGATGTCACCGCCGTATTCGTCACTCCTCCAATTGGTATACTTAGACACAAAGTTAGATATGAGGTAACCCACTATACCGGAGATTTCGATTATGTCGTAACCGGCTTCAACAGCCCTGCGGGCACCATCCACGTGCTCCTGAATGCACTCTTCAACCTCGGGAATACTCATCTTCCTCTGCGGGCGGAACCGGCGCAGCCTCTGTCGAATCGCTGAAGGGCCCACTGTGTAGGGAAGGTTTATCCCGCCAACCCGGCCGCAGTGCATCAATTGAAGACAGGCCACTGCATCGCCTTTATGAATAATATCCGCCATCTTCTTCAAGCCAGGGATGAACTTATCATCCCAGATCCCCATCATGCCCACATAGCCCTGTCCTTCTCCTCTCGGGTCAGTGTAGGCCCCTTGAGTCGTCACAATCCCTGAACCGCCTCGAGCATGGGCTTCTATGTAAGCCAATTCTTTCTCCGAGACAAATCCGTCGCTGTAATTGTAGTTTGTCTCAGTGGAGGCGTACTTGATCCGGTTTTTTGCCCACACCTTGCCGATCTGAACCGGGCTAAAAATGTGCGGGTATTTCTTTTCACCTGGCAACATGCTTATTCTCCTTCCAAATAGCTTGGCAAAATTATCAGGAAGCCCTCCCTTCAGTTTTCAATCTCTGAACAATCTGACCTTCCATAATATGTAAGAAAGATTATATAAAAAAAAACCAATTTGCAAGAACAGAGAAAGTAGGGCCGCAATCTCCATTTGACGTTTATCTTTTTAGAAAAAATTACTGTTGATTTTTCTCCTGCTAATCAGTGAATTTTCCGTTTATTTATTAACCTGAATTATTCATAAAATGTGCCCACACACCATATAAAAAAAATCTCTCAAGGATAACTGATCATCATATGTCGGCATCTTTTCCCCTTCGGGCGAGCCGATCTTATCGCATCTACTTCGTTACAGCGCAAGAGCGGTGGACGTCCACAGCATCTCGCGCTGTGCCTCGTATCTACGGCAACCTCGACTCGTGAATAATCCAGGGTAATTAAACGGCAAATGAATTCGAAAAATATTGTCTAACTCTTATCGATTATACTGAACGCTTGTCGATTTATTATTGATTTAATATGCCCGGCGATAAATAATTTTAAGTTGGAGTCAAACTTATAGGATCTAGAGTGACTATAGATCATGAGACCTTGAAAAACTTAAATTCTAAATGGCCCAGACTCTGCGTTGATTTCGCATACATTATCGAAGAAAACTTACTCATTATTGGTTTGCTTTGCGACAACTGCTTCCAGGTGGAAAAACCGCAAATTTTATAAAAGATAAAGGAGAAGAGTCATGATTTCAAAAAAAGCGCTTTTGATCTTGATCATCATAATCTTATTTTTCGTTTTTTCTCTAACTCTGCTCGCGGAAAAAACAGATAAAAAGGCTCAATCCAGAAAGGCGTATGACCTCACCCATGTCAACAGGCTGGTTAAATCCGACGCACAAACCGAACTTATTGAATACAAAGGGAAAAAAGCCCTTCGAATAACGCCAGAAAAAGGAGAGAGGATCGCCTATCTCAAGGATTTAGAGTTTGTAAACGGGATTATCGAGCTCGATATCGCTGCCATTCCCTACTATACAGGGATTGTTTTCAGGGTTCGCTCTCCACATATTTATGAAGGCGTCTATTTTCGGCCCCAAAACTCCCGCCACTCGGATCCAATCAGGCGGGGGCATACAGTCCAGTATATCGCCAATCCCCGGTATACCTGGTATTATTTGCGGGAAAAATACCCGGAAAAATATGAAGCGGCTGTGGATATTCCCCCCGATGAATGGTTTCATGTGAAAGTGGTCGTTTCCGGGAAAGAGGCAAAGGTTTTTGTCAATCAGGCCAAATCGCCCTGTTTGGTAATCAAGGACCTCAAACATGGGCTGAGCAAGGGCTCTGTTGGAGTCTGGTGCGGGAACACATCCGGTGGAACTTTCGCCAATCTTACGATCGAACCTAGTCCGCCTTTTCAGCTCGATAGAATCGAAGCTGCCGAAAAAAAAGCAATATCTGGCGTTTCTTATACAGCCGAACAAGATTTTTTCCTGGATATTTTTAAAAAACGCCGTTCAGTTCGAAAATTCAAATCCACACCCATTCCAGACGAGCACATCATGAAAATCCTGGATGCCGCCCGTTCGGCTCCGACTTCCGGAAATCAACAGCCCTGGAAGTTTCTGGTCATCCAGGACAGGGAAAAACTCGACCAGCTCAAAGCGAAATGTGTCTCAGCTGGACTGGAACGAGCGAAAAAACGTGGCTCCGTCGATCCGGCAGAATTGGAATCTCTTAAAGAACGATACACTGAAAATCTATCCGGATATCTTTCTGCTCCCGTGTTTATCCTGGTGTTGACGGATAAGAATTCCCGTTATCCGAGCTACAACAAATGGGACGGACCTCTGGCCGCTGGATATCTTATCCTTGCCGCGCGCGCTCTGGGGTACGGCACTGTCTATACGACCGACTCGTTCCCGGCAGAAATTACAAAAAAAGTGTTTGCCGTGCCTGATAATTTTGAACAAATTTGTTGTATTCCCGTTGGCGTGCCGGAAAGCTGGCCGAATTCCCCACCCAAAAAACCACTTCAGGAATTGGCAGTGTTCGAAAAGTTGATCCAAGGCGTCAATTACGAAGTGCCAATCCGGCGTACCGCTATCGAACTGGACCAAAAAATCCTGGGCGATTATGTCGGCAAATATGAACTTGAGCCCAATACCTCAATTTCCGTGACGCAAACCGATGGCCATCTTTTTATCCAGGTCACTGGGCAGCCCAAAGTCGAAATCTTTGCTGAGGCAAAAGATAAATTTTTTCTTAAAGTCGTTGATGCGCAGATCACGTTTGTTCGGGACACCGAAGGAAGAGTCTCAAAACTTCTCCTCCATCAGGGCGGACGGATCATTCCTGCCGAGAAGATCCAAGATTGATCAAAGCTCTCGAGCTTAAAATTAATCGCTTTCCGAGAATCACAATTAGCACTGGTCAAGTACCGAACGCAGCATCTTGTGATTTTTCATACTATTGAGAGATTCCTACACATCAACGAGAGCCGGTTTGAGATTCGGTTAACTTATAACTTTTACTGCCAGTAGCGTATCAAGTTTAGTCTGAACCGTTTATCGATTGTATAATCCTCTTACCGATTTTTCGTTTATTTGTCAATTCAACGCCAATACACTAAAGTGTGACTCGCTTAGTTCAATCCTATGATCTTTATTTATTTGGATATAGATAATGCGAGCATCAAGTTTGTCCTCAGTCATTCTTCTACCCTTTTTGCCTGACTGATCATCGACACTTTTGAAGAGCTGGAATTGTTCATTGCCCTCTCAGGGAAAAAGCTGGATCTTGCTGAGACAGACATACTTGATTGATATCATAGGAGGAGGCGAACATGAAAATCATAATAAGAAGCATCTATCTTTTTGTTTTGGGTATTTTTTTATCCTGTTCAGGGACAGATACAGTGATAGATATTATAAAAAAACATGTGAAGGTGATAGGAGGGCGGTCAAATATCGATAAAATCGAGACGATGGTTGTCAAATCAACCTATTTTTATCCAGATACGGGTGATGAATTTGAAGCTCTGTTTTATTGGAAACGTCCGAATAAGACACGTGCTGAATTCAATCGAGAGCCGAAACAAATTATGGCCTATAATGGAGAGAAAGCTTGGACAGCTTCGATTGATTCAACCACGGACACCCTAATAAATTCTACTGAATTACCTGATTCAAGCCCATTAGCCATTAATTTTAAACGCAATCCTGGTTTTGAAGGTATCATTGGAGGGCCTCCTTTGAATTATAACAGCATGGGAATCACAGCTGTTCTTGCTGGGATCGATACTATCGATGGAGTGAAAGCATATAATCTGCGTCTGACTTGGCCTGATGGATTTGAAAAAAAATATTATTTCAATGTAGAGAATGGTTTTTTTATATTCGAAGAAGTTAAGGATCAACGAGGATTGATCCACACCTCTAGTTTTTCCGGTTATAAAGAAATTGGAAGTCTATTTTTGTCATGTTTTAGATTGAATAAAGGCCCATTGATCAATGATAAGCGAATTGTTGTGCATCAAAAGATTGTTGAATTGAAAACAAATGAGCAATTATCAGATTCATTGTTTATCAGACCGGAAAAAGAATAACTTTTATGCTGTGTTTCTAAAGGAGGTTTGGTAGGTTCTATCGCATGAGTTATGGATTGTGCATGGGTAGGGCTCTGGTTCAAAATCTTCCGGAGACCAATGTTTTTATAAACCGGAATAGTTGAATATAACTCTACATATCTTTCGAGGAAAGATATCGCTTAAATAGATAATTCAATATAAATCATTGGCTGTTTTCTCTATTCTACATCAATAAATAATTAAACATCTTTTCCAAATATTCGATAGTTTGTAAGTTGCTGATAAGATTAACGATCTTCGTCTGCTGGCTGCATTTTTAGCCAAAGAGAGAACAATCCTCTCATGAGTCGATTATATTTTTTTTTGTCTTTTAGAAATGCTATAATCTTGAGCATAATAAAATGATTTTAAATCAAAAAACTAATTTCCTCTCTATTCAATCGATGTAAAGGAACAAGAATAGTGAAACCACAAGTTGTGCTCAGCGTGGAGCAGGCGCTGACTATGACATATGCCACCCTTCGGTTCGTCCACTTGGGGTGGCGCGTCATTAAGATTGAACCCACACCCGTAGAGGGACGAAAATCCAAGGGCGATCCTAACCGCTACATCGGCCGGCCGGTCGCCGGTGAAGACCGGCACAGCTATTTCGTGGCTCCCAATGTGGGCAAAGAGGCCATCGCTCTCGACCTGAAGCAGAAGGAAGGACAGGCCCTTTTGAAACGACTCATCCGAGAGCTCCAGGCAGATGTGTTCTGCACCAACACCATGCCCGCCCGCCACAAGCGGCTGGGCATTGATTATGAAACTCTACACACGGAGAAGGAAGACCTTATCTGGTGCTGTATTTCTGCCATGGGATTGGCCCATCCCGAAGTCCCGGGATATGATCCGGTCATGCAGGCGCTGTGCGGGTACATGGACCTGACAGGCCACGCCGATGGCCCCCCGCTGCAATGCGGACCGCCTCTAGTGGACCTTAAGGCAGGAGACGAGGCTTTTATCCAGGTCATCCTGGCACTAATGGAGCGCACCGAAACCGGCAGGGGGAAACAGATTGACATATCCATGGCCCAAGCCGCCGTTTCCTGGTTACACACCTTCCTCCCCATGCTGGATATGGGCAGTCCTCCCTCCGAGCTTAAACGGTCGGGCAATGAACACCGCCAGTTCATTCCGGTCAACGCCTACAAAACCAAAGATGGTTTCATTTATATGGCCATCGGCAGCGATGCCCAGTGGAGCCGAATCGCCAAGACGCCTATGTTCAATTCATTAGATCAGGAGCGTTTTACTACCAACGAGGGAAGACGGAAAGACAAAGACGAGCTCCACCAGGCGATAGAAGCCATCACTCAAATGCATCCATCCGCCGAGGTTTCAGAAGTGCTGGCCGAAGCCGCTATACCCCACTCGCCCATCACTCCGATTGAAGAAGTGCCCAACTTGCCCTTTGTTGCTGCGGATGCTCTTAAAACCACTGCACCTGATGGCCACGCTGTCCGTCTTCCGCCTCCCTCCGCGCAGACAGACTATCTCGAACAGATCAACAGAAGACTTCCTTTCGCTCCAGCTTACGGCGAACATACAGATACTATTCTTGCTGAAGTGGGTCTATCCTCTTCTGAAATTGCCTCACTCAGAGAACAGAAAGTAGTGGCATGAACCGCTTTAAATACTACAAGCCGCAATCTCTTGAAGAAGCCTGGGAGCTAAAAAAAAAGACACCTACTTCTCTGTTCATAGCGGGTGGGACAGACGTACTGGTGGGGATCAAGAACAAAGAGATCCATCCTCAGGCGTTGATCTCTCTTCGAGCCATCCCTGGACTCGGGAGCATTGACACCGGTAAAGTCACACGAATAGGTGCTCTGGCGACGATTAGCGATATCCTCCATAATCCTGGACTCAAGAGAGACTTCCCAGTAGTTGTGGAGGCGGCCAAAAGCCTGGGAAGCGTACAGATCCGCAATGTGGCCACCATCGGGGGAAACCTCTGCAACTGCTCTCCGTGTGCGGATATGGCTTTGCCGCTTCTTGTGATGGAGGCAACTGTCAAGCTTCAAACAGCTAAAGGAAAACGTGAAATCCCGGTCGACGAATTCTTTAAGGGGCCGGGTGAGTCCTGCCTTGCCTCCGATGAAATATTGACAGATATCCTATTGGACCCTCTCCCGAAAAACACAAAAACTGCATTTCTGAAGAAGGGTCGGGTCAAATTGGATCTGGCTGTAGCTAGTGTGGCTGTGTGGCTGGAAATGGAAGGCAATAAGTGTCATAAAGCCCGTATCGCAGCCGGGTCGGTGGCCCCGGTCCCCCTCCGCCTCTCGAAAGTGGAGACAATGCTCGAGGGCGCCACACTCACAAAGACGCATGTGGATGAGGCTCAGCGACTGGCTGAAGACAATGTCGTGCCTATCACAGATGTTCGCTCCACCGAGGCATACCGCCGTCAAATTACTGGAGTGTTAGTGAAACGGGCTCTCGAGAGGGCTTTGGAATGGAGCTAGGGATGGAGATGGAAATCGCTTTTACTCTCAATGGCTCAGGAGTAACAGTAACAGTCCATGGCCACCACAGGCTCATCGATGTCCTGCGCGGGCAACTGGGACAAACAGGAACCAAGGAGGGCTGCGGAGAAGGAGAATGCGGTGCCTGTACGGTCATTATCGACGGACGGGCCGTGAATTCCTGCCTCTATCCGGCTCTTGAGGTTGAAGGCAAGAGTGTGATAACCATCGAGGGTCTCCGCGGGCCAAAAAACGAGCTATCTGTTCTCCAGCAAGCTTTTGTCGAGCACGGTGCGATCCAATGTGGCTTCTGTACACCAGGGATGATCATGTCCACTAAAGCTTTACTCGATTCCAATCCAGACCCGTCAGAAGAAGACATTCGGGATGCACTGCTGGGGAATCTGTGCCGCTGCACCGGTTATGTTCAAATTCTCGAAGCGGTGAAACAAGCAGCGGAACGACTCAAAGGAAAACAATGACAGATTTTCACTATATCGGAAAAAAGACGTCCCTACCGGATGGTTCTGACAAAGCGGCAGGGAAAGCCCATTACATTCACGACCTTCAGCGCCCGGGCATGCTGTACGGTAAAATCAAATTCAGCGACCACGCGCACGCCCGGATCAAGCGTATCGACACCTCCAAGGCCGAGCGTCTAACGGGAGTCCGAGCCGTGATTACCGCCAACAACACACCGGAGATTCGGATCGGATTCCTGCGGGATAACTTTGCTCTGAAAAAAGACAAAGTTCGTCAGTACCGGGACGAGGTGGCTGCAGTGGCGGCCATCGATCCTGAGATAGCAGAGGAGGCTGTTGAGTTGATCCGGGTGGAGTACGAACCTCTCCCTGGTGTTTTCTGTCCACACGAGGCGATGAAGAAAGGTTCCCCTCTTATTCATGAAACCGATGCCCAGGGCCGCCCCCAGACTGACAATATTGTTCCTCTGAAGTTTCATCATGAGTCCGGAGACCTGGAAGCAGGAAAGAATAAAGCGAAGTCTATAGTCAAGGGAGAGTATTCGACTCCGATGGTCCAGCAATGCTGTATGGGAACGGCCGGATGCATCGCTGAATTCGATATGAACAACAACCTCACCATATGGGCTAAAACCCAGATCCCTTTTCTGGCCCAGCGTGATTTCAACCGGGCACTATCCGATATGGGCTTGTCAGGCAAAAACACCCGCGTCATCGTTCCCACACTCGGTGGGGGCTTTGGCACCGGCCTCGACACCCA
>CAYFVQ010000105.1:0-6541 GCA_964346585.1 uncultured Eubacteriales bacterium | reverse complement strand
TTCTCAGATGCATTTCAAGTCGAAGTATTTTCTTTATTAATAATGATATATATTCTGAATACTTAAATGAACAAAAGAGAAATACCAACATTTTGTGAGTATTATGCCCATTGCGAGCGGAGCGCGGCTATCTCATAAGTGAAGGGACTATTATTTCTATTATGACTTTATTTCACTCAAGGAGATTACCGCACTTCGCTCGCGATGACAGAGCAATTTTTAAATGAAAAAGATTCATGCACACTAAAATTTCGTTTGAACCATCCATTTTTTTGTATATAATGGCAGGTCATATATCTGAACGTGTGCGTTGCGCATGTTTAGAGAAATGGCTTATGGCCATGTTCAATAGATTACTCATCGCATGTTTAAAGGGTGCTTCAGCTCATTCTCAATCTAAACCAGGAGGTAAGGGATGAATCCGCATTTTAAGAAAGTGTTTCGGGTATTACTTTTATTCTGTCTTATTCTTGGTGTGACTCGGTTATTCTTTTCCCAGAGTCCGGAGGAAAACCTGATTAAGGATTTCAAATGGCGCAACGTCGGGCCGGCCAACATGATTGGCCGCATTTCGGATTTTGAAGCTCTGGATAGCGACTTCACTCAGGTGCTTGTGGCGGCGGCTTCCGGAGGTGTCTGGAAATCTGTGAATGCAGGGACGACCTGGGAGCCGATATTTGATAAATACGGCTCAGCGTCCATCGGCGACGTGGCGTTCTTCCAGAAAGATCCGAATATCATCTGGGTGGGAACAGGTGAGGAATGTCCCAGGAACAGCATTGCCTGGGGTGACGGCATCTATAAATCCATTGACGGTGGCAAGACATTCACCCGAATGGGCCTTGAAACTACGCATTCGATCGGCCGGGTCATCACTCATCCGACTGATCCCGATATCGTTTATGTGGCAGCAACAGGCCACACCTGGGGCTATTCCGGGGACCGCGGTCTGTTCAAGACAGAGAACGGTGGAAAAACCTGGAAGAAGCTGACCAAGGGGCTGCCGAATGATGGAAAAACCGGTGCCATCGATCTTGTCATGCACCCAGAGAATCCGGGCATTCTCTACGTCAGTTTCTGGCAGCGAATACGTCAGCCCTGGCGTTTTGATTCCGGAGGGCCGAATGGAGGCATTTTCAAAACGATGGACGGCGGAGAAACCTGGAAGAAACTAAAAAAAGGACTTCCCTCCGGAGATCTCGGAAAGATAGGACTGGCTATTTCCCGCAGCAACCCAGATATCCTGATGGCTGTGGTCGAGCACAGCTATCAACCACAGAGGTCGATTCGGGAAGGCGGACAACAGAAACCCAACCCCGAGTTCACTGACTTGAAAAAACTCGGGACTGGAATTTATAGGTCCGAGGACGGTGGGGCATCATGGATGTTCATGAACCGGACAAATGTCCGTCCGTTCTATTACAGCCATATCTACATCAATCCCTTTGATGACAAACTCATCTACTATCTATCCAGCAGTATGCAGTATTCCAAAGATGGTGGGAAAACTTTTGAGACCATCAGGGGTCTCCATCCGGATTTTCACACAATGTGGCTCGACCCGACCAACAAGAACCGCTTCTATGTCGGACAAGATGGGGGCGCATCCATCACACATGATCACGGCCAAACCTGGATTTTGTTCGATAACCTCTGCTTGACGCAGTTTTATGCGGTCAGCGCGGATATGCGCGATCCTTATTATGTCTATGGTGGAATGCAGGACAACGGCACATGGTGCGGTCCCAGTATGAGTCGTGAAGGAATGATTCTGACCGATTTCTGGTTCAACCTCGGGGGTGGAGATGGATTTTACACACAGAATGATCCCACTGACTGGCGAATTGCCTATTGTGAAAGCCAGGGTGGGAATATAATGCGCGTGAACGTGCAGACACGGGAGTCATCCCGGATCAGACCATCCCAGCAGAATACATACAACTGGAAAGAACACGCGCCTCCGCCCACCAAGAAAGAAACTCGAGCCAGTCAATCCCAACAGCAACAACAGATGCAGTTCCGCCGGAGGTCTGTTTTTCGCTTCAACTGGAGCTCTCCTATTCTTATTTCACCGCACAATCCAAGCACAATCTACTTCGGTGGAGACCATCTGTTCAAATCGGTCAACCGCGGCGACAACTGGATGATCATCAGTCCTGACCTGACCACCAACAATCCGGATAAACATAGCAAGCCCACAGGCGGAATCACTCTCGACCAGACAGGAGCGGAAACACACTGCACCATCACTACTATTTCTGAATCTCCGATCACACCGGGCCTCATCTGGGTGGGTACAGATGACGGCAATGTCCAGTTGACTCGAGACTGCGGAGGGACATGGACAAATGTGAGGAAAAACGTCCCTGATGTGCCGAAAGAGATTTGGGTCAGCCGAGTTGAGGCTTCTCGTTTTGATGAAGGCACCTGTTACCTAACCTTTGATGGACATCGGAGCGATATTTTTAAGCCGTTTGTGTTTAAAACTACGGATTACGGCAAGACCTGGTCCAACATCACCGGTAACCTCCCGGATGATGGGCCAGTCTATGTCATACGCGAAGACCTAAAGAACAAAAACCTCCTGTTTGTCGGGACAGAGTTTGCTGTGTTCTTCTCCATGGACGGTGGGAAAAGCTGGACAGACCTCAGACTCAATATGCCGACAGTGGCTTTTCATGACCTGGTAATCCATCCCCGGGACAATGACCTGATTGCGGGGACTCATGGACGCGGCATATGGATTCTGGACGACATCTCGCCTCTCCAGGAAGCCTCGGATAAGGTCCTGACCTCGGAAGCGTATCTGTTTGAAAACAAACGTCAGGGCACCCACTGGCTGAGGCTGAGCCGGGGAGGGTATGGACGCGGCAACCTCTTCTTCGCAGGTGAAAATCCGCCTGATGGCGCTCCAATTAGTTTTTATCTCAAAGACAAACCGTCTATACCTGTGGAAGTTGAGATTATAGACGCCACAGGAAAACTCAAAACGACCTATACCCTCAAGGATGCGGAAGCCGGAGTGAATCGTCTGATGTGGGATATGCGGTTTGATCCTTCGCCGCAGCAGATGAAGCAGAGCATGGCGCAGATGCAAAATATGATGAATAGAATTCTTCAAAGGCCGGAAGTGGAGGAAGAACCGAAAAAAGTAGTGAAAAAAGCGCTTGAACAGCTCAAACAGCCCGGAATTACTTTTAGAGAAGCGCAGGAGATCCAAAGAAAAGCCTATGAGGCGATCGGTTTTGGCGGCTTCATGCGGTTTAGAGGATTTGGACGGGGAGCAGGAGCGGCTGAGGCTGAACCGGGGACCTATGCTGTGAAGCTCACAGTAAGCGGTAAAACATATGATGGAACGATCTCTGTTCGCCGGGATCCCATGCAGGTAGACAACTGATCTAGAGGGGTCGTCTAGAGGGGTCGCATCTCAACATTCGACATTTCATTATTTGGAGACAGTAATAATTGGGGACAGTCCCCAATTATTGAATAGAAGAACTAAGATTGGTGGTTTTCCAGCCAGGCTTGAGAGTTTGTTCTCATCTCTTAAATTCATTTTTCAGAGCCGGGCTCGATAATGAGGAGGCAATAATGAAATCAAAGGTATTCATAGGTTTGGTCGCTTTACTCATCCTGTTCACCAGCTGCAAGAAAGAACCTGACCGCGTGACTGTTCAGCACATTCTAATCGCCTTTAAGGGATCGATTCCAGTTGAGAATGTGACGCGAACTCAAGCGGAAGCCGAATCGCTGGCTAAAGAGATCTTCGAAAGGGCCCAGAAGGAGGAAGATTTTGATGCATTGGTCAAAGAATACACAGATGACCGGTATCCGGGAATATATAAGATGTCGAATATAGATATTCCGCCAGATAAGGACAAGAAGGAGTACTCCCGTTCCCAAATGGTGACAGCTTTCGGCGATGTGAGTTTCAGTCTCTCTGTCGGTGGGATTGGACTTGCAGAGTACGATCCAGAGGCGAGCAAATACGGCTGGCACATAATCAAAAGACTAGAATAAAGGGGTCGCGTCTTAACATTTAACATTAAAAAAAACGGATGGAATTTGGGGGCCACATCTTAACATTTGATAACTTTAAAAATTAATTATTGGGTGTCTTGTCTGTGTCTTCCAGGGAAATGAGAAAAGGTCGGAAACTATATCCGTTTGATGCGATGTCTCCTCATTCTCTCTGAATGAATTGACAGAAGCCCAGCGCCGTGATATATGTTTTTGACCTTATACACACAACACAGAAACACTTTTGAGGAGGAATTATGAAATCTCGTATTGTTCTTTTATCAACCTTATTCATGACAGCGAGCTTTTTATTTGTTTCTCCCTGTACTGGGGAAAATCCTCTGCAGGAACAGCGGAAAGCCAAGCCAGATGTCACTCAGGAAGAGCTGAAAGCCACTGTCCCTGAATTAATAGAACTCCACGAAGTGGTTTACCCTTTGTGGCACAGCGCCTTTCCAGAGAAAGATTATGAATTAATTAAAGAGCTTCTGCCGCAGGCAGAATCGCTAACTGCTAAACTGGATGCAGCGAAACTGCCTGGGATCCTTCGTGATAAGCAGGAAGCTTGGGATCAGGGAAAAGAATTTCTTCTGTCCGCATTAAAAAAACTGAGAAAAGCTGTGGAGACTAATAACAAAGAGGAAATGCTCAAACAGCTTGAAGTCTTTCATTCTGGATTCGAGCGTTTAGTCCGGACTATTCGCCCCGTAGTTTCCGAGTTGGAGGCGTTTCATCAGGAGTTGTACAAGCTTTACCATTACCATGCACCGAGCTATGACCTGGAAAAGATCCAGATCGATGTGGAGGCCATGCAGGAAAAGCTCCCTCCACTCAAGCGAGTTCAGCTGCGCGGTCGTTTGTCTAAGAGGCAGTCCGAGTTCAATAGTTCCGTGCAAGAGCTGGAGGAGGCAGTCAAAGAACTGGCAGAAGCCATTAAGAAGAAGAAAAAAGAGGCGATCCTAGAAAAAGTCGAGAAAGTGCATTCGGCTTATCAAAAAACACAACACATTTTTGACTGAGACCAGACAAGAGCCGTTTTTTTTCATACCAAACAAATAAAAAGGGAGAGGCATACGCGTTCAGAAAATTAGAAAACACTTTTATTAAAAATACTGAGAATAAAAGTGTCATTGCGAGCGAAGCGTGGCAATCTCCTAGAGAGAAATTATATTATTACGGGAATGTAGATCTACTTTTTATGAGATTGCCACGCTTCGCTCGCAATGACACTTTTGCCTTATTGTCATTACAGAAAAAGATGCCTAATTACTGAGCATAAAAAACAGGCCCCTTTTTTGCCTAATACCTGCTTTTCGCCATTGTAGTCGAAACTCAGCGATTTCGCCGAATAGATGATTTCGTAAAAGAAATAAAGGCCAGCTTTTTTCTTATTCCGTCACCCTGCTCCTTTTTTTTCATCAGTTTTTTGGAAGACCATATAAGATACATAAGCGCCTGCCAGTGAAATTATGTAGGCTCCCGCCGTGCCTGTAATGAGGCCAAAACTGGGATATAAATATCTCACGGCTGTCCCGTAAGCAACGATTGAAAGCATTCCGGTTGTCATCAAAGGTTTGGTCATAGCTCGGGAAAAATCCATCCCTCTGGATTTGTAGCTGATTATTAAAATTGAAATAAACACAGCCGGGAAAGCGGAAAATATCCCCCCAAATATGGGGCCGCCGACTCTGCTCATAAAGACTGCAAAGGCGATCATCATCCCGCTGAAAAACGCTCTTCCGAAGATCTGGAGAGTGGTATAATTCATCTTGATTCTTCCGGTAGACGGGATTTTCAATCTTTTTTCAAGGATGTAAAAAGAGATTGAAAAGACGAGCGCATAGGCGAGTAAAGAAATGAGAAAATTGTCTATGTCAAACAGTATGATCAAGCCAGAGAGTGAAAACCATATCAAGAGAGAACAGATAAATGAAACGAGGAATCCTTTCCCGGAAAAAAGGGCATAAAACACAAGGAATAGACCAGTGACGCTATAAGCTAATGGGAAAACATTCGTGGCAAGTGATGCAGTTTGAGGAGACTGCGTGAGTCCGATAAAGAAAAAGGAGACAATTACAGTCGAAGGGAGGCCTCCGATCAGACCTCCAATTTTGCTCCCAAATCGCTCTGCCGCAATCGAGGTGAGAGTCACCCATACGCTACCAACCAAGAAGGAGAGCGCTAATAAAAAGTAAAAAGATTCATTCATATCAGACCTGTTTTGCGCCGATGCTAAATAATATTTACCGACATCCCCCCTGTCAACTTAATAGAGTTGCGTCTTAACATTTTACATCCCACAAAAGGGATGGAATAGGGGGACCTCATCTTAACATTTGATATTTTAGTTGAATCGGGAATCCTTGTTTTTTTTTACTAGATCGCCACGCTCCGCTCGCGATGGGCATAATACTCACAAAGTGGAGTTATTTTATCTAATTTTTTAAGCAGCAATACCATTTTAGATAACTTCTTTTATGTTTTTCTGTTAATCCTCTGTGTTTTCTATAATCTGCTTTTA
>CAYFVQ010000104.1:0-2135 GCA_964346585.1 uncultured Eubacteriales bacterium | reverse complement strand
ACCAAACTCATGAACATCGGTAAAAGTACAGGAAAAAGCGATATGTTTGTCTTGAGGATTGCTGCCCAGGGAAAAGGCAGTCCTAATCCTGACTCCAGGCCGGCTGTGCTTGTCTCGGCCAACGTGGAAGGATATCATCTGTTGGGCACAGAAGCTGCACTCATGCTGGCAGAAAAACTCTTGACCAAACATGGCTCTGACAAAAAAGTCGCTTCTTTTTTGGAGAAAAGGACTGTTTATGTGGCTCCGCTTCTCAATCCGGATGTGGCTCAAGCCTATTTTTCTAATAGACCTGTCTACGAATGCTTTCGAAACCGACATCCAATGGATGACGATTTAGATGATCTGGTCGATGAAGATGGACCCGACGACCTCAACAAAGACGGCCTCATTACACAGATGCGCGTCAAAGATCCCGAAGGCACAATGATTCCGGACTCGAGTGACAAAAAATTAATGCGCAAGGCCGATTCCAAAAAAGGTGAAAAAGGAATTTATAAGGTCTATACCGAAGGATTGGATAATGATGGGGATGGGCTTTATAACGAAGACCCGCCGGGTGGTGTCGAGGTCAACCGGAATTTCCCTCATGACTTTGAATACTACGTTAAACCGGCAGGCCTCTGGCCGGCGTCCCAAAAGGAAACGATCGCCATCCTTCAATTCCTCGAGTCGCGTAAAAACATTGCCATGGTCTTGAATTTTTCCACTGAGAACACTTTCCTGAATCTCCAGCAGACTGGCCAGGCCAGAGCCGCGGCTGATAAAGTGAAAGTCCCAGCTCGCTTTGCCTCTATCCTGGGATTAGACCCTGATGAAGAATACACCTTGAAGGAGATTGTGGATGTCATTAATGCCAGCGGACTTACCGGAGGTCAGGAAATCACTGAAAGCCTGGTCGCCTCACTTCTCGGCTTGGGCGCAGCCATGAGTATCGACAGAGAGGATATGCCCCTTATCCTGGAAGTCCAGAAAGATTACAAAGACGCGCTGAAAAAAGCAGAACTCGATTATCCTGAAAGCAGGGCGAAAGGAGTCAGAAAAGGTTCTTTTGTCGCTTACTGTTATTTCCAGTACGGAGTTCCTGTCTTTTCAGCCGACCTATGGGCTATCCCTGAACCCAAAAAAGAACCGGATGAAAAAGAGAAAGATGCCTTGACAATAGAGAAACTGAAAACCATGTCACCCGATGATTTCCTTGCCCTTGACGATAAAATCATTGAGGACTTTCTCAAAGAGCAAGGGGCCCCGGCGAACTTCAAAGCCTCGATGGTGAAAGATATGGTTAGGGCAGGTAAAGTCACTCCGGAACAGATGGTCAAGATGATGGAGAAGATGCCCAAAAAACCGCCCACCAAAGAAGGAGAACACCCTGACTCGTACATCCTCAAATGGTCAGAGACAGCTCTTAAAGGTTGGGGATTCGTGGACTGGAAGCCTTACAGTCATCCGACACTGGGCGAGGTGGAAATTGGAGGATTTGTCCCCTATCTGAAAATCAACCCGCCTCCTTCTGAGATAAAAAAGACGATCGATTTTCATACAAATTACTATATTGACTTTATGAACCGATTACCTCAGCTCGAAATCAAAGAAACAAAGGTTGAGACTCTGCGTAATGGAGTCTATCAAGTGACTGTTTATTTGACTAACTCTGGATGGTTTCCCACCTCCACTGCTCAGGGAAGACGTGCTGTGGCGGCTTGGGCGATCAGGACTGAACTTAAGCTGTCACAGGGACAATCCCTGTTTTCCGGGCGTTCTGTCGTGAACATCCCTTTTATCGGGGGAAGTGGAAGCACCAAGAAAGCCGAATGGACGATAAAAGGAAAAAAAGGGTCGAAAGTCACAATTATAGCCGGAGCTCCAAACCTTGGCTCGGTGACGACAACCGTCGTCCTTCAATAAACGGAGGAAAAGATGAGAAAAAATAGAATTTTCATTACATTCCTAGGAATCTCCCTCAGCCTGATGTTACTGTCATCCCAGACACTGTCGCCGGCTGAGGTAAAGCTATCTTTCGACCACTTCTACAACAATGCCGAGCTTACCGCAGCCCTCAAAGCACTGCAAAAAGCGAACCCTCAGTTCATGAAAATGGTATCCCTCGGAAAAACTCATCAGGGACGGGACAT
>CAYFVQ010000103.1:0-8575 GCA_964346585.1 uncultured Eubacteriales bacterium | reverse complement strand
TGGACCAATCCTTCCACTCCTTTTTCTAGCTCAACGAATGCTCCAAAATCTGCCAGACTGACCACTTTCCCCTTTATTTTCTGTCCGACTTTGTATTTCTCTTCTACGCTCTCCCATGGATCCGGAGTCAATTGTTTGTATCCGAGTGAGATTTTATCTTCATTTTCATTGAAATCGAGAACCAACACTTCCACTTCCTGACCGGTTTGGAAGACTTCTGATGGATGAGGGATTTTTCCCCAGGAAATATCAGAGACATGAAGGAGTCCTTCCACTCCCCCCAAATCGATGAATGCTCCAAAGTTAGTCAGGGATTTAACTTTTCCTTTGATCTTTTGCCCTTTACTGAGCCCGTCGAAGACACGTCTTCTTTGTTTCTCTCTTTCATCCTGAAGGAAAAGTTTTCTGGAAAGGACGGCATTCTCTGTTTTTCTATCAAATTTTATGACTTTAAATTTGTAAGTGTTTCCTATGAGCTCTTTCGGCTCTTTGACAGATCTTGTGTCGGCATGGGAATCAGGTAGGAAAGTCTTGATTCCTACGTTGACAGTGAATCCATTCTTAGTTTTGTCAATGATTTTTCCTGTAACCCAGGTGTTGTTGTAGTAAGCTCTCTCCAGGTCATTGAGAGCCTTGAGAGCCACAGCTTTTTTATGGGAGAGGATCAGATAGCCTTCTTTTGAGTCGCTCCGTTCCACGATGGCTTGGATAGTCTCTCCAGGACGAATTTCGCTGGCTTCTTGGTTGTCGGCGAAGTCCTCTCGAGGAATAATTCCTTCGGACTTAAATCCGATATCCACGAGAATATGATTAGATGTGACCTTGATTACCTTCCCTTTTATTATTTTTCCCGGGACGATTTCTTTAGCGTTGAACTGGTACTGATCCAGTAAACTTTCGTAGTCTTTTGAAGAGATGTTTTCTTCGTTATCTGTGTCTTTTGTTATCTCTGACATTGGACGATCTTCTCCCTTTGATGTTGATGTTTAAAGCTGGATTTGATTTTGTTGACAGCTTCTTGGATGGCTTCAGGAGGAGTGGAGGCTCCTCCAGAGAGTCCGATTTTTTTTGAGCCTTTCAGCATTCCAAAGTCGATTTGAGCCGCACTTTCGATGAAATAGGTATTGGGTAAAATCCTTTTTGAAATTTGAAAGAGTTTATTCGTGTTGGAGCTGTTTTTTCCTCCAACGATGAAAAGTGTATCCACATGGGATGCCAGTTCGGAGGTGGATTTTTGCCTTGTCTGAGTGGAATGACAGATGGTGTTATAGATTTTTAACTCTTCTGTCTTCTCGATGAGAGCGGCCACGATTTTTTCAAAGAGATAAAGGTCCTGAGTGGATTGGGCAAGAACCGCTCTCTTTCTCTTCCGAGGCAATCGTTTCACCTGAGCCTCATTTTCTATGATGATTCCTTTTTCCTTGCTGAATCCTATGAGTCCTCTTATTTCAGGATGTTCTTTATTCCCAACGATGATAATTTCTTCTTTCTGCGTGGCCAGCATTTCGACCAATTTTTGGATTTTTTTAACAATTGGGCAGGTGGCATCGACGATTTGAATATTCTTTTTTTCAAGAAGACTGTAGGTATTGGGGGAGACCCCATGGCTGCGAATGATGACCCATCCTTCGTTGAGTTCATCCTGATTCGTGACAGATTGGATTCCCTGTTTTTTGAGATCATCAATGACTTGGGGATTGTGAATCAGGTCCCCCAAAGTACAGACTTTCCCACTTTTCTTCTGCCTTGTTTCTCTGGCGATCTTCAGAGCTCTTCTGACTCCGTAACACAATCCTGAGTTTTTAGCTATGATAATTTCCATTTTTTTTGAGAATAAATAAAAGAAGTATATTATATGAGTGGTCTTTTTTTGTCAATCCTAAATATAGATAAAATCTTAACTTAGCTCCATTTTGGGAGTTAAAAGTGTCCTTTTTTTCGTCTTCCTGGAGAGAAAAAAGGCTCTCAGGTCTTATTCAACTTTCAGGAAGAGATCCAGGTATCTCTGCTTCACCTCCTCAGCTGGAGGAGAAGAAATTGTAAGACCTTAGAAAAGCTACTATTTATTGAGTTGGACTGTCTTCTTCAGAGATGTCCTCTTCTTCAAGTATTTTAGATAATTCTTCAGGAGAAGGCAGGTCTTTGATACTGTTTAATCCAAAATAGGTTAAAAACTTTTCTGATGTCCTGTAAATTAATGGATTCCCAGGACTTTTTTTTCTGCCAACAATCTTGATTAATCGCTTCTGGAGCAGAGTTTTCAGCGTATGAGTGGAATCCACTCCCCTGAGCGCTGAGATTTCAGCCAGGGTTACAGGCTGGTGGTAGGCGACAGCGGACAGTGTCTCGAGAGCCGCGGAAGAGAGCCTACTTTTTCTTTCCACCTTGAGAAGACGTTTTATCCATGAATCGTGCTCCGGTTTCGTGGAAAAAAGAAAGCCCCCTGCCGCCTGAATGATGTGAATCCCTCTTTCATTGGTCATGTAATTTTCCAAAAGTTCATTGACGGCCTGTTCGATCTCTTTTTCCTCGAATTCTATCAGAACGCTTTTTATCTTTTCCAGCGTCAGAGGCTCTAAGGAGATAAAAATCAGAGATTCGATGATCTCTTGGAGGCGGTTTTTCATCAGTTGCTCTTTGTGTCTTCCTTTTGGACACAGACCATTATCGGCTTGAAGTGAGTTTCCTGTATGGCTATGACAACTTTGGATTTGATAAGCTCCAGCAAACCTAAGAACGCCACTAGAGCTTCTTCGAAAGATTCCTGATGGTTGAAATATTCCAGAAAATCGATTGACTCATTCGCTTCGAGAAGAACCAGGATTTCCTTCATCTTTTCTTCCAAGGAAAATTCTTTTCCCTTGAGTGTTTTTATCCCTTCTTTTTCCTTGCGTTTCATCAAAGTAAAGAAGGATTCAGCAAGGTCAAACAGGGAAACTTCGATATACTCCATTTCATCTTCAGAATAGACTGATGGAAGAACGGCTCTTTTCCACTGTTGGATTTCTTCCTCTTCTTTTTCTTTGAGATGACCGCTGGCTGCTTTCATTCTCTGGTAGTCCAGAAGCCGGTTCACAAGGACTTGACGGGGATCTTTATCTTCGTCTAGAGGTTTTTCACGGGGGAGGAGCATCTGGGATTTAATATAAATGAGGAGGGCAGCGATGAGCAAAAATTCAGCTTCCCGGTCAAGGTTAATCCTTTCCTTCTGGTCAAGATAGTCCAGGTATTCTCTGGTGATCGTCGCCATGGGGATGTCGTGGATGTCGATTTTTTTCTTCCTGATCAGGAAGAGAAGGAGGTCCAGAGGGCCTTGAAAGACCTCCAATTTGACCTGATAACTTGGTGAAGTATCCATAGTATTCGAGTGTTCTTTAAATACCGATCGCAGACCTGACTTCTTCCATTGTTTTCTGAGCGACTCGTCGGGCCTTTTTATTTCCCTCTTCCAGAATATCCCAGACGAGCTGGGGATTTTTTTCGTACTTGCTTCTTTTTTCTCTAAAGGGAGCAAGGAGTTCGATCAACCTGTTAATGACCACTTCTTTGCACTCCAGACAGCCAATTCCGGCTGTCTGACATCCCAGGGCCAGTTCCTCTCTTTTTGTTTTGTCGACGAAGGCTTTGTGGAAGGTGAACACCGGGCAGTCTTCGGGCTCTCCTGGGTCTGTCTTGCGTTTACGCCGGGTATCGGTCACCATAGGTGATATTTTCTGTCTGATGATCTCTGGTGGATCCTTGAGGAGGATAGAATTCCCGAGAGACTTGCTCATCTTGCGACCGTCTATTCCGGCCAGTTTCGGGACTTCGGTGAGGATGGTCTGAGGTTCTGGAAATACGTTCCCATAGAGACGGTTGAAGCGTCGTGTGATCTCACGGGCGAGCTCCAGATGATAGGCTTGGTCTTCACCGACTGGGACGGCATTGGCCTTATAGATGAGGATGTCTGCTGTCTGAAGCACCGGATATCCCAGGAATCCGTAGGTGTTCAGATCCTTATCCGGGATCTCTCTTTGCATCTCCTTTAAAGTCGGGACTCTCTGCAGCCAAGGAAGAGGAATAACCATCGATAGGAGCAGATGGAGTTCGGCATGCTCCTTAACCTCGGCTTGATCGAAAATAACGCTTCTTTCCGGGTCTAACCCGATACTCAACCAATCCGCTCCCACTTCAAAGATAAAGTTCTTAATAATTTTTGAATTCTGGTATTCAGAGCTCAAGGCATGCCAGGTCACGATGCTGTAAAAGCAGGTGTGTTCTTCTTGGAATTTGATCCAGTTGCGGAGTGCTCCGGCGAGGTGGCCGAGATGACAGGGCCCTGTTGGCCTGAGACCGGAAAGAACGATTTTTTTCTTCTTTTCACCCATTCTAGAGGAGGACTATAGTGTGTATAATCATGGTAAATGGATACATGATAATCTGAAATAATCCGAGGTATATCAAAGCCAAGAGAATAAGAAAACCAAAAGGTCGGATACGCTCGTATTTCTGAATGGCTTCTTCTGAGAGGAAACCCATTAGGATTCCGCTTCCATCCAAGGGTGGAATGGGGATGAGATTGAAGACAGCGAGCAGGCAATTGATGTAGGCAAAATAATACAGGATAAGGGCCAGGACTCCAAGAGGGAAAAAAGCCTGGGATAATCCTCCCATTTGGAGGATATTGGCTCTGAGGAAGTAGACAACATTAGGATTGGCGATTTTCAGGATGACAATGATAATTAAAGAGATCGCACCGACGCTCATATTGGAGGCAGGACCTGCCGCCGATATCCAGAGGGTGTCTCGACGGGGATTTTTCAAGTTAAGAGGATTGACAGGAACCGGTTTGGCCCAGCCAAAAAGGAACGGGGATCTGATCACGACCAGGATGATAGGAAAAATAATAGTCCCAATGGGATCGATGTGAGCAATGGGATTGAGTGTGACTCGGCCTAAGTTGTAAGCAGTGGGATCACCTAATTTATTGGCGGCCCACCCGTGCGCGGCTTCATGCACAGTTATTGCGAAAAGCAGGGCGAAGCCCATGATAATGTAGGATGCAACACTCATTTTTCTTCTCAAGTCATTTATAACATATGAGTCCTGAGTCGTAAAGTAAAAATGGAAATGCTCAGACTTGTGGATTCAAAAACACTCATCTTTTTCCCCTACGAGCACCTTGGAGGGGGAACAGCTCCGCTTTCCCCCTTCCAACGTTCGCTTGCTTCCTCGCGCTCTCTGCCTCCCCTTCTCGGATGCTCAGAAACATCCTGCGACCAAGGGGGCATACCCCCTTGGATCCCCCACTGATTTGGGCCCGTTGAGCAGGCCCCAAATCAGACAAAAGTTGCTCGGTTTCAGGCTCCACTCTCCTCTTGGGTAATACCCTGAGGAACCGTGCCCGCTCCGCCTTCAAACGGTTTTTTCCCCGCAAGCCTTCGCATCATCGGATACATTCCTATATTGGGCAAAAGTTACGTGTTTTCCGAGCCCATTGTCCTGAGCTTTTACATGAAGAAAGCTGCCATTCTTTTAATAAAAAGGTGCCTGTTGTAAGTGCTCAGTAATTTGGTATCATTTTTTGGGTGTCATTGCGAGCGAAGCGTGGCAATCTCGTTGAGAGAAATTATATTGTTACGGGAATGAAGATATCTTTTTTATGAGATTGCCACGTTTCGCTCGCAATGACACTTTTTCCCTCAACATTTTTAATAAAAGTGTTACTTGATTACCGAGCATAAACAACTGGCACCTTTTTTGCTAAAAAAATGAGACAGTCCGCCTTTTTTAAAATAAAAAAAGGCCCCATCACAGGCGATGGGGCCTTTTTCGCTCTATTCTAGCTGGTTCAGCTTTCCAGGATTTTCTCGACTTCTTCTTTGTCGACATCAGTGATGTAGGGAATACCGCTGATGTCGGCGGCATCTTGAGTCAAAGCAGCAATATCGTCACGAGAAATGTATTTTAAGGCGAATTTTCTGTTTCCAGCCATGAGCTGGCGCAGTCCCTGGCTGAGCCTGTGAAAATAAGTGTAAAGCCCGATCGCGCCAGTGGGGATATCATTGTATTTTTCCTTGTATTTTTTCTTCAATTCCGGAGCTGTGACGAATATTTCGTCTGCCGTGTTACCGAAGCGTTCGACATAAACAGGGACCTGATCCTCATTGATTCTCTTTCCAATTGTTTTGCCCACCATCGTTGCGGCCATGGGTCCTCTGGCCATACCGACAACCTTGAAATACGGAGCACCCAGGGCAAGAGCCTTGTAGATTTGGTCTTCGAATGTGATCCCTCCAGCTGCGGCCACATCAGGAATGTATTCTCCTTTTTCATCGAGTTTGCGGAGGTACTGATACAGCAGGGACCAGATTTCTACACTGGGGATGCCCCATTCGTTCATCATTCGCCAGGGGCTCATTCCTGTCCCACCGCCGGCTCCATCAACAGTCAGGAGGTCGAGCTTGGCTTTTGAGGCATACTTGACGGCTCGGGCCAGGTCGACAGGCCTGTATGCACCGGTCTTCAAAAAGACATACTTGGCCCCTGCCTTTCGGAGTTCCTCGACTCTCTGCATGAAGCTTTCTTCCTCGACCATTCCCAGTCGAGAATGTCTCTCGAATTCCTTAAAGCTTCCTTTTTCGAATGCTTTTATGACAGAGGAATCTTCGGGATCAGGAAGGACGATGTATCCTTTTTTCTTCAGTTCCTGGGCTTTCTTGAGGGTTTTTATCTTCACTTCACCCCCGATATCCTTGGCTCCCTGCCCCCATTTTAACTCGACGGTTTCGACTCCGAGCTTGTTGATGACATATTCTTGAACTCCCAGCCTTGTGTCTTCGACATTAGCCTGGACCGCGACTGTTCCGTAGCCATCCTCTTGAAAATCCTTAAAGAACTTCACCCGGGATTCCATATCGGGAGAGCGAACGATTTTTCCATTTTTAATCACGGATTCGTCGTCCATGCCGCAGACATTTTCTCCGATCGTGAGGATCGACCCAGACAGAGCGGCTCCTTTGGCTAATCCTTCCCAATTCTGTTTAGCCACATTCGTTGAACCCATGCCAGAAATGATATAAGGAACTTTCAATTTGATCCCTTTGTCGTGTCCTATGGCTGTTTCAATCGTCACTTTAGGAAATGTGGCCTTGTCACTGTCCGCTGCGACTCCATGAGCCCCCGCTGCCGTTCCCATGATGCTGAAATGAGATAGGTCGACGGGATATTCTTTTTCGGAGGCTGAGGTGATGATACCGAAAGGCTGGGGATAGAGAACCTCATGCCCTCGATATGCGGATTTTCCGATCTCGCACATGCCGATGCATCCATCCACACAGGTAACGCACATGCCAGACATAGGCGTCACCGAGTCTTCGGTTCTGTTCTTCGTTAAGGTCGCTGCCGAAGAGTTTATTCTCGAGAGCGTTATCGACACTGTATCTTCCTCCACTTATCTGGTCAGTCTTTATCTTTCTCACATGCGACACAAGGCTTCATGTAGCACATCATGTCGTCGAATTCTGCCTTCTCAATACAGGGCGGGCTTAGATTCGCACAGGAACCGCAGACCGCCTTCTCCGGTTCGGAATAGGTGCATCTCAGCTGGCATGCCGGACAGATATAAATGCACCCGCCACATAACCGGCAAACATCCGATTTAATGTCAAATGGTGTACCGATGCTACGCCTCTCTCCCCGCCCGCGGAAGCCGATGGCCTTCGCCATCATCTGCTCCTCGCACATCCTTACACAGAGCCCGCACAGGATACAGTCCTCGTATTCCTGTCTGAAACGTTGCTGCTGTATATTGTGTGCTGAAGCCAAATCCTGGATGATTTTCGATTGTGGGCATGAGGCTAACAGAAGCTCCAATATCATCTTGCGCGCCGTGACGACCCTTGAAGAGGCGGTCCTCACCTCTAGCCCATTGTCGGCTAGGTAAGTACAGGAGGTAACCAGCTTAGCTTTTGAGCCCTGGCCTATCTCCACCACGCAGAGTCGGCAGGCACCGTATGGCGAAAGTCCCTCCATGTGACACAAAGTGGGTATCGGAAATCCAAGGAATCTTGCGGCTTCAAGCAGAGTGGTACCCCTCTCAACGGAAAGCTCCAGGCCGTTTATGGTCAGTGTAATCATGTCGTCTTCACTGTTGTTACCGGTTCTTCGATCTTCTCTTCTTTCGGTTGGGTGAATTCTAGGTCGCACCTCAAGCACCTTTGAGCCTCGCGGGCCGCCTCCTCGGAAGAGAGCGACATATCTACCTCGGAAAAACTATGTCTCCGCGATTCCACCGCCAGGGAGGGCGGTCTCGCTCTCTCGGCCGGTTCCGCCTCTTCAACACCGATTGCGGTTGGCTCTACATAGATTCGGGGCAGGCAGGGCTGGTATGGTTGCTTAAGCTCTTCGCCATGCAGGTAACGGTCTATCATCAAAGCGACTTTTTTCCCGGCGGCGATAGCGTCAATGACAGTGTTGGGGCCGCTCACCACATCCCCGCCCGCAAATACTCCTGGTAGGTTCGTACAGAACGTCTCAGGATCAGCGCACAATGTACCCCATTTGCTGACCTCAAGGCCCATGGAGGCTATGTCGT